>NYWY01000032.1 GCA_002685335.1 Planctomycetaceae bacterium
GGAAATCGTGCGGGCGATGATGTCGCTGCTCGCCGCGAGTCTCGCTCGCGGGCACAGCGGTGTTCGTCCCCTGCTGGTGGATCGCCTCGCCGACATGCTTCGGCTCGACCTCATCCCCATCGTGCCCAGTCGCGGCTCGGTCGGGGCCTCCGGCGACCTCGCCCCGCTCGCCCACCTGGCCTGCGGCCTGATCGGCGAAGGGTCGATTCTCTGGCACCATCGCCCTGCGCCGCCGGCCATCGCCCTCAAGGCCGCGGGACTCGAGCCCCTTCGACTCCAGGCCAAGGAGGGCCTGGCCCTGCTCAACGGCACCCATCTCATGGCGGCGTGCGGCGTCATCGCCCTGACCAGATTCGACCGAATCCTCGAAGCCGGGATGGTGGCGGCGGCCATGAGTGTCGACGGCTGCCGGGCCAGCCACGGTCCTTTGGAACCCGAGATCCATGAAGTCCGGTGCCAGCCGGGCCAGATCGAGGTCGCGACCAGGCTTCGAACCCTGCTCGAAGGATCGACCATCGTCGAAGCCCATCGGGAGAACGATCCGCGGGTGCAGGATCCCTATTCCCTGCGAGCCATTCCCCAGGTTCTCGGGGCGGTGGTCGATGCCGCGGCCGCGGTTCGTCGAGTGGTCGCCGACGAACTGGGGGCGGTCACCGACAACCCGCTGATCTTCGGCGTCGACGCTCCGGATCAGGACGTCCGCATCCTCTCCGGAGGCAATTTCCACGGAATGCCGCTCGCCATTCATCTGGACCTGCTGCGGATCGCCATCACTCACGTGGCCGGGATCTCGGAGCGAAGAACCTTCTGGGTGCTGAGCGGGCATGACGTTCATAATCCGGTCACGCCCTACCTGGCCGAAGATCCGGGGCTCCAGAGCGGACTGATGATCGCCCAGTACACGGCCGCGGCCTGCACCAACGAAATGCAGACCCTTGCAAATCCCGCCAGCGTCGCCAACATCTCCACCAGTGCGGGCATCGAGGACTACAACTCGATGGGCGCCACGTCGGGGCTCCTGGCCCTCCGCTCGCTGGAACTGCTCCAGAGCGTGATCGCGATCGAACTCCTCGTGATGGCCCAGGCTCTCGAACACCAGCGTCCGGATACCAGCGGGCCGGCGGTCGAAGCCGCCCACGCCTGCATCCGAGCGGTCGTCCCCGCCCTCACCGGCGACCGGGCCCCCGGCCCGGACATCAAGGCGGTCGAGCGCCTGATCGAATCCGGACAAATACGCGCATCGAAGACGATTTGACGGGGTCGTGCCACTAGGCTTGAACCTCGAACCGCCCCACCCGAATCACTGGAAGAGAATCCCGACTCCCATGCATACCGCCGCCGAGAATCGCGTGATCACCGCCCCCCGGGGGGCCGAGAAGACCTGCCGCACCTGGGCCGCCGAAGGCGCCATGCGGATGCTGATGAACAATCTGGACCCCGAGGTCGCGGAACACCCCGAGAAGCTCGTGGTCTACGGCGGTCGTGGCCAGGCCGCGCGCGACTGGCCGGCGTTCGACGCGATCGTCTCCACCCTCCAGCGACTCGACGTCGACGAGACCCTGCTGGTCCAGAGCGGCAAGCCGGTCGGCGTGATCCGAACCCATGAGGACGCCCCGCGGGTCATCATCGCCAACTCGAACCTGGTCCCCCACTGGGCCACCCAGAATCACTTCGACGATCTCGCGGACAAGGGCCTGATGATGTACGGCCAGATGACCGCGGGGTCCTGGATCTACATCGGCACCCAGGGCATTCTCCAGGGCACTTACGAGACCTTCGCGGAATGCGGACGCCAGCACTTCGGCGGCTCGCTCGCCGGCACCCTCAGCGTCACTGGAGGTTGCGGCGGCATGGGGGGAGCCCAACCGCTCGCGGTCACCATGGCCGAAGGCACCTGCCTCATCGCCGACGTCCAGAAGGACCGGCTGGAGAAGCGGGTGCACGACCGGTACCTCGATGAGATCCACGACGACCTCGACGTCGCGATCGACCGGGCGGTCGAACTGAAGAACGCGAGGAAGGCGATCTCGGTCGGCTGGCCCGGGAACGCGATCGATCTGCTTCGCCGGCTCGAAGAACGTGACATCATCCCCGACGTGCTGACCGATCAGACATCGGCCCACGATCCGCTCGAAGGCTACTACCCGGTAGACATGACCCGGGAGGAGGCCGAAGTGCTTCGAGAATCGGATCCGCAGTCGTACCAGCAGCTTTCGATCGATTCGATGGAAGAGCACGTCCGGATCATGGTCCGCCTGCAGGACCGGGGCGCGAAGACGTTCGACTATGGCAACAACATCCGACAGCGGGCCCTCGACAACGGTTTCGCCAACGCCTTCGCGTTCCCCGGTTTCGTTCCGGCGTACATCCGGCCGCAGTTCTGCCTCGGCCGCGGCCCTTTCCGCTGGGCGGCCCTCTCGGGCGACCCCAAGGACATCGAGACCACCGACAAGGCGCTGATGGAACTGTTCCCCGACGACGTCGGACTCCACCGCTGGCTCAACATGGCCGGCGAGCGGGTCGCGTTCCAGGGACTCCCCTGCCGGATCTGCTGGCTGGGGCTCGGCGAGCGTGACAAGGCCGGGGTCCTCTTCAACGAACTCGTCCGCGACGGCAAGGTCTCCGCCCCGATCGTCATCGGTCGCGATCACCTCGACTGCGGCAGCGTGGCGAGCCCGAACCGCGAGACGGAGGCGATGAAGGATGGCACGGATGCGGTGAGCGACTGGCCGCTCCTGAACTTCGCCGCGAACATCGCCAGCGGCGCGAGCTGGGTGAGCTTCCATCACGGCGGCGGCGTGGGCATCGGCTTCAGCCAGCACGCCGGTCAGGTGATCGTCGCGGACGGCACCGACGCCGCGGCGAAGCGACTCTCCAGAGTCCTGACCAACGACCCGATGATGGGTGTCTTCCGACATGCCGACGCCGGCTACGACGAAGCTCGTGACTGTGCCACCCGGCTCGACGTCGACATTCCCGCCCGGGACTGGTGATCGGCTCGACCGATCCGACGATCCCGCCTTCCGACCACCGGCGCCCGTGTTCTTCAGAGATGAACACCGGGGGCTCGAGGTCGGGCGTCACAGCCTGAGCCCGAGTCGGCCCGGCGCAGAGTCGACCGTCCAACGGCCACCGATGACCCCGGCCGGTCGCCCCTGAAGGCTGACGCCGGAAGACCAGCGGTGTCTCCGCGCATCACCATCGACCCGTGACCGGGCTTCAGGAGTCCACCGATCTCCCGACCTCGGCCTCCCGCCGCGGCACCCCGGGTTTCGGGCCCGGAATCCGCTCGAGGAATCGGATGGAAAAACCGACCGATTGACGGTCGCCGCCGAACCGGAGGCGTAGTGGTGGATCGAGTTCGATCAGACGATCGTCGTCCTTCGAACCTTCGGAGTTTCGCTTCTTCACAAAGGAGAAGTCGTCATGCGCATCTCACGTTCGATTCCCGTATGCCTGATGTCGGGCCTGGTCCTCCTCGGCGGTTGCGCCCGGGATTACGCGGTCTCGCCGTCAGGATTCCTGACCCCTGAAACCTATGCCTCCCTCGAGCAAGGAGACGTTCAAGATCAGTTGGTGACGTGGAGCAATGACGACGTGGATGCGGCGAACTACCGGGGTTTCCTGGTCGACCCGGTCGAACTTCGAATCGAGGACGACGCCGATGCGAGCGACATCTCCACCGAACAGATGACCGAGCTTTCGGAATACTTCCACCGGACGGTGGTGGATTTCCTCGGCCGCGATCACCAGATCGCGGACGAAGCCGGTCCCGAAGTCCTCCGAGTCCGGATCGCGGTGACCGATGTCAAGAAGGCCGTGGTGGCCCTCAACATCCATCCCGCGACTTCGATCGCCGGATTCGGACTGGGGGCGGCCGCCATGGAGGCGGAAGTGACCGACTCGGTGTCGGGCGAAACGGTCTTCGCCATGATCGGTGGGCGGAAGGGGAGCCCATTCGGTTTCGAGAAGTTCGATCCCTGGGGCCATGCCAAGCAGGCCATGGACCTCTGGGCCGAACACCTCGCGGAGAATCTGGTCGTCACCGCCCCGGAGGGGATCAAACCCGACCGTGAAAGGAACGTTTGAAGACACCCGGGCCCCTTGGGGCCCGGGTGTTCGTTGTGAGACGGATTCCGACGGCCGATCAGGCGTCGGCGGTCGCGCGTCGGAGTCGATCGTGAATCGTCGCCCACGCCGGGGTCTCCGGTGGCGGAACGATGTCGATCCTCTTGCAGCGACTGACATCGGCGGCATGCAGGGCGGCGTAGAGCAGGCACCCGGAAACCTCCGGATCCTCGGAGAGATCCAATCGAAACGGATCCTGGGGTCCCCCTTCCGAGCAATCGATCTCCCGACCGAAGGTGATCACCGCCACGTCCACCCCTCCGGCCTCGTCCGCGCCGCAGAGGCGAGAAGAGGTGGTCGGCGCGTAGTGACTGAGGGCGCTTCCGGGTCCATCCCCCTGCCCCACGAGCGCCGGTGCCTGAACCGCTCGTTGAAGAATGTCGGAGATTCGATCGGCGGAGACGATGCCGGGCCGCAGAATCGACGGCGTCGGGCCTCGAAGATCGACCACCGTCGATTCCAAACCGATCCGACACGGTCCACCATCGAGAATCAGAAGATCAAGATCCACGAAATCGGCCAGGACATGCCGAGCCTCCGTGGGTGACAACGATCCGCTTTGATTCGCACTCGGGGCGGAGAGCGGTTCTCCGAGTCGATGGATGACTTCCAGGGCCACGGCGTGGGCGGGGATGCGGATCGCGATGGACTCCCGACCTCCCGTGGCGATCAGCGGCACGTTCGGATGCCGATGGAGCACGATGGTCAGCGGCCCGGGCCAGAGCTCGACCGCCAACCGCTCCGCGTCCTCCGTCCAGCCCGCGGTCAGGGTTTGCGCCATCGCGATGTTCGATGCGTGGGCGATCAAGGGATTGTCCGTGGGACGCCCCTTGGCGGCATAGATTCCGGCGACCGCCTTGGCGTCGAGGGTTCGAGCCGCGAGGCCGTACACCGTCTCGGTGGGAATGGCGACCAGACGCGACGCTCGGAGCCGGACGATCGCATCAGCGACCGATGCCGGCTCGAGGGCCGGGCGGACGATGGCTCCGGCGAGAGGCTCGCTCACGATCTCACTCCTCGACCGCCGGGGACTGCATCCGACCGTTCGAATCGACCACCACGAGGTCGATGCCACTGGCATCCAGTCCGGTTCCCGTCGCCCGATTGAGATTGGCGATGGCCAGGTTGTAGGCGACCAGGGCCCCGATCTCCTGAATCTGGGCCTCGCCCAGTCGCTCCTGACGCTGGAACAGGAGGTTCAGGAATTCCGGCGTCAGAGCGGCGAGGGTTTCGCGCAGGGCTTCCAGGGCCCGCAGATTCTCCGCCTGAGCCAGTCGGAAGTTTCGAGCCTGACCCACCAACGCATACCCGGCATCGATGTCCCGAACGGAATTCTTCACTGCCAACACCGTGTCCTGGACCGTCTGGCGGTACGCGATCACCGCACTTGACCGCCGGAGCCGCGCCTGCCTGACCACGCTCTCGGCCGCTCGATTGCCGATGGGTTGACTGAACTGAAGTCCCACCACGTAATCGACGAAGTCGCCATCGATGGCTCGCACGCTTCCGCCGTAGCTGCCGGCCAGACCGAGCCACGCCATCTCCGCCCGAAGGTCGAGCGCCGGGAGCCGACCATTGCGGGCCACGATCTCACGGATGGAGGCGTCGTCGATTCCCAGCACCGCCGCGTCGATCGCGGGAGCCCGGCCGAGGGCCGTGGTGACCGAATCCCGAAGATCGAAGGTGAACGGCGCGTCGATCATGTAATCCACGGGGACGAGATCGAACTCGCCTCCGACCGGAAGTTCCGGGTCGTTCACGATCGCCTTCAGGGCATCGGCGGCCAGGCCGACGTCACGCCGGGCCTTGATCCGACGGGTCTTCCGGCTTTCGACCGTGGCCACCGCATCCGCGTACTGGGCGAGCGTCGTGTCGAAGCCACGACGGTTGTCGAGGATGTCTCGAATCCGCTCTCCCTCGGCGACCAGCCATTCCGCGATGACCAGATCCTGTCGGGCGACCACGAGGTTCCAGTAGGCCTGCTCCACCCCGACCACCAGATCGAGGAGTCGGGCCTGCAACTGGACCGCCGCGAGTCGGTCCGCGTTTCGTGCGAGCTGAATCGATGCGGTGTTGACGTCTTCGCCGAATCCCCGAAGGAGCGGCTGGGAGAGTCCGAGGGTGACCGAACTGTCGTAGGCGGGATCGAAGGTCGTCTGTTGATTGGAGATTCGCTGCCGTTCACCCCCGAATCCGAGCTCCAGGGCACCACCACTGGTCAACGGCTTTCGAACATCGGTCGTGAAGCCCCACTGGGTCACCGCCTGGCCTTGATCGAAGACGAACGGCGTGGGGCCCGCGTCCAGGATGATGTCGTTCCCGGGCTGGTCGATCCGGTTGAAAGACGTGCCCGCCCCCAGGATCGCATCGAACGCGGCTTCCGCCCGGACGACCTCCGCCGCACTGACGGCCTGTTCGATTCGACTCTGTTGAATGCCGAGATTGTGGACGACCGCATTCCGAATCGCATCCCCGAGCGAGATCGAGACCGGCTGGAGCAGTTGTCCGTCGAGGCCGGCGCCCAGATCGAGACCGGCTCCCGCGGCGGAACGCTGGGGGCCCATCGCTTCCAATTCCACCAGCCGTTCCGCGAATTCGTCGGGAAGACGATCCACGGTCGAACGGGTCGTCTCGGAAGTCGAATCCGGGGGAAGATCTCGAAGTTCACGGTCCACCGATGCCCGGACCGAATCCTGCAGGTTCAACGCCGCGTCACCCTGAAAGGGGGACTCGCAGGCCGAGAGACAGGCCGAGAAAAGGACCAGGCCGGCCAGACCCGTGCTTCGGATCGAAGACCCGGAGATGAATCGATGGACTTCCGGTCGGGTCGGAGACGAGGTTGGGGTCGACTTCAGCATGGATCGGCATCGTGCCGTTCAGCGTGCCCTCCCGATCGGAAACCAGCTCGAAACCCCCCTGCCCACCCATGGGACGGTCGCCTCGTTGGTAGACTCCCGGCATGAATAACCACGACCTCGAACGACCGGTGGACAAGGTCCTGGTCCTTCTCGGAATCCTCGCCACGCCACTTTCGGCCTACGGCGGGTCGCCTGTTCGGACGGAAACCGAGGACACCTGGTTCATCACCCGCGCCGCGTCCGTGACCTTGAAGTCAGCGCCGCCCTCATCCGCCAACTATCCCGTGCTGGAGCTGGAGTCCGGGCTGCCGATCCTGCTCGGCCCCCACGAGTCCGGTGAATGGGCGCCGGTCCGTCTGATCGGTCCGGCCCTTGAATCCGTTCGCGGACTCATCGCCCTCGGCCCGTCGGTTCTGGTGGAGAACGGGATCGCGGTGGTCGAGACCTCGACCCTGATGTACGCCCCGAATCTACGGGCCATCCGGAACGGACGGCCCGAGCCTCGGCGTTCCTGGAACGACCTGACACGACTTGCACCGGGTGAGACCATCCGGATCGTCGACCGATTCCAGGCCGAAGGGAATGACTGGGCCACCGTGGCCCCGCCCGAACATGCGGTTCTCTGGGTAAACCCGTCGCACCTGCGACCGGCGGAGGCGGAAGAGGTCCCCGCGCTCCACGAGCAGGCAACCGTGGCCGCGATGATCGAAGATCGCTGGAAGGCGACGCAAGAGGCTCTTCTCGCGGATGCGAGCGACCTCGAGGAATGGCCGGAGCTTCCCGGCGGTGCCGTCGCGCGACCGACCGAACGGTTTCCCGCCACGCTGCCGGACAATCCCGTCCCCACCGAAGAGATCGAGGGTGATTGGTTCGTCGCGAACCGGAAATCACTCGATGTCCGAGTCGAGACCGATGGCCGCCCGGGATACACGGTGCGCACGATCGCCGACGGGGACCCGGTTCTGGTGATCGACATCAGAGACCTCAACGCCGTGGTGGCGCTCGAAGGCTCACTCGCCGATCTCAAGGGGCTGGTCCGAGTCGACGACGCGGTTGAAATCGACGGTGACGTCGCACGAATCGTCTCCCCCACTGATGTCCTCGCCCCGAATGCGAAATCAATCGGCGAAGACGGCCGCCCCAATCCGATGCGATGCTGGGGTGCCATGGCCAGCGTCAACGCGGGCGACGAGTTGAAGATCCTCGATCGGTTCGAAAAGATGGGGCGGCCGTGGATCATCGTCGAGCCACCATCGAACGCCACGGTTGAAATCCTGCTCGGCCGGCTGCGACCGGCCAGGGCGGAAGAGATTCCGTCGAACACTCCCGCCGAACCCCCCATCGTCAGTGAACCCGTGGTGGTGGACCCGGCTGAAACTCCGGCCGGAAGCCCCGAAGAAGTCGTCGATGCTGCCCCCGCTGAGACGCCGGAATCAACGGAAACCACCGCGCCGGCCGTCGTCGCCCCCGTGGTCCCAGTGGCCCCAGTGGCCCCCGTCGTGACGACGACTGAAACGCCCGCCGCCGCCTCGACGCCCGAGGAGACTGCAGCCCCCGAAGAAGTGGCGGCCCCCGAAGAGGTGGCGGCCCCCGAAGAGGTGGCAGCCCCCGAAGAGGTGGCGGCCCCCGAAGA
>NYWY01000033.1 GCA_002685335.1 Planctomycetaceae bacterium
CGTCACCGTCGAGGTCGAGGCTCTCACCGAACTGGATGTCGCTGTCGTCGGGGAAGAAGTTCTGATTGCAGTCGACATTCCCCACTTCGATGATCGAGTGCAGAAGGTTCTTCCCGTCCCTGTTCGAGGTGGGGTCGCCGGGGAACCAGAGGCCGCTCGGCGTCATGTAGGCCTGGTTGCGTTCGGGGACCTCGTCGGGGTCCGCGGTGCCCCACGATTCGAAGGTTCGGAACTCCCCGGTCGCCCATCGCCAGTCGCCGTCGGTCACCCGGTCGCTGAAGCCGATCCAGCACCACCGAGGCACACCGTTCCACATGGAGAGGGCCTGGATCACGGCGCTCTGTTCCGCGAACGACTCGAAGACAACCAGTTTTCCGTCGAGGGATTCTGCAACCGACTCGGCCTCGTCCACGGTCGATGGCGAGAGGAGGTAGTACTCGTGTGTACTGCTGGGTATCACCACCGGGCCCGCGATGATCTCGGGACCGCCCGATGCCAGGGCGGCTGAGGTCATCAGAATCGAGGCCGCCGCAGCGACCCGGGAATGATCTCGCAGAAAGTTAAGACTCATGACCATCGATGTCCGGAACGAGGATGGATTTGCAAAGGTGACTGGAGCGACTCAAGTGTAGCGGTCGCGAAGCAGGTTTCCAGAAAAGTTTCATTTCGGACGGCACGTGGGGATTCAATCGAATTTTGGGCGATGTCGCGGTGCGGATATTCTCAGTTCATGCCGGAAAACAGATTAGATATGGACGCGGCGATCGAATTCCCGGAAGAGGCCGCGAAGGCGTTGGGCGATTTGAAAAGTGACCTCTCGGGGCTGTTCAAAAGATGTGACCAGCTCGTCGGAACCCGGCCGATCGACATCTCCCGAGGTCTTCGAATCGACATGAAGCTTGCTTGGAAGATCGCTCATCTCGTCGAGGGGGCGCGGCCGTTCGACTCCGCGAGGCACCTGCCCGGGGTCGCAGGAATGGGGATCTTCCTCGCCGGGGCGACCGATCAGGGCGCCGACCTCGCCGATGTGCGTCGAGTGTCGGAGTCGTTCGCGGCCGTCGAGAAGGTCATTGCACGACGCTGCGGGAGCCGAAGGGTCTTCCTTGCCATGGTCGAGGCGATCCTCGAGACCGAGGATCGGATTCCCGCCGTGGTGGATCGAAAGAAGTTCTTCGAGGGATCCCGTTCCGTCTGGGGCTTGAAAGCCGATCTCATTCATCGGATGGACGTGCTTCACCCCGGTCAATTCAAGGATCTCCTCGATTGCGTGACCATTCGGACGCTGGCTGGAACTCGTCGAATTCGTGGCGGGGTGCCGCTCGTCCTTCCGCGTCTTCAGGTCATCGATGATCGAGGAGTGGAGAACCGGAGCAGCCTCCTCGGGCCCTTGGATGAAGACGTTCGAGCGGGTGAGTTCCCGATCGTTCGATCGCTTTGCGACGGTCCGATTCCTTCCTTCGGCATCCAGACGCGCGAGGAGGGAATGCTCTTCGAGGCGCCGCCGCTCGATGGAGCGGATCCCTCGAGCTTCACGGTGGTGGCGGGAGAGGTGCTCCGGGCCGCGCAGCCGACCAGGGTTCAGGGTGACTCCCACGGCATCTTTCAGTTGATGCGCTTCCGCATCCCCGCCTCGATTGCGATCTTCGACGTGCTGGTCCACCAATCGCTGGCCGAGCCCGGCGTCGAGCCCGACGCCTATCTCGCAAGTGAACTGAATGACTCGGCGAGCGTCATCCACAACGTCCGGCGGGTTCGGCTTCCGATCGGGATTCGTCACCGCGAGGTCGAGATGAACGAGGTCCCTGCGCTCGACTCGAAAGGTGGCATCGGGGAGCGACTCGAGATCGCCATGAAGGCCGCGGACTGCCGGCGTGAGGACTTCCGCTGGTTCCGCCTCGAGGCGGAGTACCCACCCATCTGCAGTGTCATGGCCTTCGAGTGCGAGCAACCCTCTTCCGGCTGAGCCGCGGATCCGAAGAGGACGGTCAGGTGGGCCACCCGAACGCGGACAGATCGAGTCCGATTCTCGATGACAGCCGGCGATTGGAGGCTGGAAGATCCAGGTCCGAGAGGCTTTTTTCGATGATTCGATCGGCGTGGGCTCGCCGGCGGGTCTCGCCGGACTCGGTGGCGATTCGACCAATGGCGCGGGCGAAGCGTCGTCCGGGGTCGGCGAGGCGTGGGAAGGGTGGAGCTCGATGCAGGGAACTCCGGACCGCAAGCAGGTTGACGCGTCTCAAAACCGCCGCTTCCAACAGGGGTGGTGCTGAAAAGATCGGTCCCGTGTCGGGCGGCGGCGGAAGCGGAATCTTCGAGAATTCCTCGACCCGTGCCAGGTGTCGTGCGGGGTCTTCGCGAAGGCCCTCGAACGGCAGTACCAGGACGTTCTCGGCCCCGAAGACCCGGTCGAGCAGGTCCACGAAGCGATCGAACTCGAGGAACCCGGGATCGAAGGATGGAAGTCGGTGGTCGCCCGAATCCAGTGGGCGGAGGAAGTCCTCGATCCCGCTGATTCCTCCGATCCGGATCTGCTGGAGCCAGATCGAGCGCACGAGGGCATGCTGCTCGCGGACGACGAGCAGGATCCGGGCCTCGGGTACGAGGCTCGCGAGTCGTTGCACATTTCGTTCGGCGTCGCTCCACCCCGATGCGGGGTTCCCGCTGAAGCGTTCATTCGAGATGATCACGGACGACCCTCGATGATCGACCTCGGCGATCCGATCATGGATCCACCGGCGGGTCGAGTCGGCGTCGAAGTCGAGTTCCCGCGGAAGCACGATGCGGGCGGCGGATTCCGCCCGATCCGGGAGCGTGTTGAAGGGGCGGCCGTCACGTCCGTCAAGCACATGCTGCTGGAACCAGGTGGAGCCGGTTCGATGCAGTCCGAGATGAATCAACGGTCGTTTCACGGATCGAAAGCCTCGGCTTCCGTCGCATTCCTACGGATCCGGCCTCGGCCATCTCCGGACGACGCCTCGAGGATGGCGAGATGACGAACCAGCAGCGTGAGCTCGCGTCGTACCTTGCGAAGTCGCAGGTAGAAGACCACGAATCCCTGGAACACCACGATCGCGACGAGGTAGACGATCAGATCCGTCCCGCGGCTGATTCCGATCGCCTGGGCGAGCCTGGTGGTCTGGTTCGGATCGAGGGCCGCGAGGATTCCCGCGACCGAGATGATCATGATGATCACCGCGGCCGGACGACCGATCGATCGCCGGAACCCGCCGATCACGCTGAAGAGGCCGAGGCATCCGAGGGTGGAGATCAGGAGGATTTGGAAAGTGGTCATCCGGCGAACCTGCCAATGAGGTAATGGAGGAGGATTCGGAAGCTCCCGGTCCAGCGCTGACCTTTGTTGCGAGCGTAGTCGCTATATCGGATGGTGACTGGATATTCCCGCACCCGGGCTCCGCTTCGGGCGATGAGATCGATGATTTCGCTGGCATGGGCCATGCGATCGGCGGTGATTTCGATCGACGTCGCCGCTTCCCGCGAGAGCACTCTCAGGCCGTTGTGCACGTCGTTGAGGCGTACCCCGCTCACGACGCGATGGAAGAGGACCGCGGACCGCAGCAGGATCCGTCGAGTGGCCGGGATCTCGGAGACGTCGCCGGCGAAGCGGTTCCCCAGGGCGATGTCGCACTCGTCTCCGGCGACACCGGCGACCATCTTCTGCAGATCTTCGAGCCGATGTTGGCCGTCAGCGTCGAAATGGGCAATACGTCGAGCCCCCTGCGCGATGGCGTAGTCCGTACCGGTCTGGAGGGCGGCCCCCTGACCGCGATTGAGGAAGTGACGCAGGGCATGCGGGGCGCAGTCTTGCAGGACGTCCCAGGTTCGATCCGACGACCCGTCGTCGACGGCCACCACATTCTTGAAGCATGGGGTGATCGAGCCGATGACCTCCCTGATCGCCTCGGCTTCGTTGAAGACGGGAATGACGACCCAGGTCTCATCCGCGATGGCCGATTCGAGGACGTTGTTCGCGTCCGGATATCTCTCGGTGGCTGGCATTCGCATGAGATCAACGTAACCTGAAACGAGATTCATGCATCGCCGATCTCCCAATCACGCCCCGGTATCGTTCCTTCGATCCATGCAGACGGTAGAAACGAATCCGAATCGGACGGCGGACGGCGGCCCGGTGGCCCGATTCGGGCCGGGCGGATGGTGGATCGCCGGGCTGGTGGGCGTGATCGTCCTGGTCGTGTTTCACGGTGCCCTGCAGGGGGACTTCGTCTACGACGACTTTCCGAGGATCGTCGAGTCTGAGAGTGGGTTGACGACGTTGTGGCCACCGTCGTGGCTCTTCGACGGCCAGCGACCGGTGGTACGACTCTCCCTCGTGTTGAATCACCGAGCGGGGGAGCTTGATCCGTTCGGGTATCACGTATTCAACTTGCTCCTTCACGCCGCGGCCGCCGTGCTCGTCTGCCTCGTGGTCTTCGAGGGAGCCCGCCGGCTCGCGCAGCGTGGCATCGCAACGGGTTCGAGACGGAGCCGACTCCTCGTCGCCGCGGCCGTGTCGCTCCTCTGGGCGCTGCACCCCGTCCAGACCTCCACCGTCACCTACGTGATCCAACGCGCGGAGTCGCTCGCAGGCTTCTTCTCCCTCCTCGCGGTGTATGCGCTTCTTCGAGGCGATCGCTCCCACCGGATTTCGACCGGTGTGATCGTGATCGCCTCGGTGGTGTTGGCACTCGGTGCCAAGCCCTCGGCGGTCATACTGCCGGCGATGCTGCTGGTCGTGGACTGGTCGATCCTCACCGGGCGTCTCGGAGAGACGCTGCGTCGTCGCGGCCTGATGCACCTCGCGGCATGGTCCTGCCTGGGTGTGTTGTTCGCGACCGGAGCGGTCTCCTCGCTCTGGCGGAGTGAGGGGATCGCCGGAGTCGGCTTCACGCAGGCGGGGTCGACTCCATTGCAATACGCAGCCTCGCAAATCTCCGCGGCGGCGATCTACGCGAAGATCGCCGTCGATCCATCGGCGATGAGCATCGATCACGGTGCCGATGTTCTCCGCCCCGGCTGGACCCGGCCGGTGGGTGTCGTGATCGTCCTGTCCATGATCGGCCTCGCGATCGGCGGGTTCGCGCGGAATCGCTGGTGGTGGTGCCTGCCTGCGACCGCGATGTTGGTGATGATTCCGACGTCCAGCATCGTGCCACTGGCCGATCCCGTGGCGGATCAACGCCTTCATCTCTCGCTGTTGCCGGTGATCATCGGGGTTGTCGTACTTGCTCGGCAGCTGGTCGTCCGGCTTCCTGCCGGGGCGACCCGGCCCGCGGGAATCGTGCTCGCGATCCTGTTCATCGCCGTGCTCGCCACCGAGGCCGCAGCGGTCCGGGCGCGGAACGCCGATTACGCGGATCCCCGTCGGCTCTGGGACGAGGTCGTCGCTCGAAGGCCCGATCATGTTCGGGGGCTGGTGAACCGAGCCGCGGTCGCCCTGCGCGAGGATCGATACGTGGACGCGTCACGCGATCTCCGGGCCGCGGGGGACCTGCAGCCCGGAAACCCGGTCGTGATCATGAATCTCGCGGTGCTCGACCTTCGTGACGGGCGTGCGGAGGATGCGCTCCGTCGCCTCGACGTCGTCGGATCCGTTGGTCGCGAGGATCCGCTGTTGCACGCGGCCCGGGCCGATGCGCTGCGTGATCTCGGGCGATTCGAGGAGGCGGTCGCGGCCTGCGAGGCGGCGCTCCTCATCGAACCGGCCAACGTGCGGATCCGCATCGTCATGGGCAATGCCCTGGCGGAGTGCGGGCGACTCGCCGACGCGGCGACGGTCTTCCGA
>NYWY01000034.1 GCA_002685335.1 Planctomycetaceae bacterium
AGTGCTGGATGCCCGGCCGCGGGGCCGACGGCGACGACGGCCGTCCGGTCGGTGACTGGGGCGAGACGCATTCCGCGAGCCGCCTCGGTGACTACCAGTGCCGGCGGCTGAACCTGCGCTACCGAGATCCCGAAACCAAGAAGACCGTCTTCGCCTACTCGCTCAACAACACCGTGGCGGCGAGTCCCCGGATCCTCATCCCGATCCTGGAGATGCATCAGCAGGCCGATGGTTCGGTCTCGGTGCCGGAGGCGCTCCGCCCGTACATGGGCGGGATGGAGACGATCACCTCGCCCTGATCCTCAGTCCGAGGTCGATTCGACGCCAGCGGGGAAATCAAGCGTCGCCCGCACCGGCCAGTGGTCCGAGAGCGGGCCCGCATCGTTGGCCGGAACCAGGATGTCGGTGTTCCGCACCGTGACCCCGCGAACCAGGATGTGATCGATGCGACGACCACGAGGATCGTCCTTCCATCCGTTCCAGGTGCCGCGAGGCGCATCGGCGGGCCGACCCTTGATCGCCGACCACCCATCGATGAACGCACCGTCATCCCTCGTGGCCAGGAGCGTCTCGAGAGGTGGTGACCCCGGCGTCGCGTTGAAGTCGCCGAGAATGACGACCGGTTCATCGCGCATCGTGCGAGGCCGGGATGCGATGCGTTGACGCACCAGTACCGCGCCCTTCTCACGAGCTTCAGCACTTCGGTGATCCAGGTGCAGGTTGCACACCCAGATCGGCGATCGATCGTCCGACTTTTCAACCGGAAGCAATCGGACCATCGTGACCATCCGCGTGCAGGCGGTGTTCCAGGACATCGACCCCGGCACTTCGGGCGTCTCACTCAACCAGAAGTGCGTCGCATGATCGGGATCGAGACGCCAGCGATCGCGCCGCCAGAAAATCGGGACCGCCTCCCCCCTGGCCGCGTCGCGTTCGCGACCGCGGCTGAAGCAACCGTGACCCTCGAGTCCCGAGGTGATCGCGGCCAGTTGATGCGGAAGCACTTCCTGCAATCCGATGATGTCGGCCTTGGAATCGGAAAGGTGCGTGATCACGCCATCGCGCCGATGCGGCCACGCGTGCACCCCGTCACCGGAATTGTCGTAGCGGATGTTCCAGGTCTCCACGACGAGCGGCGGGGCGGCGTCGGCCCGGGAGCCGAGCAGGCCCCCCGCACCGAGGATCACCAGGAGACTCAGGAGTCGGCGGAGGAACCGCGATCCAACGGTGGGAGCATCAGTCGTCATGCCGTCCATTGAACCCGACCCCGCCCCATGCCGCAGGGAAGCAGGCCTTCGGGCCCCGAAGACCTCCTTTCCTGACCCGCCCTTGGCTGGGATCCACCGACGCCGATGTTTGATTCAGGACGAAAAACCCTGTCCCAGGTGATCCAAGGGGATATTCGAGGCGTTTTCAGACGAAACCGTCCCCTCCTTCCGGGAGTGCCCTGTGTGCCTTTCGAAGCCGGTCACGAGCACCGGCCTCGCAGAACCTCGATTCGAAAGGCCCCGTCATGAACACCCCCCGACGACCCCTGCTCACCGCTCTTCTGGCCGCCAGCGCCCTCGGCACCACGACGCTCGCCCAACACACGATCACCGTGGATGACGATCGCCTGCAGATCGCAGATGCGATGTTCACGGATCTGGGATCCGCTCTTGCTCACTTGCATTCGGACTTCAATCCCGAGCTGCATCACGCAACGATCCTGCTGGCCCCTGGTCGGTACCACCTGGTCGAGACCCTCGAGATGCCGGTTGGTGGTTTCGCCGGTACCGGTTCGACCAGCGGCGACGTGATGAATCTCGTCGAGACCCTCGAGATGCCGGTCGGTGGTTTCGCAGGCACCGGCCTGACCAGTGCCGACGTGACGAATCTCGTCGAGACCCTGGAGATGCCGGTCGGTGGTTTCCGACTCACGATCAAGGGCATCGGGGAACGACCTCGCATCAACCTGGGCTCGACCCGGATCGGCATCGCGGTCGCCGGCGGCGAGCTCGTCCTCGAAGGCCTGCAGCTGGAATCCCGAGCTTCCGGCGATGTGGAGCACCCCTCGGTGGCCGTCGCCTGCCATGCCGGACGACTTCGAATCGACGACTGCGTCTTTCGTCAGATGAACCCTGCTCGTGAAGCCGGCATCGGTGTCATGGCCTCCTGTTCCACCGTCCAGATCTCCAGAAGCAGCTTCCTTCGCTACTCCGACGCCGGGGTCGCCTTGAAGCACCAGACGGTCGCCACCATCCAGCAGTCGCTGTTTCGCAAGTGCCTCGATGGCCTGAGGATCACGACCAACGATCCGCGGACCTGCATCGTCGATGTTCTCGGCTGCGAGTTCGATCGCAACACCGTCGGCATGTACCTGGAGTCCAATGAATCCGGAGACTCGAACCACGGTCTCGAGACGCTCCTGTTCCTCATCCAGTTGGCGATGAGTCCCCTCTCGGCGACGGACATCATGGAACGTGGATTCGCGCTCAACGTGGTGAACACGAGCTTCGACTCTCTGGATGCGGACGTCTGGAACCCCCATGACGCCACCTGGAACCTGAGTTTCGAATGAGCCGAATCCGGCCTCTCTCGTGACGATCATGAACGGGTCTCATCGATTCCCGAACGTCATGGACCCCGCCCCGGTGAAGCCGCGGGCGGGGTCTGCATCGAGTCGAAGCGCCCGACGATCGTGAACCGGAGCGACCTCTCCCCCGACCAGCCTCCGAAAGGCGATACTGCACTCAGATCCCTGGACGGAGCCCAAGCCCATGACCCACGCCCTCGCCGAACCCGGCACCCCCGGCGGCCTTGCCACCCCCTCAGACCTCGTCGATCTCGACGCCCTCCTGACCGCCTTCCACGATCGGCACCCCGATCCGGGCATCGCGGCCCAACGGGTCGCCTTCGGCACGAGCGGCCACCGAGGTTCCGCCCTGGACACGACCTTCAACGACGATCACATCGCCGCGATCACCCAGGCGATCGTCGAGTTCCGAATCGCCAACGGCATCGGAGGACCGGTGATCCTCGGCAAGGACACCCATGCGCTGAGCGAGCCGGCCGAACGAACCGCGGTCGAAGTGCTTTCGGCCAACGGGGTCCCGGTGCAGGTCCAGGGCGGCGCCGGCATCACGGCGACCCCGATCGTCTCCCGCGCGATCCTCGCCTTCAACGAGACACGATCTGCCGACGATCCGGGACGCGCCGACGGCATCGTGATCACCCCGAGTCACAACCCACCCCGTGACGGTGGCTTCAAGTACAACCCGCCCGATGGCGGTCCCGCCGGCGGCGAGATCACCGGCTGGGTCGAACGCCGCGCCAACGAGATTCTTGAAAGCGGCCTCGCCGCGGTGAAGCGGACCTCGAGCGGCGACCGTCCCCTCTCCTCCCTCGATCACGTCGAGGATGTCGATCTGATCACGCCCTACGTCGAGGCGCTCTCGGGCGTGGTCGACATTGCGGCGATTCGGGAGGCGGGCCTCAAGCTTGCCACGCATCCGCTCGGCGGGGCATCGTTTCCCGTCTGGCCGGTGCTCGCCGAAGTGCACGGCATCGACGTGACCATCGTCGACGGGACCATCGATCCACGATTCGCGTTCATGACCCTCGACAAGGACGGTCTCATCCGCATGGACTGCTCGAGTCCGCAGGCGATGGCCCCGTTGGTGGCTCAGATGGCCGACGGCGCCTACGACCTCGCCTTCGGCAACGATCCCGACAGCGATCGACACGGAATCGTCTGCCGATCCAGTGGGCTCATGAATCCCAACCGATTCCTCGCGGTCGCCATCCGACACCTGCTCGCCACTCGCTCCGGATGGAACCCTTCCATCCAGGTCGGCAAGACCCTGGTCTCGAGCCTCCTCATCGATCGGGTGGTCGCCGACGCCGGACGTTCGCTCTGCGAGGTTCCGGTCGGCTTCAAGTGGTTCGCCCCCGGACTCTTCGACGGCTCGCTCTGCTTTGGGGGCGAGGAAAGCGCGGGCGCTTCCTTCCTCACTCTGGACGGAAGACCCTGGACCACGGACAAGGACGGGATCGTGATGGATCTTCTGGCGGCCGAAATCATGGCCACCACCGGCCGTGATCCCGGCGAGCACGAAGACGAGATCGTGGCAAAGTTCGGCGATCCCGCCTACACACGGATTTCCGCCCCCGCCGACGCCGAAACTCGATCCGCGCTCAAGAAGCTCGACGCCTCCGCGGTCACCGCGACCGAACTCGCTGGAGATCCGATCACCGCGACCCTCACCCGGGCCCCGGGGAACGATGCCGCGATCGGCGGTCTCAAGGTCGCGACCGAACACGGCTGGTTCGCCGCCCGGCCGTCGGGCACCGAGCCGATTTCCAAGATCTACGCCGAAAGCCTGAAGGGTCCCGACCACCTCGAGCGGATTCTGATCGAGGCCCGGGCCATCGTGGCGGACGCGACCTGAATCCACCTCCGCTCGGTCTCTCGCCGAAACCTCGTCCTCCTTCGAACCCGGCAGAGGCTCACCGAAGTGGGGGCAACACCGAATCGACCCCCCGCGATCATGCATCCGAATCCGTTGAACGCCGCCTTTCACCCGGCTTGATTCAGGCACGGGTCGGACCCGGTCGATGACTCATGACCCGATACGGAGACCACCGACGTGCCCAGCGTGATCATTCCCGCCCATAACGAAGAAAACCTGATCGAACGAACTCTTCAGGGTGTCGTCGCGGACGGCATCGAAGATCTTCAGGTCATCGTCGTGGTGAATGGAAGCTCGGACGACACCGCAAATCGTGCCCGAGGATTCGGCCGCGGGATCGAGGTCCTGGAGACTCCAGTCGCGGGAAAATGCAACGCCCTGAATCTCGGCGAAGAACGAATCGACCGGTTCCCGAGAGTCTTCCTCGATGCGGACATCGAACTGCTCCCGGGCACGCTCCGATCCATTCTGTCCGCCGCGAATGACCGAAGCCCGATCGTCTCTCCGAGCCCGAGATTCGATCTGACCGATGCCTCCCTCGCCGTCCGACTCTTCAAGCGGGCGGAACGGTTCAATCCCTACTTCGGATCGGGATCACCCAACGGAAGTGGATGTTTCGTCGTGACCGAAGCGGGCCGACGCCGATGGGATCGATTCCCCGAAATCGTCGCCGACGACAGCTTCGTCCAGGGTCACTTCGTCGCCTCCGAAAGACACACAGTTCCGAACACCACGGCGATCGTCCAGCAGCCTCGGAATCTGAAATCACTGCTCGCGGTACTGGCGCGAACCCGGAGAGGCGGCTTCGAACTCCGCGAGAGATTCCCGGATCTGATGCGAAACCACGAAAATCAGATGCCGGTGATGTTGAAGCGACTCCTCATTCGTCCCTGGTACTGGCCCGCGATGGTGATGTACGGCTACGTTCGGATCACCGAACGTCGACTGGCCCGAACCCAGATAGCGGCGGGTGAGACGGGCTGGGGACGCGATGAGACCGGTCGTGCGGTGGATTGATCGCGCTCGATCGACGTGAGAATGTCCCGAGTCACCCCGGTGACTCGATTGAGCGCTCCGCCGCGGCCTGAAACCGGAACGAACGACCGCGTCTTCAGTCCGTCGGTTTCCCGGGGATTCCCGAACTGGACTGGTACCAGCTTTCGATCGCGAAGATCGTCCAGAGAATCATCTGGTGATCCACGTGGCCCGAACGATGTTCGGCCAGCAACCCATCGACCGGCCCCCGCTCGCCGTATCTGGCGACGAATGAGCGTTCGTCAACCAAAAGCGATTCGAGGCGGGATCCGAGATGTGACTTGAACCACTTCTCCAGCGGCACGCGGAAGCCCCATTTCCTTCTTCGGGCGATGTCCACTCCGACCATGCGCTCGGCCAGGAGTCTCAGGGGTTTCTTGGTCACCCTCAGCGAACACTTGTCGGTCGACCTCATGTCGATGCCAAGTCTGAACATCTCTTCGGACATGAATGGCATTCGGGTTTCAAGTCCCTCCGCCATCGTCATGCGATCACCCCGTTCGAGGAGATTGGCAGGAAGCCAGGTCAGGAGGTCGACGAACTGCATCCGTTGAATCGGATCTCTGGTCCGCGGCTCGATGCGGGCGAAGGCCTCGCTCTGAGGCGTGAACGACTGACCCTCCCGTGACCAGAGTCCGGGGAAGATCAACTTCAGTTGATCCGGGGTGCCCGCCGAAAACCATTGCGATATCCGTGCGAGTTCATTCGGCTCCCGAAGGGCCTTGATCGCGACACCGAGCCGCCGCTCGGAAAGCCCCAGAACCCTGGCGATCTTCATGTACGCCGACATCGGGAACAGCCCGATCCCCCGAACCACGAGCTCCGGGAGTCCGGCCAACTGGTACTTCGGATAGCCGGCGAAGGCCTCGTCCGCGCCTTCTCCGGAAAGCACCACCTTCACATGCCGTCGCGCATACTCACTCATTTTCCCGATGCCCAGGTCCGCCGGCTGACTCAGGGGGGCGTCGCGGAATCGGGAGTACCGCTCCATGCCGTCGAGAAAATCCTGCTGGCCGACGACCACGCGGTGATGGACGGTTTCGAATCGATCCGCGACCACGGAAGCAAACTCGTGTTCGTCGTCGGGATCTCCTTCAAAGGAGATCGAGAACGTGTGGATCGTCTGTTCGGGTTGCAGTCTGCGCATCGCCGAGACCAGAAGACTGCTGTCGATGCCACCGGAGAGGAAGGCTCCGACTGGGACGTCGGAGACGAGCCTCGCTTTCACGGATTTCAGGAACTCGGCTTCGAGCAGGTCGATGTCGAATCGCTGACGCTTCCGGCTGATCAGACTCGTGGGATCGAACCACTCCCGAGTTTCAAGGGTTCCGTCCTCCCACTCGACCGCATGCCCCGGGGGGACCTGTCGGATGTCCGAATAGAGGCTGCGGGCGCCGGCCACCGCTCCGTGCCGCACCATGTTCCCCAGTGCGAATTCATCGAGTTCATCACTGACCTCAGGATGCTCGAGAAGAGCCTTGGGTTCCGACCCGAAGACCAGGAGGTCGGGACGAGGCCGGGCGATGAAGAGTGGTTTCTTGCCGAAACGATCCCGGGCGAGGATCAGTCGTCTCTTCTCGCGGTCCCAGTAGCCGAACGAGAACATGCCGTCGATCCTCGACAGGAAATCGACGCCGTGATCCTTGATCCCGCGAAGGAGCACTTCCGTGTCCCCGTTGGTCGAGCAGTTCACCGCCGCTTCCTCGCGAAGCGATCGATAGTTGTAGATCTCGCCGTTGAAGGTGAGCACGCTGGAATCGAGTTCCATCGGCTGCTCGCTGTGCTGCAGGTCGATGATGCTCAACCGACTGTGGACCAATCCGACATCGCCCTCCCGCCAGATACCATCGGCATCTGGCCCACGATGGGAAATGGCGGCGAGCATCCGGGACAGGATCTCAAGCTTCGGTCGGTTTGCCAGATCAATGTAGCCGGCGATGCCACACATAAGGGGGTCTTCGGAAAGGGTGATGGGTGCGGGATGAGCCTCTCCCCGCCCGTCGCGGGGAATCGTCTCCGAAGGCGCTGCCCTGTCGCCTGCCCAAGTATATCGACCCCCTGCACAGTGACCTGCACGAATGTCACGAAGGAAACCGGGCGATCGTTGCCCGTCTTCGGGATCAGCGAGGGAGGTTTCCACTCGGTGATTTCCGAATCCTCGATCCGGAGCGAGATCACGCCGGCCACCGATGCCGGGGGAAGAACATCCCGGCCGGTAACGGTGAGCGATGCTGCGGCAGTCCATCCGAGGCAGCCAACCGATCTTGGTCCTCCTCCGCGACCGCCCGCAAGGCCCGCAAACGCCCGAATCCCCGATTCTTGAGAACCAATCGACCTGATCTCATACCCTTCATGTCCCTGATGTTGTCTGACCCGACAACCCCCGACCACCCATCGTCCCAGACACATCCCCGCTCCTGGAGAACGACATGTCGTTTCGCAAGCTTCGTCCCCTCATCGTCAGCTCACTGGTCGTGCTGCTCCAGTGCTCCATCGACTCCACCACGACCGCCCAGACACCACAGGACCGCGGATCCCGTCCCGGCGGCACCGCCTCGCCGGATGGCGGACGTCCCGGTCCCGGTGGACGCCAGAGTCGTGAAGGACGACAGGCCGGATCCGACCAGATGGCCGCTCGACTCATGCGAATGGACAAGGATCAAGACGGAAAGCTCAGCCGCGAAGAGTTGGCCGAGAGCCGCTTCGCAGCCGCCTTCGATCAGGCCGACGCGAATGGCGACGGTTTCATCTCGGTGAAGGAGATCACCGTCTTCATGAACAACCGGCGACCGGGTGGCGGACAGGACAGTGGACGCAACAGTCGACCCGGCATGCAGAGACCCGAAGACTCTTCGGAAAAAACGAAGACTCCCGTCAATCCGAAGAAGGCGTTCGATGACGGCATGTCCAAGTGTGGCAAGGCCCTTCGTGGACTTCGCCGCACCAAGTTCGATGCCGGAAGCTTCGATCGCGACATGGCCGCGACCATGGCCATGCAGGCCGGTCTGCTCGCCGCCCGACCGTACATCGACGCGGTATCGATGAGCGAGGCGGCGAAGGTGAAGTTCGGCGGTGATGAAGTCGCCTATCGCCGGTCCTTCCAGAAGCACATGGTGATGTCGCTGATCGTCAGTTTCCAGCTCGAAATGGCGATTCTCGAGGGCGACGCCGAACAGGCCCGCGAACTGGTGAACCAAATCCTGAAGGACCGCAATGAAAGTCACGATCTGTTCGAAAATTGATCGGATGATTTTGCGGATGTGCAGACGCCACCCGTCACTCTCGTAAACCGACGGCGTTCGCCATCAGCACCGATGAACGAGATCTTCGCCGTTGGTGGTTACACTCGGTAGCCCCTCTTGTCGCTCCGGATCATTCAGATGCCAAGCATCATCATTCCAGCTCACAACGAGGCCACCGTGATCGAACGGACGCTTCGAGCAGTACTGGAAGAAGACGCCCCCGATCTGGAGATCATCGTCGTCGTGAATGCCACCACCGATCGGACGGCGGAAATCGCGCGGGCCCTGGATCCCCGGATCACGGTGATCGAAACCACGACCCCCGGGAAGACCAACGCGCTGAACCTCGGCGAAAAGTCTCTCACGTCGTTTCCCCGGATCTTCCTCGATGCGGACATCGAGCTGAAACCAGGCAGCGTGAGGGCCCTGCTGAATGCGAGTGGGGCTGGCAACGCCATCGTTTCGCCGAAGCCGAGCTTTGATCTGACGAACTGCACCGTGGGCGTTCGATTGTTCATGTACGCGAATCGATTCAACCACTACTTCGGCCGGGGAGCCCCCAATGGAAGTGGATGCTTCGTACTGACCGAGGAGGCTCGGTCGATGTGGGGGGAGTTCCCGGACTTGATCGCCGACGATGGTTTCGTCGACGGTCACTTCGATCCGGACGAATCCCGGACGATCGAAGACGCCCTGGCGATCGTGGGACCTCCACGAGACCTCGAGTCGATGATCCGGGTCGGGGCCCGAGTGCGGCGCGGAACATTCGAACTGGCTCGACTCCATCCGAAACTCATGAAAAAGCTTCGATCGCAGGTCGGGGGAGCGGTCGGCCGAATGATGGTTCGACCGTGGACCTGGCCGGCGTTGGTGGTGTACACCTGGGTCCGAATCCGAGAGAGGCAGCTCGCCCATGCTCAGATCGCCCGGGGCGAGACCGGCTGGGGACGCGACGAATCGGCTCGCGTCGGCTGAAGACGGATCAACCTTCGGTGCCGGGATCGACCGTCGCCGGAAGCGGCTTGATCTCCACGGATTTGAATTCGACCGGGTGGCTTTCCCCCTGCAGGGAGATCCAACCGCGACTCAACATCAGCTCGCCGTTTCGCCGCTGCATGATCGCCTTGGCATCGGGATCGCCGGGGTCGAGCTGCGGCCGTTGGTAACGCATGACCTCTTCACCGTTGACGTAGTGGACCACGCGGTCGTTCCCCAGAACCTCGACCTCGGCCGTGACCCACTGGTCGCCGTGCAGGGTCGGACTCTTCGAGTTCGAACAGTGTCGGGTCACCACCTCGCCCTCCATCTCCACATTGGTCCCCGGGGTGCAGAGATTCGCCGTGGGACGAACGCCGCTTCCCGGTCCTCCAAGCAACTGGACCTCGATCGAGACCGGGAAGTCCTGGTCCTTCCGCATGGTCGCCGGGTCCTGTCCGTGGATCATGATGCCGCTGTTGCGATACGCCCAGCCCGGACCTCCCGTGCACTGGTTTCCCGTGAAGCGATAGACCACTCGAATTCGATAGCGGTCGAACGGGACCGCGTGATGCAGGTGTCCGAAACGTCCCTTGAACCGATCCCAGCCCGCGTAGTCCATTCGAATGACGCCGTCCTCGACCTTGACGGTTCCGGATGGATCGACTCCCAGTTCGGAGCCCGTCTCCTTGTAGATCCAGCCCTCGAGATCCCGCCCGTTGAACAGTGGCCGCCACCCCTCCTCCCCCGCGACCGGCTTCGCCTTGATCCGCGTCGGCTCCGCGGTCGGCGGATCGTCGATCGGCGCGGCGCCAAGCAGGGCCGTCACCGCGCAGAGCGACATCACGAGGCTGGAGCGGGTCGACCGTTGGATGCGGTCACGCGAAGCGGGGGGTCGATTCATGCCCCAATGCTATCGAGTCATCCGCCGTTCAAGGTCCTGACCCGGACTTCGAGGATCGGTGATCGGTATTGGGCGTCGGCATGGCGGCATCGACCTCGTTTCGCCAGTCATCCAGGGCGGATCGCAGTCGGTCCACGACCTCCGGATGCGTTCCGGAGAGATCCCGGGTCTCCCCCGGATCACGCCCCAGATGAAATAATTCGACGTCATCGTCCTCGAACCACTCGATGAGCTTCCAGTCTCCGTCTCGAATGGCGCCCGACGGCGCTCCACCCTGATTTCCGTAGTGCGGGTAATGCCAGTGGAGACGCCGGGTTTCGAGTTCTCCCTCCGGTCGGCCGAGAATCGGCACGAGGGAACGACCATCGAGGACTCGATCCTTCGCGATGGGAATCCTGCACAGTTCGAGAATGGTGGGAAAGAGATCGTGACTGATGATCGGAACCTCGGTCACCGAACCGGCCTTGGTGACCCCCGGCGCGACGATCAGGAACGGTTCGCGAATACCACCCTCGTACAACCATCCCTTTCCGGCTCGCCATGGAAGGTTGCTGGTGGGATGCCCTTCACTGGTCGAAAGCCCGCCGTTGTCACTGAAGAAGACCAGGATCGTCCGATCGGCGATGCCCGCCTCGTCGACCGCGTCGAGCACCACCCCCACCGCGGCATCCATCGATTCGACCATTCCGGCGTAGATCGCATGATCCTGCACGAGTCGGACTTTTCGGTCGCGCTCGCGCCCCCAGAGGGGACGCGGCGGAAGACCTTCCTTCCGTTGCTCGTACTTGGCGACCAGCTCCTCCGGCGCCATCAGGGGCGTGTGGACGCTGTAGAACGAAAGCATGGCGAAGAACGGTGTCGAATCATCGGCGCTGATGAACGAGGCGGTCTCCCGGGCGAGACGATCGGGCAGATGTTCGCCGGGCGGACCATCTTCGAGGCGGGGATTTCCGAAGGGAGAGAAGTACTTCTTTCCACCGTACGGCCCCCCACGGGTCCACCCCCCGCGGTTCAGATCGAAACCCTGGTCCTCGGGCCAGAATCCCTCCGGTCCGAGATGCCATTTACCCGCGAAGAAGGTGCGGTAGCCGACATCGCGGAGCGCCTCCGCGATGGTGCGTTCCTCGAGCGGGAGCGCGCAGACGTAGGGAGCCGGCGTGAGTCGCCCCGATCGCCGACCGCAGAAGTAGTCCGTGGTCCGAAGCCGGGCCGGATGCCTTCCGGTCATCACGCTCGCTCGCGTCGGACTGCACACCGGAGCCGCCGCGTAGGCCTGGGTGAATCGGAGACCCCGGGAGGCCAACCGATCGAGCGCCGGCGTGTCATGAAAGGTCTCCGGATTGTTGGCCGCGATGTCCGCCCAGCCGAGATCGTCGGCGAGGATCAGAATCACGTTGGGTCGATCCGCAATGGTCGTCGTGGCCTCGATCGACGGCGGGGTCGAAACCAGACCGTTCACGAAACTCAGGCTCAGGCAGAGGATCAGGATCGACACGCACCCTCCTGAGGGCCGAACCGACCCGTCTCAAGGCAAAAGGACATCGCCCCCAGCCATTGTTGGAGGTGGCAGGGGGCGATGAGGGAAAAGGTGGAGTTGGCGTCGGCTTCCCGACAACCGAAATGTAACAGAGACGGTTCCCGAAACGGCAAACGAAATCGGGAACTTTGCGGTTTTTGAAAGAACGCCATATTGATTATGTAGACAAGGTATTTATTGACAGCCACTTGCACACAAACGCCATCTTGTGACCGACGCCTGCACGCATGGCCACCCCCCTACCATGCCGCGGTGTCACTTCGAAAACGTCATCTCCAACCAGAACTGATGGACGACCCCTCGCTCCCCGAGGCCGACCATGATGCGGCGCTTGATGGTCTCGCCCGGCTCAATGCCTGGTCGTTCGCCGACCGGACCTTTCGAGCACCGATCCTCAACCTGAATGCCCAGCGAACGGATCCGTCGCGACCGCTGGCGATTCTCGATCTCGCGACCGGCAGCGGAGATCTGGTGGGGCGTCTGGGCCGCTGGCTGCGAACCCGTGGGGTCGAGGTCGAGTGGCATGCGGTGGATATCAGCGAACACGCCCTGGCCCGGTGCCGTGATCGAAGCCGGGCCTGCGGCCTCGAGGTCCGAACCCATCACCTCGATGCGATCCGAGATCCTCTCCCGCCCGTCGACATCGCCCTCTGCAGTCTCTTTCTCCATCACCTGGAACCCGACGAGGTCACCACCGTGCTCCGTCGGCTCGCGACCTCCGCCCGGCTGGGCGGAATCGTCTCGGATCTTCGAAGATCGTCCACCGGTCTCATTCTCGCCTCGGTCGCAGGTCGACTCGCCACCCGCTCTCCGGTCGTGCATTTCGACGCCCCCACCTCGGTGCGAGCGGCCTTCACGACTCCGGAACTCGCCGAGTTGGCCGCCGACGCCGGACTTCCGTCATCGACCGTGCAACGCGTCTTTCCCCAGCGTCAACGTCTCACCTGGCGGACCGGGGAGTCGAACCGATGACCGACCCCGAAGAATCCATCGTGGATGTCGCGGTGATCGGCGGCGGGCCCGCGGGCGCCACGGTGGCGGCGACCCTCGCCGGCCGGGGTCACCGGGTGATGTTGATCGACCGAGACGAGTTTCCACGGCCCAAGGTCTGTGGTTGCTGCCTCGCGGATCGGGGGGTGGGGGTTCTCCGCGACCTTGGTCTTCATTCGCTGATCGCCCGAGGGCTCACGCTTGACGAAGTCGAAGTCGGTTCGGGAGGCCGCCATCTTCGGCTCCCCTTTCCCGGTTCCCTCGTGCTTTCCCGCGAAGATCTCGACACCTCGCTGGTGGAGCATGCGCAGGCGGTCGGCGTGACGGTGCGAACCCGGACCCGGGCGATGGTCGGTCCGGACCGAATCGTTCGAACCCGCGATCTGGATCACGGTCGAGAGCATGCGATCAACGCCCGATTCATCGTCGCCGCGGATGGCCTGGACGGTCGATCCCTCGACGCCCTTCCCGGGTTCGCCTGGCGGATCTCGAGTGGAAGTCGATTCGGCGCGGGGACCACCATTCCCGCGTCGTCGGTTCCCGGCGACGCCCCTCCTCCGGGGCGACTGGACATGCTCGCGAATCGTTCCGGCTATGTCGGCCTGGTGCGACTTCCCAGCGGCGATCTCGATCTTGCCGCCGCCTTCGACAACCGGGCCATTCGTGAACTGGGCGGCCCGGCGGGCGCCGCCGCCTCGATCCTGCAACGTCAGAATCGACCGTTGCTCGCGGCGCTGGCCCGCGGCCTGAAATGGCGAGGAACCCCCCGGCTGACCCGCCGAAGAGTGGTGGCGGACGATCGCATCGCCTGCGTGGGTGATGCCGCGGGATACGTCGAGCCCTTCACCGGGGAAGGCATGTCCTGGGCGCTGGGAACCGCGACCTCGCTCGCGGACATGATCGACCGGGCGATTCTGGAGAACGGAACCCTCGACGGCTGGCGCCGAACGCACGCCGGTCTCGTCGGTCGTGATCGACGTCGCTGTCGACTGGTGGCTCAAGCGGTTCGAATGCCCGGGCTGGCCCACGCGGCGATCCGCGTCGCATCCGTGGCGCCCTTCATTCGTCGACGCCTCGCGGACGCCGCGAGTGGCGGTCGGCCATCGTCACCCGGCGACCTGATCGGAGGGCGATCATGAACCATCCCGTCGTCGGTCCGATCGCCATCGCCTTGCCGACTCCCAGTCTGGACCGAGCGCGATCATTCGAAATCGCGGATCTCCTTTCTCCCGACGAC
>NYWY01000021.1 GCA_002685335.1 Planctomycetaceae bacterium
CAGCCTCTATTCGGCCTGCGACGTCTTCGCGCTGCCCACCAGCCAGGAGAACTTCGGATTCGTGTTCTTCGAATCACTCGCATCGGCGACGCCGGTGATCACCACCGATCTGGTCGACACGCGATTCGAGATCGAGCGATCGGGAGGCGGCGTGATCGTCCCCCAGACCGGCGACGCATTCGCCGACGCGATCGAATCCTTCCGGACCGGTGATCGGGATTCCGTGACGATGGGCGCCGCCGGCCGCACCTGGACCCTCGCGAACCTCGACACGTCGACGGTGGCGGGGGCCTTCGAGGCGGTCTACGAATCCTGCGTTCCGGATTGAGTGGATCCACCCGGCAGATGCCGGCGGAGAGGGCTCGGTAGAAGTCCGATGATCTCCCCTCTCGTATCGGTCGGGATCGCAAGCAGCGTCATCGGGAGAAGCACGAGGTAGGTCGCGCCTGCGGCCGCCAGTGCGATCACACCGCTGAAACGCCCCGTGGTCCCTTCGAGGAGCAGATGTCCGACCATCGCGGCGATCCCGCCGGCGATGATCACCGGCACCGTGGAGCGAATGAGATGCAGCATCGCGGCGATGATCGGAACGTCATACGCCCTGAGCACGAAACCGATTCCCAGAATCGAAGCGATCAACATCCCCCCCGTCACGGCGAGTGAGATCCCATCGGGGGTTCCCCATACGAAGGCCCCGACGGCCGCACCAGCCATCATGAAGACCGCGCGAATCCCTCCGCAGAAGACGCTCTCCGGGTACCTGCGTTGCGCCATCAGCGGAGACATGCCGATCCCGAGAATGGTGGTGAAAGTCAGACCGATCGAGAGAATCTGGACCGTGAACACCGCGCCGGCCCATTTCTCGTTCCACACCACCCGCTCCAACGGCTCGATCATCGCGAGCATCGAAAGATTGATGGTCGCGATGGCGAAGCCGCCCGTGCTCAGGAGACGCCTGAGCGCCGCGACGAGCCGATCACGATCGTGTGACAGCCGCTTGACCACCGGAACGAGAATGTTGAGGATCGTGGTCGTGAAGATCCGGCCCGGCTGCACCGCGAGTTGAAAACCGAAGTAGTAGGTACCGAGCACGGCGGCTTCGACGAGGAACTCGGCGATCATGTAGTCGCCGCTGCTGAAGAGGGACGTCATGACCGCACCGGCCGCGAGCCAGCGGAACTGATGGAGAAGCGGACGAAGGAAGCGCCGTCTCGGCTGGAAATCGGTGCGTACCGGTTGCGCCTTCACCCACAGAAAGATGATTTCAGCGAGCGCGCCGACGAGCACGGGGATCGCAAGGGCCATCGCGTCTTGAAGCCAGATGGCGAGGACGATCGTGAGGGGATAGACGAACAGATTGTTGATGGCGGATGCAAGTGCGCTCGCCCCGAAGGCGAGCTGAGCGTTCATTTTGGCCCGCAGGACGAACCGAATCGGCGACAACATCATGGTGACGCCGAGAATCCAGAGCAGGCCCACGATGCTGGGTTCGTCGAAGTGGTTCGCGATCGTCGGCGCGAGCACCAGCATGGGGATCACCCCGATGAGATAGAAACCACTACTGATGCCGAAGACGGTTCCGGTACGGAAACGACGGTGGGACGGTGGGAGGGTGACGAGATAGGAAAGGGCGTTTCCGCCCTGCAGGATCCCGGCGATCGCCTGAATGCCGATCGCCATCGCAAAGACGCCGAATTGCTCGTCTGCGAGCAACAGGCCGGTCACGATCTGCGCCGCGAGGGCGGCGACCCGCCCGAAGAGGCTGGCCGCGAGCATGAGAGTGGCGCCGCGTGCGGCGTGCTGGGTCAGCATGGTCGATCTATGACGATTGTAGGAAATTGTGGGGCCGTGATCTTGATTGCCATCTGGATCCGAGAATACGACAATCCGATGGTAGAGGAGTCTTGGAACTCGACGAAGGGTACTTCGGGGAATCGTCATGTCCATACGTTCATGCTTTTGCGTCGCCGCAGTCACGATCGGCGTCTTCGGCCCGTCTCATGGAAACGAGGCCCTTGCGTCGACGGATCCCGACCAGAGCATCCGCCCGGCCCGGGAGCGGCTGGTTGAAGCCTGGCTGATCGGAGGGTCGCACCACGATCAGGCACGCCGCGGGGTCTCAACACATCAGATCACCGCGGGAGGATGGCCCGAGTTCGTCGACCAGCGTGCGAGGGCCGTCTATGACTGGGGCCTTCGTCGATTCTGGCTTCACAATCCCTTCGGCACGCTTTCAGGTGAGGTCATGCAGTTCGACCAGTATCTCGACGCCGAGGATGCGGGTCTGGACGTACTCACCGAGAACTTCTCGGAGTCGTGGGCGCCGGTGGTACAGGGGTCGTTCGGCGAGCCGATCGAACTCATCGCCTATCTCGGGACGGCGGATTCCGCCGACGACCGGCTGAAGTCCGCCTTCGCCGATGGAAATCCAGCCTCCATCCTGGGAACCATGCTTGCGTGCGTGAAACCGGTTCTTCTCGCCGGTGGATCGATCGGTGCCGATGCCTCCGTCAAACTCTCCGACGACGGACCCGAGTTCCGCTTCTACAAGTACCTCGAGTCGATCGGAATCCCGGTCTACGTGGAGTCCCGACCCAAGCTCGATAATCCGGGCTGGGCGGAGTTTCCCGTCTTCGCCGTCGATGCGTGGTGGAAACGATCCGATCCGGCACACAATCCGGACTGTGTTCCCTGGGCGCTGCACAACGAAGCGATGCAGGCGGGCGTTGTTCGATGGATGCGGAACTACCCGGGTGCGAGTACCGATCCCGCGGTGATCGCGGAGCTCGTGGGTCGCATTCGCGAAGCGTTGCTCGAAGGCCATACCGTGCTCTTCCGTTCCGACGGGCTCCGAGCCGCCGGCGTGTCGCTGGACCAGCTCGTCGCGGGAATCGATGAACAGCTGGGCGTCGAATCCGGATCCGGCGGGTCCGCATCGAGCGAGGGTGACCCCCCCTTTGACGATCCGATGGACGCGATCGAGGCGCAGGCGGAACGAATCTCCAGCGAGTTCCCCGACTTGCCGATGGAGTCCACGCCCGCAGGCGGTCGTTCGGCGCCGGACGTGCCCCGGTCCTCCGGTGGCGGTGGCAGCGGTGGTGGCGGTGGATCTGCGGCGGGGTCGTCCGGATCGATCGAGATCAAGCCACGTGGCTCGGGTGGTGGGGTGACGTCCGGAACGGGTGCCAACGCCTCGATCCAACGCGTGGGCACCGACGTGGATCCGATTTCGAACGCATCGGGCGTGGTCCCGAACCGCATTCTGTCGATCGCGGTCCGTCGCAAGGACCCGAACGGGCGATCCAAGGTCATCCAGACCTCGACGGGAAAGCCCGCGGACTGGGTGGAGCGAGCTCGACGATCCGCACGTCGCGTCTCGATCGCGAATGGCGGCGATTGACCAGCCGTCGGTAGTTGGTTCGGAGACTCACATCGCCTCGAGCGATCCGGTCCCCGTCCCGAGTCGCAGGACCGCTTCATCGGCCGCGTCCGGGCTGGGTCATCGACCCGGTGACATCGAGACGATCCGTCGTCGACCAGGGACTTGATCGCGTGGTCCACGAACCACATTCGTCGGTCCGTTGATCTCGTGGTCTGATGGTGCCCGGGTGGGTCCACCGTACGACGGGCTCGAGTTGGTCGCCGCGATGGTCCCCGTGCGACCGGTCGGGTGGATCGTGATCCCCCCGGAAGGAAGACGGAAATCGTCTCGATCTCAGTCGAGCGCGGTCTCTTCGATGTGATCCCAGTCGCCCTCGTCATCGTCCACGACGTGGAATTCGTCCTCCTCGGTGGACCCGAAGGCGAGCCCCGTGACCTTGAGGATGACGATGAAGAGGATCGCGAGGCCGAGCAGCTCGACGGTGTAGACCGCGATGTCCCCTCGGCTGTACGCCACGAGTTTGGGGCTCATGGCCGCGAGCATCGCGATGAGCCATGGATTCGAAGGCTGGCGGCGCAGCAGGTCGTCGAAGATCCGGAAGACGCCACCGACGACCAGGCCGTAGATCGCCGCCATCCAGAGCCCGCCGTCGTGGAACGCGTTTCCGATGATCCCCGGTCCCCAATTCACGTAGCCATCCGAGAACTCACCGAGGTTCTCTGGCAGGCTCTCCCCGACCGCCTGTGGCTTGTTCGGCCACCACTGTCGAGGGACGGGATTGCTGAGCACGTACCAGAGCGTGTGGAAGTACTCCGGTTCACCATTTCGATGGAATTCCTCGATGCACAGCAACGACACGGTGATGGCGTCTTCGCGGAGGGCGCTCTCGGCGTCACCGCCGGTGTCGATCTCGAATCGAAGCAACTGCTTGATCCGGTCCATCGCGATGCCCGAATCGGCTTCGCCCATGTGATCGTGGCGAAAACCGCTGTAGGCGAGGATCACGATCGCGGCGCCCACGCCGAGCGCGAGGATTCGGCCGATGGTGGCGGAAGGGCGTTGGTATCGCCACCGCGCCCAGTACCAGGTGATCGGAAAGGCCATGAGCGCCGCAAAGAGCGGGTGACGCCCTGCGCCGAAGAGCGCCACGAACACGGCGAGCATCAATGCGAAGCCGGTGGCGGCGAGAAAGATGATGTTGACCGGGTTTCGGAGCCAGCAGAACAGGAAGAGTGCGACGCTCGCCGCGGGCAGAAGCTTGCCGAGGACGTTGGTGATCTGGCCGATGACCGGAATATCGACGGGAAGCACCGAGGCGAGAAGACCGAGGAAGAGGCCGATGCTGCCGACGAACAGGACTCCGGCCACGTTCGGCGACGGCGACCTTCGCCAACGCGACGCGGCGATTCGCGAAGGCAGATTCCAGCGGTTGTAGGCCCACCAGAACATGACGAAGAAGATCGCCGTGCCCGTGAACAGGAGCAACACGTCGGAGAACGGGTGGTTGCCCCGATACAGTTTGGTGATTCCGGTGGTCAACGCGGCGACGCCGAAGAACTTGGCGCAGCCGAGGAGGAACAGGTGGCGAGCCGTGATGAGGTCGTCACCCAGAACGAGATAGTTGTAGAGAATCACCGCCAACGGTGCGAAGACCATCAGGAAACCGAAGAGCGTGATGGGGGTGTCGATCGACATCGGATTCTCATTCGCCCATCGGTCGACCGGCGACGGTGTGCCCTGCGTCGAGAAGCGTCTTCTCCCGCTTCGCGATCTCAAGGTCGTTCTCGACCATCATGCGAGCGAGCTCTTCGACGCTGGTCTTCGGCGCCCAACCCAGGCGCTCACGGGCCTTGGTGGGATCCCCGAGCAGCTCGGCGACCTCCGCGGGCCGGAAGTACCGAGGATCGACTTCGATGAACTCGTCGGGATCGAGCCCCACCTCGTCGAAGCACAGCTCGCAGAATCGTCGAACCGAAATCATCTCGCCGGTGGCGATGACGTAGTCGTCGGGCTTGTCCTGCTGCAACATCGACCACATCGCCTCGACGTAGTCGCCGGCGAAGCCCCAGTCGCGCATCGCGTCGAGATTCCCGAGATAGAGCTTCTTCTGAAGCCCCATCTTGATTCGGCCGACCGCGCGGGTGATCTTCCGGGTCACGAAGGTTTCGCCGCGACGAGGACTTTCGTGGTTGAAGAGGATGCCGCAGGAGGCGTGCATGTCGTAGCTTTCGCGGTAGTTCACGGTCATCCAGTGGGCGCAGACCTTCGCACATCCGTACGGCGACCGCGGGTGGAAGGGCGTGGTCTCGCGCTGCGGGACTTCGTGGACCTTTCCGAACATCTCGGAACTCGATGCCTGATAGAAGCGGATCTGCTGGCCCAATCGATCCTGTTCGCTGCGGACCGCCTCCAGGAGCCGAAGCGTTCCGGTGCCGACCACGTCCGCGGTGAATTCCGGTTGGTCGAAGCTGACCTTGACATGACTCTGGGCCCCGAGGTTGTAGACCTCGTGGGGCGAGACCTCCTGCAGGATCCGCATGAGGCCCGAGCCGTCGGAGAGGTCACCGTAGTGGAGCTTCAGGCGAACGCCGCGATCATGCGGGTCTTGATAGATGTGGTCGATTCGCTCGGTGTTGAAACTGGCGGATCGTCGGATGATGCCGTGGACCTCGTAACCTTTGTCCAGAAGAAGTTCCGCGAGGTAGCTTCCATCCTGGCCGGTGATGCCGGTGATGAGGGCTCGGCGGCGGTGCTGATCGTTCATCGGGGACTCCTGCGGCTTTGATCCGGATCGAGACACATCTCGAGGATCGCTTGACCGCTCGCTGGGAACAGTAGTATCGGCCCTCCGGCAGTGGGGCTTGCGGAGTTCCCGTGGTCTCGAGCATGGTTTTCGTCGAAATCGATCATCTGGGCGGGAGCAGCGGGATTCATCGACGCCAGGCCCCCTGAAGGTCGATGACAGGTGCACTCTACGAACGCAGGATCATCGGAGGTTCCATGGATCTGGCAGGCAAGACAGTCGTGGTGACCGGCGGCGCTGGATTTCTCGGCCGATCGGTCGTGGCCCAGCTGAAGGCCGGCGGTGCAGGTCGAATCATCGTTCCCAGACGCCGCGAATACGACCTGGTGCACGAAGAGGCCGCGATTCGGCTCTATCGGGACCATGATCCGGATGTCGTGCTCCACCTTGCCGCAGAGGTCGGCGGCATCGGGGCGAATCAAGCCAATCCCGGGCGGTACTTCTTCGCCAACATGGCGATGGCGGTCAATCTGATCGAACAGGCCCGGATCCATGCGTCGGGTGATCGCCCGTTCAAGTTCCTTCAGGTCGGCACGATTTGCGCGTATCCAAAGTTCACGCCGGTGCCGTTCAAGGAGCAGGATCTCTGGGAGGGTTACCCCGAAGAGACCAACGCCCCGTACGGCATTGCGAAGAAGGCGGCGATGGTGATGCTCGATGGGTACCACCGCCAATACGGGCTGAAATCCGCCTACGTGCTTCCGGTGAACCTCTACGGTCCCTTCGATAATTTTCATCCCCAGACCAGCCACGTCATCCCCGCCTTGATTCGAAAGTGCGTGACGGCGCGGGATGCCGGGGACGATCACATGGAGTGTTGGGGAACCGGTTCCGCGAGCCGGGAGTTCCTGTACGTCGACGATTGTGCGAAGGGCATCGTTCGAGCCGCGGAGGTCCTCGACGAACCCACGCCGATCAACCTCGGCACCTGCATGGAGATCACGATTCGCGAGCTCGTCGAGCTCATCGCGAAGCTCTCGGGCTTCGAGGGCGAAATTCGCTGGGACGCCACCAAGCCGGATGGCCAGCCGCGCCGCTGCCTCGACACGACGACCGCGGCCGCCCGACTGGACTGGAAGGCCACGGTGGGATTCGAGGACGGACTCCGGCGGACGATCGACTGGTTCGTCGAACACCGCGAAGAGATCGAGTCCGCGGAAGCAGACTCGGCGGATTGATCACATGCGGATTCTCCTGATCAACCAGGCCTTCTATCCGGACGTCGCGGCGACGGCCCAGCACGGGCATGATCTCGCGCGCGATCTCGTCCGGCACGGACATCAGGTGAGTGTGATCGCCTCGCGATCGATCTACGGGCAGAAGGGTGCCGGACTCGACCGGAAGGAGATGGTCGACGGCATCGAGATCCACCGGGTCGGTCGATCCTTGTTCGGGAAGGCGGGCATCATCGCCCGCGTCGCGGACTTCGCGCTGTTCTATCTCGCGGCGCTCGTCAAGTCGATGCTTCTGCCTCGCCATGACGTCGTCGTGTGTTTCACGACCCCCCCCTTCATCGCCGTGGTCGGCCGCATGCTGCGCTTCGTGAAGGGAACGAAGTTCGTCTACTGGGTGATGGATCTCTACCCCGATCTTCCGATCGCCTGCGGTGTGATGCGATCGGGATCCCTCGCAAGTCGCTTCTTCGAGTGGGTGAATCGATCGTGCCTCCGTTCCGCGGATGCGGACGTGGTGCTCGGGCGATGCATGGCCGATCTCGTTCGAAGCAAGGGTGTCCCCGAAGATCGGATCCGGATGATCGGCGTCTGGAGCGATCAGGAGGAGGTCAAGCCGGTGCCCCGCGACGAGAATCCCTATCGACGCGAGTGGGGGATCGGTGATCGAACCCTGATCATGTACTCGGGGAACTTCGGGATCGGCCACGACGTCGAGACCTTTCTCCACGCCGCCCGCGAGCTCAGAGGCGACGATCGGGTCCGCTTCGCCTTCGTCGGCGGGGGGAAGAAGAAGGAAGAGGTCGAGCGTTTCGTCCGGGAGGAGCGGCTGGAGTCGACCTGCGTGATCGCGCCCTACCAGCCCCGTGAACGACTCGATGAACTCCTCAGCGCCGCCGATGCGCATCTGGTCAGCCTGCTCGAGGGCGTGGAGGGGATCATGGTCCCCTGCAAGCTGTTCGGAATCCTCGCGGCGGGTCGGCCGGCGATCTTCATCGGCGACGAACGCAGCGAGATCTCCCGGGTCATCGTGGAGAACGAGTGCGGGGCGTCGGTCCGGCAGGGGGACGTCGACGCGCTGGTCGAGATCGTCCGCGGCTACGCCGACGATCCCGCCGCCAGCGTTCGAGCCGGCGAGCGAGCGCGGAATTCATTGATCGAAGAGCACGGCGCCGTGCACCGCTTCGCGGCGTGGCGGGAGCTGCTCGAATCGCTCGCCGGGGATGCCGGAATCACCAGATCAAACGGGAGTTCAAGCACGTGATCAAGTACGTCTTCATACAGAACGAACCGTTCCTCCTGCCCAAGGTGCTGGACAAGTACCTCCGCGATCATCACGACACCACCGCGGGCGTGAACATCCAGAGCGTCGCCCAGGGGAAGCGGACGGTCTTCGAGACCGCCATGGAGCTGCGGCGGCTCTATGGGTTCGGCTACTTCCAGTGGAAGTTGCGCAAGTACCTCGTCAAGAAGATTCTCGGCAAGATCGAGAACGACTGGCTGAGGTCGACGAAGCGATGTCATTCCGTTCGAGCGGTCGCGAGGAAGTACGGCGTCGAGGTCACCGAAGCGGTCGACGTGAACAGCGATGCGTTCCTCGCGCATCTCCGAGAGAAGAAGGTCGATTTCATTCTTTCAATCTCGGGCACCCAGCTCTACAAGAAGAAGCTTCGGGAGCAGACCCCCAAGGGGATCGTCAACTGCCACGGCGCGCTGCTGCCGAAGTATCGAGGACTCATGCCCAGCTTCTGGACGTTGGCGAACGGCGAGCAGGAGGGCGGCGTCTCGGTGCACTTCGTCGATGCGAAGCTCGACAACGGTCCGATCCTCGTCCAGAAGCGTTACCGCCTCAATCCATGGGACTCGCTCGAGGAGGTGATGGCCCGGTCGAAGGACCTCGCGGCGGAGGCGATCCTCGAATGCGTCCGATTGGTGGAGGCGGGAGACCCGCCGTTGATTCCGAACCCGGAGGAGGAGTCGACGCACTTCTCGATGCCGACACCCGAGGATCTGCGGAGGCTCCGCGAAAGAGGACACCGGCTCGTTTGAAACGAGTCACGCCACAGCATCGGGATTTCACGAACAGATGACCGGAGATCCGAACCAGCCCCGTCCCGACGTCGAGCCCGCAGTCGCGAGCGAGGTGTTGAATGCGCTGAGTTTCGACATCGAAGACTGGTTCCATCTGGTGGAGATCGATGCCGTCGCGGACACCAGGCAGTGGGATTCGTTCCCGTCGATCGTGGAGCACCGGACCGAGGAGATCCTCCAGATCTGCGAACGGCACGGCGTCTCCGCGACCTTCTACTTCCTCGGTTGGATCGCGGATCGATATCCCGGGCTGGTCCGGCGGGTGGCCGAGGCCGGACATGAGATCGGGACGCATTCGTACTGGCATCGCAAGGTCTGCGATCTCGACGCGGCCACCTTCCGAGAGGATCTCGCCCGCTCGATCGGGGTGATTCAGGACGCCGGCGGGGTCGAGGTGACCTCCTTTCGCGCGCCGAGCTTCTCGATCACGCCGGGAACCGAATGGGCGTTCGACGTCCTCCTCGATGCCGGCCTGCGATATGACGCGAGTCTGTTCCCGGTCGCTCGCGAGAACGGTGGCTATCCCTGCACCGAGCGGCCGCACCGGTTCACGGGTGCGCCATCGGGAAGGACCATCCCGGAACTTCCGATGAGCCTGATGCGGATTGGTCCGAAGCGCGTGGGATTCTCCGGCGGCGGATATCTCCGACTCTTTCCGGCCTGGCTCATACATCGCGGCTTCCGCGCCTTGAATCGTCGAGGAATACCGGGAGTGGTGTATCTTCATCCTCGCGACTTCGCGCCGGACAGTCCGGTGGTGGAGATGTCGAGATCCCGTCGATTCAAGTGTTACGTCGGTCTCTCGAGCACCGCGGCGAAACTGGATTCGATCCTGTCGAGGTACCGGTTCGCCTCCTGCGGAGAAGTCATGGCCGCGAGCCTGCCAGATCTGGAGATCGCGTGATCGACGTCCTCATCATCACCAAGAACGAGGAAGCCAACATCGGCTTCTGCCTCGAGGCGCTCCAGAGCTGGACGCACCGGATCTTCGTCGTCGACAGTGGTTCGACCGACCGGACCCGGGAGATCGTCGATTCCACCGATGCGACGTTCGTCCACCACGACTGGTCGGGATACGCGGCGCAGAAGAACTGGGCGTTGAACAATCTCCCGTTCGAGGCAGACTGGACGCTGATCATCGACGCCGACGAAGTGGTGACGCCCGCACTTCGCGCGGAGATCGAAGCGGTCCTGGCCAAGGGCGTCGACGAGGTCCCCGAGTCGGCGTTCTACCTGAACCGGCTCTTCTACTTCCTCAATCGCCCGATCCGGAACTGCGGATACTTCCCGAGTTGGAATCTGAGGCTCTTCAAGCGAGGGACGGCGCAATACGAAGACCGGGCGGTCCACGAA
>NYWY01000035.1 GCA_002685335.1 Planctomycetaceae bacterium
CGTCGCCGATGCGGGATGCTCGAACCGTCCATGCATGGTGTCGTGGTTCAAGAGGTAGGCGAGGTTGTCCGAAGGCACGAGGTCGTTGACCCCGGCGAATTCGAAACCACCACGGCGAATGCCCGCCCGATAGACCAGGCGACCGATGCGTCCGAAACCGTTGATGCCGACCCGAATGGCCATCGCTTCTATCCTCGTAATACTGAGTGTCTGGAGACCGAATCGAGAGGTTCCTCGACCTTGCGTCGAATCGGATGAGTCGATGAGGATAGCGGTCCCCCCGCTTTCCTGCCCCGCGGCGAATCACTTCTTTCCGGCACTGTGGAGCACGAGGTCGTAGATAGGGGGTACCAGCTCGAAGACCCCGTTGGCGACCCGGCCGCTCAAAGTCGTCCAGACCTCGGCCCGGGGCCGGCGGAGGCAACGAATCACCGCTCTGGCGACCTTCTCCGGGGGTTGCACGAACATCCGGGGGGCGTGCCTGGGAGTCCCGTCGGCCCGTAGGGCCGGGCCATGTCCGACCCCGCTGGTTTCCGCCGCGACCTCGAAGAATTCCGTCCTGGTGGTGACCGGGTGGACGCTCGACACCGAGATCCCGGTTCCCGACAGTTCCACCCGCATCGATCGACAGACATGGGTGAGCGCGGCCTTGGTGGCCGAATACAGACCGTACCGAGGCAGGGTGAATTTTCCCAGAATGCTCGAGCAACCGAGCAGGTGACCCGGGCGACCCGACGCCCGCATGTCGAGGCCACCGTTCCGCAACAGATCGACCGCCGAAAGAAGGTTGATCTCGAACAGCCGGCGGACGTCCGATTCGTCCGCGTCCAGCACCGGCTTCTCGATGCCGTAGCCGGCGTTGGCGAAGATCGCGTCGGTCCCACCAAAGGCGTCGTTCATCGAGTCCAGCATCCGCCGGCTCGCACCCTCCTCGGAGACGTCCCCGACGTGGGCCGTGGCTTCGCCCCCCTGATCCCGGATCAACGACACCACGCGTTCCAGCGGTGCCGATCGCCGACCGGTCACCATGACCCGCATGCCGGCGCCCGCCGCCTCGATCGCGGTCGCGGAACCGATTCCGGTTCCGCCTCCGGTGATCAGGATCGTCTTGTCCCGGAGGTCCGGTCCGATACCGTCTCGTCTTCCCATGTCAGTCCGCGCTCCCATCGATGATTCGGAGGGTGAAGGAGGCTTCGAAACGACCCCCCGCTTCGACCATCACCGGATGTCCGTCCGAGAGCGCCGCGGTGGGGGCCAGCATCGGTTCGATGCAGGCGAAATCCGAGTCTTGCGGGGCGTACACCTGGAGCCACGGCCAACCGGCATCAGCTTCCAGTTCCATCCGGACCCCATCGGCGATCACCGCGGCGGTCCAGCCACCGTCCGGCCCGCGAAAGAGATCGTCGAGATGTCGATCGTCCAGGGTCCCCGACGGATCCCCCACCGACCGAATGACCGGTCGGCCGTCGTCATCGATCACCGGCAGCCCCCGGGAGTCGAGGGTCGTTCCGTGTACGGGCGGCAGTTCGAGACGGATCCGCGTGCGATCGCACCCGATCGAGGGCCGGAGATAGGGATGCCAACCCGCCGCCGTCGGTACCGGACGATCACCGGCGTCGACTTGATAGCGGCAGCAGACGGCGACGCCACGCTCCTGGTGCCGACGGAGGCTCCAGATCACGGTCACTTGATGCGGAAACGGGAAGGCCGCGAAGTCCCTCATCCCAACGTGCCAGTCCATTCGACCGCTGATCGCGGCGGTCCCGGTCGGATCGGTCTCGATTTTCGACACCTCCCATTCGGCGCGGCGGAGCACGAGCCCGTGCATCGGAAGATCGTTTCCATCCCGTTTCAGGTCCTCGATCCGACCGAGATCGACCGACGTCTCCCCCACGTCGTATCGGTCACCACGAAGTCGATTGGCCCAGGGATGCAGGAGTGGCACGCCACCCGTCTTGGCGGCTTTCATGAACGAGGCCAGAGGCAGCGGGAGGACCAGGCGCTCGGCCCCCCTGAATTCGAGGGAGACGAGATTCATCCCCGCCGACGGCACCATGACGGCGCTGATTCCAGCGTCCTCGAATCGCCAGCATTCGGGCCGATCTTCAACGGCCGGGCATCGATCGAATCTCACCGATAGGCTCCATGGATCGAGTTCGTCTCCCCAGACCCTTCGCGGAATCCGCCAAGTGCCCAGCCTTCCAGCAGAATGGTACGAAGACCTCGGCCCCGGCGTGCGGCGCCTGCAGCCACCCGGAGTCGGATTCGATTGGTTCGACGTGGTGCTCGAACAGGCCGGCGAGGAGCTGTCGCACCGACAGCTGGTCGATCTCGGGCTGAGCACCGAGATCATCCATGCCGCGATCGAGCCCGGTCACGAGAGCATGCGACTCCGTCACCTCGGCACCTCGCTTCTGCGACTGGATCTCCCGGCTCGGATCCTCGTGGACACCAAGCAGGATTATCTCCTATCCATCATCCGGGACGGCGAGCGACTGTTCACCGTCCGCCGGCACCGGGTCGGCATCGTCGAGGATGCCTGCGTCGGGATCGCGGATCACGATTCGGATTCGGTCTCCATTCTCTCCGTGATGGCCGAACTCGGAGACGAGTTCCTCGATCGTCTCGCCCCCTCGCTCAGATACACCGCGAACGATCTCGACGCGGTCGAAGCCGGCGACTCCGGCTCCCGCGCCGCCCGGGTGGATCGGATGGCCGAAGTCCGCCGGATGCTGCTCGGGCTGGACCGGCACCTGGATCCGCTGCAGGGCGCCCTCCAGCGATCCCTGTTGGATGCGACGGCCCGCAATCTCAACGCGGACCTCGAACCGCTTCGAGGCGTGCAGGACCGGGCCAACTGGTTGGAGCATCGCGTCCACGGCCAGCTCGATCGGGTCCGCGTGCTCTCCGATCGCGAACACGTGCTGGCGATGGACGACCTCTCGACCTCGATGTACCGACTCAGTTGGATCGCCACGATCTTTCTTCCCCTCCCCTTCGTGACCGGCCTGCTGGGCATCAACGTGGGCGGCATTCCCTTCGCCAATGAACAACTCGGCTTCTGGTTCGTCTGTGGAGCCCTTCTGCTGATCGCCGGAGGCACCATGGCCGCCCTCTTCCTGGTGGTCCGATCCGGCAGCCGACGAAGACAACCGCCAACCCCTTCTGCTTCGGAGCCCCGCCCATGAATCGCTGGACGCCTTCGCCTCGGACTCTCGTCGGCATGGTTCACCTCGACGCCCTGCCCGGCACGCCGCGGAGCTGCCGGTCGGTCGCGGACATCGCCGACCGGGCGGCGCGGGAGACGAAGATCCTGGTCGACGAGGGCTTCGACGCGATCATGGTCGAAAACATGCACGACCTGCCCTATCTCCGCCGCACCGTCGGACCGGAGATCGTCGCCGCGATGGCCATGGCGGTCGGAGCCGTGGTGGACGTCGCGGGTGATCGGCCCGTCGGGGTGCAGGTCCTGGCCGGTGCGAATCGGGAGGCGATCTCGATCGCCCACGCGACCGGGGCGCGGTTCATCCGAGCCGAGGGCTTCGCCTACGCCGCGGTGGCGGACGAGGGTCTGCTGGACGAAGCCGATGCCGGTCCGCTCCTCCGGCATCGTCGAAACATCGGAGCCGAGGACGTCGCGATCTGGGCCGACGTTCGAAAGAAGCATTCAGCCCATGCGATCACCGGCGATCTCGGACTGGCTGATCTGGTCTCCGGTCACGAGTTCATGGGTGCGGATGCGGTGATCATCACGGGAAGCCACACGGGCCAGGCGGTCTCGGTGCACGATCTCGCTGCGGCTCGCCGGGCCGGTTCGCTTCCGGTCGCGGTCGGAAGCGGAGCCACTCCCGAGAGCCTTCCGGAACTTCTTGAACAGGCCGGCGCGGTGATCGTCGGGAGCGCTCTCAAGATCGATGGAAGATGGTCAAACGACATCGATCCCGCCCGAGCCCGGGCTTTCGTGACGGCGAAGGGTTGACCATGACCGGCCCGACCGTCACCCTGCTCGACGAGAAGATCGTGCCAGTCGACGACGCTCGAATCTCCCCCTTCGATCGAGGGTTCCTCTTCGGTGACGGGGTCTACGAAATGGTTCGGACCTTCGACGGTGTTCCGGTCGAGATGGACGCTCACGTCCGCCGACTCGCACGGAGCCTGCGGGAGACCCGAATCGAGGGCTTCGACGCCCGGCGGTTCCACGACATCGTGCCACGACTGCTCGAAGCCGAGCGACTCACCGACGCGGGCGTCTACCTTCAAGTGACCCGTGGGGTCGAACGTCCTCGCCGGCACGTGCCGGGAGACGGGATCCGCCCCACGGTGTTCGCATTCGCCTCCCCCCTGCCCCCCCTGCGGGACCTCGCGACCATTGAATCGACGGATGTGGTCCTCGTTCCCGACGACCGCTGGAGCCGGACCGACCTCAAGTCGCTCAACGTGCTCGCCAACGTCCTGGGCGCCATGCAGGCTCGTGATCGCAACGCGGGAGAGGCCATCCTGCATCGCGACGGCCTGGTCAGCGAGGGGACGCACTCGACCGTGATCGCGATCCTCGACGGCATCCTGATCGCCCCCTCGATCACCGCGGCCCCGAGCATCCTGCCCGGCACGATGCGACGCCTGGTGCTTGATGCCGGCCGGCGGATCGGGATTCCAGTGACCGAAGGCCCCCTCCGTGCCGATCGGATCCACTCGGCGACGGAGATCGGCATCGCCTCCAGTCGTCGCCTCCTGCACCAGGTCGCCCGACTCGACGACCGACCACTTCCCGGCGGACCATGGATGAGACGCCTCCTCGCTAGCATGGTCGATTCGATCGGTGATTCGATCGCCGGCCCGGGGCGTCTCCCGGCGCCTTGAATCAACCTCCCCCGTCCCCGGACGTCCGCCATGCCCACCGCCGCCGCCATCTCGATCGGCAACACGACCATTCAAGCCGGGAGCCTCATCGATGGAGTGCTCGACGCGACCGTCTCCTTCCCGGTGGAGGATGCCTCTTCCATCGTCACCGCGATCACCCCATGGTTCGCCGACGAGGAACCGGATCAGCGTTCGATCCTCCTGGCGTCGGTCAACCGACCGGTCGAAGACACGTTGCGAGCCCTTCTCGCCGATCGCATCGAAGCCGAAGTCCTCGAGATGGAACAGGATCTCGCCGCACCCATCGGAAGAGGACTCGATCCGGAATCCGCGGTCGGTGTCGATCGACTCCTCGCCGCGGCCGCGGCGTGGGATGAACTGAAACAGGCCTGCATCGTGATCGACGCCGGGACCGCGGTGACCGTGGACTTCGTCGATGGTGAAGGGGTCTTTCAAGGCGGTGCGATCCTTCCCGGGATCTCGGCCATGCTCCGAACGATGGCGGTCTCCACCGATCTGCTCCCGGAGCAGGCTTTTGAAGCGACCACCGGTGAACCCTGGGGCCGCGATACGATCGGCGCGATGCACCGAGGGGTTCATGCCGCGGTGACCGGCGGCGCCTGGAAACTCGTCGAGCGATACGCCATGCACTACGGGGGCTTTCCGCTGGTGGTCGCCACCGGCGGCGATGCCGAAATGCTCTTCAAGGACGACGAACTCGTGAGTCGGGTGGTTCCCGATCTGGTCCTCCGCGGCATGGGCCTCGCCTGGCGCACCGCCACCGGAACCACGGAAGACGCGGAGGCGTGACCGCCCCCGCGGTCTGCGCCTGGCTTGCATCACCCCCCGGACGCGGGGGCGTGGCCATCATCGATCTCGCCGCGAACGACCCCGCGGCCCTCGACCGGACCCTCGACGCCATCGGACCCGGTCCCCCGATTCGACCATCACGATTCGCCCATCGGACCCTTCCTGGAATCGATGATGGCGTGATCGCCCGCATCGACGCCCATCACGCTCAGGTGATGCCCCACGGTGGTCCCGTGATCGTCCGACGCCTGATCCTCGCCCTCGAGAAATCCGGGGTTGAATGGCTGGAGAAGGCACCAGCCGGCGCCCGTCCGGAAAGTGAAGACGCGATCGAGGCCCTCGCTCTGGACGTGCTGTGCACCGCCCGGAGCCCGGCCGCGATCGAACCCCTGCTCGAGCAGGCTCGACGCTGGCGGAACCGCTCCGGCCCGCTCGACGCGGAGGAACGACGACGAAGCCGTCGCCTCGGTCGACTCGTCGAACCGGTGACCGTCGCCTGCATTGGCGGACCGAACGCCGGCAAGAGTTCACTGCTGAACGCCCTGGTCCGGGAGCCGGCGTCCATCGTCTCCGACCTCGCAGGCACCACCCGGGATCGAGTCTCGCGTCGAATCGATCTCGCCGGCGTCGTGGTGGACTGGATCGACACCCCGGGACTCCGCGAGACCGACGATGCCATCGAACGGACCGCCATCCGGTCGAGCCTGGACGCGATCCGAAACGCCGTGCTGGTGGTGCACCTCATCGCCCCCGACGCCCCCGACCCGGGCCTTCCCGACGGTCTGTACCCCGAGGAAGGCGTGCTGCGGGTTCGAACCAAGTCGGATCTGCCCGCTCCGACTCCGATCAGGTCGGACCACGTGGTGGGCGCGATCGACGATCATGGAGTGACGGAACTCGCGAGCCTGATCCGACATCGGATCGTACGGGCCGAGGATTTCGACTTCCAAGGCCGGTGGGCCTTCGCCCCGGGCCTCGATCAGGTGGATTCCTAGAGACCGACGGTCGCGAAACCGGAGTCGACGTACAAGCACTGCCCCGTCATGCCGCTCGAGAGATCGCTCAGCAGGAAGGCGGCACAGTCGCCGACCTCCCGCCCTTCGATGTTTCGCTTGAGCGGTGCCTTCTTCTCGACCCAGTCGAGGATCTCGCCGAAACCACCGACCGCCATCGCGCTCATGGTCCGGAGCGGTCCACCGCTGATGCAGTTGACCCGGATGTTCTTCTCTCCCAACTCGAAGGCGAGGTACCGGTTCGTCGCTTCCAGGGCCGCCTTGGCGACGCCCATGACGTTGTAGCCCGGAACCACCTTCTCCGCCCCGTAGTACGAGAGGGCGAGCATCGATCCACCCTCGGTCATCAGGGGAGCGGCGTGGTTCGCCATCGCGGCGTAGGTGAAGGCGGAGATGTCCATCGCCTGGGTGAAGACCTCGCGCGGAGTCGCGGTGAAGCGACCGGGCTGAAGCCAGTCCTTGTCCGCGAAGGCGATCGAGTGGACGAGAAAATCGATCTGCCCGAATTCCTCACCGATCTGCGTGAAGACGTCGGCGATGTCCTCGTCGCTGGCGGCGTTCAACGGCCGCAGCCACGGATCCGAGACCCCCAGAGCATCGATGGATCGTCGGACTCGGCGTTCCATCTTGTCACCCGGGAGGTGGGTGAAGAGGCATTCGGCACCCTCTCGCAAGAGGCTCTCCGCGATGGAATAGGCGTATGACCGCTCATTCGCGATTCCGACGATCAAACCTCGCTTGCCATCCATGAAACCCATTTGACGCCTCCGAATCGGATTCCTTCGGCTCGGAAAGACGGCGACGAACCGATTCCACGAGCCCACAGGGCTCCGGACGGTAGCCGACCCTGAGAACTCCCGTCGGAACGACCACAAGAGCCCGGCGCCCCGCTACACTCTCGAACCGCGTGGGGTCCGACCCCACGAGAGACGCGCGCGTAGCTCAATTGGATAGAGCATCGGCCTTCGAAGCCGAGGGTTGGGGGTTCGAGTCCCTCCGCGCGTGCTTCCCCGGCCCCCGTCGCTTCGCGGCGGGGTGCCCGGAAGCCGCCCCCGTCAATTCAAGAGTCCTCGGCGCTTCGGTTGAGGAAGGTGCTGACCGCATCGTTGTTGCGGGTCGTGACCAGGTCGAGATCGCCGTCCCCGTCGACGTCCACCGCCCGAGCGGACGTTGCATCCCCCCGGATCACGATGCCGCTCTCCATCGGCGACATCGGGATGAAACTCCCATCGCCGGTCCCCCGCAGCAGCTGGCCGACGCCTCCCCGCCACAGACCGGTCTCCGCCTCGCGGTGATCGTGGTTCTGGGCGAGAAAGAGATCCACGACCCCGTCACGATCGAAGTCCCCGACCGCCGCGTCGTAGCACGGCGCGATCTGTGCGATCCGCGGGAACGCCCGGAATTCGAAGGTTGCAAGACCGGTTTCCGCCCGATTGATCCAGACCCCGGATTCGAAACCGTCCGCCTCGAAGCGATCGGCGCCATCGAGCCGACCGGGGGTGTAGATCGTGGGAAGATCGGCCACCGCGAAGTCACGGAACGTCCCGAAGTCCTTCTTGATGAACGGCATGGCGTTCGAACTGCAACTTCGACCCCGGACCGGTAGAAGCGTGTCCGAACCACACTTGGCCTCGATGAGATTCGGCCGTCCCGTTCCGTCCATGTCACCGTAGTAGAGGACGGCAGGCTTCTTCTTCGACGCGGCCCCGTACTTGGTGTTCAATCCGACGTTGAGCCCCACCAGATCCTGGTCGCCGTCACCATCCACGTCCGCGGCGCGAAGGCCGTACCACCACCCTCGCATCGAAGCCAGCCCCGACTCGGTGGTGGCATCGGACAGTCGCCCTCCTTCGTTCCGCCAGAGCGTCACGGGCCCCCACTCGGTCGACACCGCCAGGTCGGCGCGACCGTCGTCGTCGGCATCGATCCAGACCGCCCCGGTCACCAGTCCCACCGTGCCGAGTCCGGGAGCCAGCGATTCGGTCGCGTCCACGAATCGAGGTCCTTCGGTGTCCGACTCGTTGATCAGGAGGTGACTCCGCGGAGAAGACGGGTACCGACCCGGCACCGATCTGCTGCCGATGAACAGATCGAGATCACCGTCGTCGTCGACGTCTCCGGCCGCCACCGACTGACTGTTGAACGCCAGTCCTCCGAGGGTTCCGAAGGGAGCCCGCTCGAATGCCGGAGTCCGTCCGTCGGGACCCATCCCCTGATTGACGTAGAGACGATTTCGAAGGCGACGGTCGCGCTCGAAGAACTCGTTGCTTCCACTCGCCACCAGCAGATCCAGGTCGCCATCGGAATCGGCATCGAACCAGCAGGCACCGGCATCCTCGCTGCCACGATCGGCCTCGAAAGCCGGCACCGGAACCCGGCGGTATCCCTCGTCGGCGGCGATCCAGAGCTCGCCCGACTCGTCCCGGGCGCCTCCGAAGAAGACGTCGGGTCGCCCGTCCTCATTCACGTCGTCCCACACCATGCAAGGTCCGAGGGCGGAGAGTTTTCCCGGAAGCAGCGGCTGCATCCGGTAGTCGTCGTATGACTTTTCGCGATGCTCGAAGCCGGGCCCGATTCCCGCGGCCGCTTCGACGAACAGTCCTTCGGAAGAGGGTTCGAGGTCTTCGAATTCCAGCGGTTCCTCGATCACCAGGGTGCGACCCGCTTCCACGGATCCCAGGCGTTGGACCCGGTTCCCGGGCCAGACGACCTCGATCGACTCGACCGATTCATCATCCCCCAGACCGAAGTGCAGATCACCGTCGTCGGTCGAGGCCCAGCCGCGCCACGGGCTGGCCATTCGGATCAGGTCGCCGTGGGATCGGGATTTCACCCGGACCACCGCCCCTGCTCCCGCGGTGTTGTCGCCACGACCTCGAAGCCTGATCTTCAACCAGTTTCCGTCGGTCTCGTTGCGATACACCGAGACCGCCTCGTTGAGATTCGCCACCACCACGTCGAGGTCGCCGTCGAGATCGAGATCTCCGTAGGCGGCCGCGTAGCTCATTCCATTCTTGTCGAGGCCCCACGCCGCTCCCGCGTCGTCGAACACCAGATCACCCTGGTTCCGAAACGCCATGTTGCGCTCCAGCAGCGGCGGATCGTCGCGAAAGTGGTCCCACTGCGTCCGACCGTATCGCTGTCGCCCGGAGAACGGTCGATCGGAGTCGGTGAAGTTCCGACTCATTCCATTGGTGGTGAAGACGTCGGGGCGACCGTCCTGATCGAAGTCCCCGAGCTTCACCGCCCAGGTCCAGTCCGAACTGCTGAGGCCCGAGAGGAACGCGGCCTCCCGGAAGGCCCCTCGCCCGGTGTCCAGGAACACCATGTTCCGCATCGCCTGACGCGGCCAGCCCTGCTCGAGGATCTCGCGTTGCCGGCCACCCATCTCACCCATGTTCACCTTGGCCTTGAAGTGCGTGGTCGCGGACATGTCGGCGACCATCAGATCGAGCATCCCGTCCCCGTCGAGGTCGGCCACGTCGGACCCCATGCTCGACCAGGAGGTGTAGGGGAGGATCTCCGCGATCGCGTCCTCGAAGCGGACCACGCCGTCGGGCCCCGGACCGAGATTGCGATAGAAGCGGTCCGGGTCCTCGAAGTCATTGGCCACGTGAAGATCGACGAACCCGTCGCGGTCGACGTCGAGCCAGGTGGCCGCCAGGGCATGACCCGCACCGTCGATGCCGACCTGTTCGGTCAGGTCGACGAATCGCGGGCGTCCGTCCTCGCCGGGACCGGTGTTGAGAAAGAAGCGGTCGTCGCGACCGTAGCTGTCGGCCTCGAAGTTGCCGTCGGGCTTTCGCCAGGCCCGGAAGTACCGCTCGTACTTCGGGAACATCTGCATCGAACCGGTCTCCGGATCGAAACGCCCGGGGGCTTCGGTCGGAAGACCGTTCGGAGGTACGTATCGATTGCAACCGATATAGACGTCGAGATCACCGTCGTTGTCGACGTCGGCGAAGGTCGAGATGATGGACGCGTCCCGGAGGTCGAGGCCGAATTCGGCCGCCTCCTCCGTGAAC
>NYWY01000036.1 GCA_002685335.1 Planctomycetaceae bacterium
CGGCTCCCATCATGGGACCGGACGACCTCGACGCGGATGATGGCCCCCCGCCCCTGGCATTGCTGGGTGGCGGTGCGGTCTTCTGCGCCGAGCTCGCCTGCGATGCGGACTACGAGTACTACCAGGCCTACGGTTCGAACTCGACTAGCGTCCAGGATCGCATCGAGTTGATCATCAACGCCAGCAATTCGCAGTATGAAAGCCAGACCGCGATCCGCCACGAGATCACGCAGATTCTGGTGCGGACCAATTCCAGCGATCCCTACACCTCCAACGACGCCGTGACCCTGCTCTGCCAGTTCATCACGGAATGGACCGACAACCAGGCTGGCGTCAGCCGCGATGTGGCCCACCTGTTCACGGGCCGCTCCATCAATGGTGGGACGATCGGGATCGCCGCGGACATCTGTGACACCTCCGGTTCCTGCAGCGGCCCGATTCTCTACGGCGGCGCGTACTGCCTGGCCCAGAGCGACTGCTGCGGATCCCTCGGATGCACGACCGACCTCACGACCCACGAGCTCGGTCACCTCTGGGATGCGTTCCACTGCGACTGTACGGGCAACACGATGAATCCCTTCATCACCTGCTCGAACACTTTCGCGTCCAGCAGTATCAATTCGATCGTCAACCACCGCGACAGTCGGACCTGCCTTGACATCTGTGAAGGCGGCGATGGTGATGACGATGGCTACTGTGCCGCCACCTGCACCGACACCACGTACGAATACGTGGCCAGCCTCTCCATGCCTGACGCCGGCCTCTCCAACACTTCGGGCTCGTCGGGCTACGTCGACTACACCGCCCTCACCGCCACCGTCACGCCCGGAAGCGTCCAGCCGTTGAACATCACCAATGGAGATCCGCAGTGGGCTTCCGATCTCCTGGCGGTCTACATCGACTGGAATGCAGACGAGGACTTCGAAGACGCCGGCGAGAACGTGGCCAACGCGACCGGTACGGGTCCGTATGCCCTGACCTTCACCGTGCCCGCCGGTCAACCGGAAGGCACGACCCGGATGCGGGTCCGGATCCACGACGGCGAATTCGACGCGATGGCTCCGTGTGGCACCGCGACCTATGGTGAAGTCGAGGATTACACCATCCAGGTGCTGATCGTGGACGAGCCCTGCCTCGGAGACATCAACGGCGACGGCCAGGTCAACGGCGCGGATCTCGGCCTGCTCCTGGGATCGTGGGGTGCGTGCCCTTCCGGGTGCCCGGGGGATCTCAACGACGATGGTCAGGTGAATGGGGCCGACCTTGGGCTGATGCTCGGTGGCTGGGGTGACTGTCCCTGAGGAGGCCGTGTCAGCGAGGAGGTCCTCCGTCCGGGCCACGTGTCATGTCGTTCCGTCCCGCCTCGGCCGTCTCGATCGGCCGGGGCGGGACTTTTTTGCCCGGAGGGTCATGACCGGCGTCACATCCCCGGATGAACGACGTACCCAATCATGAGGATCGCCGAGTGCGACCGATCGACCCCCCCGCCGAGGAGAACGAGATGACCCTTTTTTCAGCCAGTCTTTCCACTTCGGCATCGAATCCCCTGCCGTTTCTCGCCCAGCTGAACCCCCAGCTCACGTCAGATCTGGTCTCGGTGACGGTGACCGCGGTGGTGGTGGCAGTGCTTCTGGTCCTGTTCCGAACCGGATTCGGGCCGGGGACGGGCAGCACGCCTGGACGGCACTGAGTCCAGAACCCCGGTTCCGAGTGATCGAGGCTCGGAACTGAACGCCGAGCGGGTAGACTGACGCATCGTCTGCAACGCCCGTTTGGAGCCTTTTCACCGATGCGTCGACCGTCGCCCGTCCGTCAACCCTTCGCACGCTCGAACATCAGCTCGGTCATCCGGCTCGCCTCGCTTGGGGTCGTCTCCGCGATGGTGGGCTTCGGGTGCAGCATGGTCGAAGAGGCGGATCGAGAAAACAAGGTGACCTCGCTCGAACGTCGGAACTTTGAAATCGATGTCCAGCCCATCATGCGCAACACCATCGCCAGCGAAGCGGTGGTGGTCGGCGACGCGCCGACCGTGGTCCGGGGGTACGGACTCGTGGTGGGACTGCGGGCCACGGGAAGCCGCGACATGCCGGCGCCGGTCCGGGCCTGGATGCTCCAGGAGATGGCTCGCCGTGGCGTGGGCAACCCCGCGACCGGATTCGGGGACATCACGCCGGAACGGATGCTTGATTCGGACGACACCGCGATCGTCATCGTGGAGGGCGTGATCCCCCCCGGCGGCGTGAAGGGCGGCAGCTTCGACCTCCGCGTCTACTCCGCTCCCGGAACCAGCACCACCAGTCTCGAACACGGCCGGCTCTACACCACCAATCTCCGGCCGGGCCAGATCCAGGTCGGGTCGAAGCAGGCGTCATCACTGGCCGTCGGACGCGGGAACGTCTTCATCAATCCCTTCGCAGAGCCCGACGCCAACGGTCGCGACACGGTCGACCGCCTCACCGGACGCATTCTGGATGGCGGGGTGATCGAAGACGCCATGCCCCTGAAACTCCGCCTGGCGGTCACCAGCCACACTCGAGCCGCCGCGTTGCAGGACGCGATCAACTCCCGGTACCCACGAGAGCCCGGCCAGCGGGACAAGACCGCCCACGGCAAGAGTGGCGAAGAGATCGAGATCGTGATTCCCCCGAGCCATCATGAGGATCCGGCGAGTTTCGTGGAACTCATCAAGCACACCGGGCTCCGACCGGAGGCGGCGGAAGCGACGGCACTGGCGATCAAGAGATCCGTGATCGCCAATCCCGGTTTCGCCAAGGATGCCAACTGGCGATGGCAGGCGGTCGGCACCAAGTCGATTCCGGTGATTCAGGACCTGTACGACTATTCCGAAGAATCTCCGAGACTCGCCGCCCTGACCGCGGGAGCGGCCCTCGACGATGCCGCGACCGCCCCTCACTTGATCGACATCGCGAACAACGGTTCCGATTCCGGGAGGTTGGTCGCGATCAAGCTGCTCTCGAACATGGGTGCGAATCCCGCGATCGAGGTCGGCCTCCGCCCCCTGCTGGACCATCCGGACGTCGACGTCCGCCTCGCGGCGTTCGATGCCCTGGAACAACGGCGGGACCCCATCGTGCTGGCCTACGACATCGATCGGAAGTTCACCCTCAATCTGGTTCCCAGCGATTCTCCGATGATCTACGTCGCTCAGACCGGGGAGCCCCGAATCGTGGTCTTCGGAGACGCGGTCGAGGTCGACCGGCCGATGTTCCTGGAAGCCTGGAGCGATCGTCTTCTGATGAAGTCGAACGACGAGGGCGAGAAGCTCGAGATCTTCTATCGCGAGGCCGAGGGGATTCCCGCTCAGACCGATCTGGTCGAACCCGATGTGGCGGAACTGATCGCCTACATGGGCCACAAGACCACGATCGAGGCCCCGGCCCCGGGCATCGGCCTGAGCTACGGAGAGACCATCGGGGCCCTGCACCAGCTCTGGCGAAGCGGATACATCAACGCGGAGTTCAAGGCGGAGCAGGATCGAGTCCTCGCCGCCATCGTTCGAGCCCAGAAGATCGAGGGATCCGAGGATCGACCCGAGTTCGACGAGGACATTCCCGAGGACGAGAAGGATGAGGACGACGGGTCGAAGCCCATCATCCCGGTTGAATCGGGCCGCGATGGCCGCCATACTGTTCCCCGTTGACGTTCCGGCGTTTCGCCGTTCCCCCCCGCCACGACAGGATGCGTGGCGTCCCACGACAGGAGGTCGTTCCAGTGAGACTTGCCAAACTGACCCTCACGGGTTTCAAGAGCTTCGCAGACCGGACGGAATTCACCTTCGACGAGCCGATCATCGGCGTGGTCGGTCCAAACGGCTGTGGCAAGTCCAACGTGGTCGACGCGATCAAGTGGGTGCTGGGTGAACGGAGCGCGAAAAGCCTCCGCGGTTCGGCGATGCAGGACGTCATCTTCGCCGGAAGCGTCGCGAGGAAGCCCATGGGCATGGCGGAGGTCACCCTGACCTTCGAGAATCCCCGGCTGGAGAGTCCCCGCCCTGAATCCGTGGTCGATACCGACCCCGAGCGGATTCTGCCGACCGAACGGATCGCGGATCCCGCCGAGGGAACCTCCCCCGCCGACGAGACCGACGAGGAACTCCGACTCGCGACCGGCGACAACGCGCTGGTCGATCGGACTCGAGTCCGGGACCGGAAACTTCCGGTGGACACCGACGAGGTCTCGGTGACCCGACGCCTCTACGCGGACGGTCGCAGCGAGTATCTGATCAACGGTCGCAAGTGCCGACTCCGGGACATCAAGGAATTGTTCCTCGACACGGGGGTCGGTACCAATGCGTACTCGATCATCGAGCAGGGCAAGGTCGACGCCATGCTCCTGGCCAATCCGATGGAACGGCGGTCGATCCTCGAGGAGGCGGCAGGAGTCGCGAAATTCCGACAACGGAAGGTCGAATCGGCCCGGAAGCTCGACGCCGCGGAGCGAAACCTGGTTCAGGTCCGCGAACAGCTTTCGAGCACCGAACGTCGACTTCGGATCGTACGGGGACAGGCGGAGAAGGCCAGGCGTTTCCGCGAACTCGACGCCCGGCGTCGTGATCTCCGGGTGGCCATCGTCCTCGATCAGTCACACGAACACGACGAACGACTGGCCGGGCTGACCAGCAGGCTCTCGCAGCTCGAGGAAGAACGCTCCTCGATCGCCGAAGGACTGGCGACCCTCGAACAGTCCAAGCAGGAAGTCGAGATCTCCCGCCATCGGATCCAGCAGGTCCAGCACGAACTCGAACAGCAGAGACTCTCCGCCCGGAATCGGCAGGAGCAGAACGAGCAACGGATCGAGCTGGTCTCCCGCCACCAGGCGGAAGCCGAGGCGGCGATCGCGGAGGAGACCCGGCGAATCGGTGAACTCGAAGTCCGACTCGACGAGTTCCAGCGAGAGCTCTCGGAAGTCGAAGCCCGCATCGACGAGGCCGCCAACGAAGGCTCGGTGGCGGAACGCGACCTGGCGGAGGCGACCGAAGCGAGGCATCAGGGCGAGAATCGTCGCTCGGAAGTCTCCGCTCGGCATGCCACCGCGGGCGAAGCGGTTTCCGCGGCCGATCGGGATCGCATCCGGGCGGAATCGTCGCTCCGCGGAGCCGACGAGCGCGACGCGGGCCACCACGAAAGACTCCGCCGTCTGGCTGAACGCGTCCGGCCCTTCGCCTGCGATCTCGATCAGCATCGCCTTCTCCGGAACGGGTCGCGGGTTCGCGAAGCGGTGCTGGAGGACCGCGCGCTGGTCCTGGAGAACCGGCTGTCCGAGGAGGAACGACGAATCTCCGCCCTCGGAGATCGCCGCGAGGATCTGGCCGGTCGCATCGCGGAGAACCGCGACGATCGCACCGGCGTCGAATCGCGACGCCACCTCCTCGAGGAGATGGCGAGCGCAGGCGAAGGCATCGGCGATGCGGTTCGACAGGTTCTCTCCCTCGCCGAGCGACGAGCGGGTGTTCACGGCACGTTGGCGGATCGTCTCGAGGTGTCGCGAGAGGATGCCGACGCGGTCGAAGCCGCGCTCGGCCCGCATCTGCAGGCGGTCCTGGTCGCTTCGAGCAGGGTCGCGGACGAGATCCGCGGCGACATCCCGGACCTCGACGGACGGGTCGAGCTGCTTCCCCTCTCCCGGCTGGGCGGCATGCCGACCGAGGTGGAATCCGCAATTCCGCAATCCGTCGCGGCCACCACCACACTGGTGCGAACCATCGATCGCATCGGGTGTGACGAGGCGCTTCGAACCGTTCTCGTCCATCTTCTGGGTGAGACGCTCCTGGTCGAGGATCTCGATGCCGCCCGCGGCCTCATCAATCGTGGTGTTCGACGGCGATTCGCGACTCGGGACGGGAACGTCATCGAGGCCGATGGCCGCGTCGTGCTTCGGGCCGCCGCCGGCCGGGAAGAAGGCCAGGGACTGCTGGCCCGCAAGGCCGAACGTGCGGACCTCGATCATCGGGCTCGGACGCTGGAAGGCGTTCGACTGGTCCTGGACAGCGAAGCGGCCTCCCTGGACGCCGAACATGAGACCCGCGGCGAGCGTCGCCTGACCCTGACCGAGGAGTTGCAGGCGGTTCGGTCCGAAGAAGTCGAGCATCGGTACACCATCGATCGCCAGACCCAGCTCATCGATCGCATCGAACGTGAGCAGGCCCAGCTCCTGACGGAGATCCGGGAGATCGAACACCGACTTCAAGAAGGTCGAGAGGCCCGTCGAGGACTCGAAGCCGCGCGGATGAGCGCGATCGAGCAGGAAGCGGAGGCGATGCGTGAGCGAAACCTCTCGGAGACCGAACTCGCGGCGGTCTCCAAGGCGTTCGATGCCGCTGGAGAACACGTCGCGACCTGTCGGACCACTCTGGGCGAGATCAACGCCCGCCTCGACTCCACGCGTCGGGAACGAAGTCGGTTCGCGGCCGCGGTCGATGATGGCCAACGCCAGCTCGAACGGGCGCGAGAACAGGTCGAGGAACGACAGGGACGAATCGAAGGCTACGCGTCGTCGATCGTTGAAGCCGAGGCGCTCGTGCTGGAAGCCAGCACCGAACTGGCGGGCATGACCGGTCGGTTCGAAGACGCGACCCGGCAGCTGGCTGAAGCGTCGACCAAGGTCGAGCAGACGGGCGAGGCGCTGGGCCGGGCACGAACCGAGGCCCAACGCCTCGAGCGAGATCTGCACGCCCTGGAGATGTCCCGTCGCGAGGTCGAGATCAAGAGAGAGAGCCTTGAAGAAGCGGTGATGGAGGAACTCGGATTCGATCTGGCGGCCCTGCACGACGCTCATCCGGCCCGGGCGGTGGTGGCGGCGGTACCGACGGAACCGGGCGCGGACGACTCCTCGATCGATCCGGAGACGGTCGACGTGGTCACCGAAGAGGAAGCGGCGCCGGAGGAGGAACCCTTCGATCGGGCCGCCGCGATCGGTGAGGCCGAGGAGCTCAAGGCCGCGATTCGCGGACTCGGGAACGTGAATCTCGAAGCCATCGACGAACTCGGTGACCTGGTCGAGCGGAACGAGGATCTCGCCCGCCAGCTCGAGGACATCGATGACGCCCGAACCAGGCTGACCGATCTGGTGGAGAAGCTGGACGTGGCTTCCAGGGCTCGATTCGAGGAAACCTTCACCAAGGTGCGTGAGAACTTCGCGGGATCCCAGGGGATGTTCCGCCGTCTCTTCGGCGGCGGCAGCGCCGATCTCTATCTGCTCCCGGGCGAGGATGGCACCATCGACTGGCTCGAATCCGGAATCGAGATTCGAGCCAAACCACCGGGCAAGGAACCACGGGTGATCAGTCAGTTGTCGGGGGGCGAGAAGACGATGACCGCCGTCGCGCTCCTGATGGCGATCTTCCAGAGCAAGCCCTCGCCCTTCTGCATCCTCGACGAAGTCGATGCCGCGTTGGACGAGGCGAACGTCGAGCGATTCTGCAACGTGGTTCGGCAGTTCCTCGACCAGTCGCACTTCATCGTCATCACCCACCACAAGCGAACCATGCAGGCCTGCGATCGACTCTTCGGGGTGACCATGCCCGAGCGCGGAGTGTCTCGTCGGGTCACGGTCAAGTTCGACGAGGTCGATCTCGATGGTCGAATCGCGGACGAAGCGGTACGGCGCAGTGAGATCGAGGACCAGATCGAAGACCAGAGCGAGGACCAGAACGAGGACCAGAACAAGGAGTTCGAAACCGCGTCCTTCGAGCCTCGTCTCGGCGTCCCCAACGAGCCCACGGCCACTGAACCCCGGCCGGTCATCGAGACCGAGCCGATCGATCCGGCCGGTCTTCGCCGGGCCCGAACCGACGCGAACCCCTCTCCGGGTGATGCGTTGGCCGGAGCCTGGGACGACTGATCCCCGATGCGGGAGCGGCGGCGTTCCCGGCGGGGCTCAGAAGCGTTTGGATGATGGTGCGACATCCGAGCGAACGTCAGCGATGCGACGCGAGTCCGAGTGTCCGGTGTCCATGAACCGGCTTCGAGGTCATGAATGATCTTCGCGGCCAGGTTGGGACCGACCTGATGTCCCGCCTCGCCCGAACACCTCGGCCGCGGCCCGATGGGATTCCGCATGAAGATCGGCGGTGAGCCGTGGCGTCTCGGCGTAACCGCCGGACAGCACCAGGACCACCGGCAGACCGGCGGATCGGAGGAGGGATTGCGCCAATCGCTCTCGCCGCCGAAGTCCGTCGCGGGTCATCGCGAGACGACCGTACCGGTCTCCCACCACCACGTCGACGCCGGAGAGCAGGAAGACCAGGTCGGGGGCGGCAGCGCGGATCGCGTCCGGCAGGGTCGCCTGCAGCCGCTGGAGGTAGACCAGGTCGCCGGTGTGATCGTCGAGGGGGACATCCAGATCACTCGGAGGCTTCCGCAACGGGAAATTTCGAGCACCGTGCATCGAATAGGTGAAGACCGCGGGATCGTCGGCGAAGCACAGGGCGTTTCCGTTGCCTTGATGCACATCCAGATCCACGATCAACGCCCGAGCGATCTCTTCTTCCCGCTGGAGGATGCGAATCGCGACGCCCACGTCGTTGAGCACGCAGAAGCCTTCGCCGTGGTCCGGACAGGCATGGTGCGTGCCTCCGGCGAGATTGGCCGCCAGTCCGTCCTCCAACGCCTGCCAGCCCGCCAGCACGGTTCCATTGGCTGCGAGACGGGAGCGGCGGACCAGGGCCGGGCTCCAGGGCAGCCCGAGTCGTCTGATGGCCTTGGCGTCGAGGGTTCCTTCTCGGAGATCGCGGAGGTAGGACTCCTCGTGGACCATGCGGAGATCGTCCCAGGAGATCTCCTCGGGCTCCATCAGGTCCCCGACCCCCAGCAGGCCCTCCGAGAGCAGGATCTCTCTCAGGGCGGAGAACTTCCTCATCGGGAAGGGATGCCCTTCCGGAAGTGGGATCTCGTAATCGTCGTGGTAGCTGGCCCGCATCAGATGTTCGGATTCGTTCCCGACGTGGACCGGAGTCGTCCGCCGATCGATCAGAGTCGACGGATCACCGCATCCGCGAAGCTCTCGGTGCCGAGCTCCCCGCCCAGGTCTCCGGTGCGATCGCCTTCCCGGAGAGCCGCGTCGTAGGCGGACTTGATCCGCTTCGCCGCATCACCCATGGCGTCATCGTTCCGCGTGACCGCAAGGTGATTGAGCATCATCACTCCGCTCATGGTGATCGCGAGCGGATTGGCGACACCCTGTCCCGCGATGTCCGGAGCGGATCCGTGGACGGCTTCGAAGACGGCGTTCTCGATGCCGAAGTTGGCGCCGGGGGTGACGCCGAGGCCACCCACGAATCCGGCGCAGAGATCACTGACCACATCGCCGTAGAGATTCTCGCAGAGCAGGAGGTGGAAGCGATCGGGATTCTGGACCAGGCGCATGCAGGCCGCGTCGATGATCAGTTCCTCGTATTCGATCTCCGGGAATTCGGCTTCCTGAATCTCTCGGGCGCACCGGATGAAGAGTCCGTCGGACAACTTCATGATGTTGGCCTTGTGGAGCGCGGTCACGGTCGGAATCCCGCGATTCCGGGCGTACTGGAAGGCGAAACGAGCGATCCGCAGACATGCCCGTTCGGTCGCGACCTTGAGACTGGTCACCACGCCCTCGGTGATTTCGTTTTCGATTCCCGCGTACAAGCCCTCGGTGTTCTCACGGACCACCACGAGGTCGACATCCCGATAGCGGGTGTCGACCCCCTCGAGATTACGCACCGGTCGGACGGCGCCGTACAGATCGAGTCGCTTGCGCAACGCGACGTTCACCGAGGAGAACCCTCCGCCGATCGGAGTCGTGCACGGTCCCTTGAGGGCGACGCCGCACTCGATGATGGACTCGACCGTGGCATCGGGGAGGAGATCGTCATGCCCGTTTTCGAGCGCCGCGGTTCCCGCGTCACGTTCGGTCCACACGAGTCCCGACCCCGATCCCTCGAGGGCCGAGTCGAGAATCCGACGAGCCGCGGCCACCACTTCAGGACCAATGCCATCACCGGGAATGAGCACGCAACCATGTTCCACGAGTTGAATCCTTGAGGCCGTTCGGACGGCGGTGCCTGGCAAGGGAAGCCTCGGACGGCATCCCGGATCGGACAGGATACCTCACCCCCCGGTCTCTCCGCGGCGGTACCGTGACGCACGTGACCGAGCCCAAGGAACAATCCGTCGACCTGCTGGTCATCGGCGCCGGAATCGCCGGCCTGTGGATCCTCGATGCCGCCGTTCGAGCAGGTCTTCGAGCGGTCGCGGTGGAATGTGACGCCCTGGGTGCCGGCCAGAGCGTCTCCGCCCAGGGAATCATCCACGGCGGCCTGAAGTACACCCTCCGGGAGAAGGACCTGGCCTCCGCCGGGTCGATCCGGGACATGCCCGGCCAGTGGCGGGACCTGCACGAGCAGCCCGAGGCAGGCGGCCCTGATCTCCGGACCGCCACCATGTCCAGCCCCTGCACCTGGCTGTGGCGGACCGATTCACTGGCCTCGCGGATCGGCATGCTCGGCGCCCGTGCGACGTTGCGGACTCGTCCGGAAGCCGTGGCGGCCACCGACCGGCCATCACTCCTGCGATCGGTGCCCGGGGCGGTTCTTCGAGTGGGCGAGCCGGTCTTCGACACTCGATCAGTGCTCGATGCACTGGCGTCTCCACATCGAGATCGCCTGGTGCGGGTCGATGGCCCCGAAGGCGTCGAACTGGCGTCACGGGCGGGACTGATCGATCGAGCCATCCTTCGCGACGGTCCGAGAGAGATCACCCTTCGGCCTCGAGCCGTCGTGCTTGCGGCCGGCACGGGAAATGAAGCCCTCCTGTCGCGGATGGGGCTCGATGCCGACATCGCCCAACGACGTCCCCTCCACATGACGCTGCTTCGTGGATCCGACCTGCCGATGCTCCACGGGCATTGTGTCGACGGGAACCGCACCCGGGTCACGGTCACCAGCGGTCGGGATCACGCCGGCCGGGTGGTCTGGCAGTTGGGTGGTGATCTGGCGGAGACCGGCGTGGAGCGGGACGACGACGCCCAGATTCGACGCGCGGTCACGGAACTCGCCGCGGTCCTTCCGGATCTTGATCTCCGTTCGATCCAGGACGCGGCCTGGAGCACCTACCGGGTGGACCGGGCGGAACGTCGGACCGGTGCCGGGCTCCGCCCGGACGATGCCACGGTCGAACGACTCCACGAGGGACGCCTGCTCGTGGCCTGGCCGACGAAATGGGCCCTGGCTCCGCGGTTGGCCGCGCGAGTGCTCGAATCCCTGCCTCCGGCTCCCGGCGTCGACCGCCCGGAGCCACCGCTTGACCTGCGTCCGATGGAAACCCCGGACGTGGCCGAATTCCCCTGGGAGACACGGACATGGATACCGCACCGAGACGTCATCTCGGCCGAACCGGCCTGACCGTGAGTCCCATCGGATTCGGCGCCTTCAAGATCGGCCGAAACCAGGGCATCAAGTACGACTCGGGGTACGACCTGCCCACGGATGAGGCGGCGGCGCTGCTGTTGAACGAGGTTCTTGATCTGGGCATCGATCTCATCGACACCGCGCCGGCCTACGGAACGAGCGAAGAACGCATCGGACGAATCCTCGCCTCCCGCCGGAGTGAATTCGTTCTCACCTCGAAGGTCGGAGAGTCGTGGGAAGACGGCGTCGGTCACTACGACTTCTCCCCCGCCGCCATCGATGCGAGCCTCGATCGAAGTCTTCGTCGCCTGCGGACCGATCGCATCGACATGGTTTTCATCCATTCCGATGGCCACGACCACGAGATCATCGACCGAGGCGAGGCGATCGACACGCTCTGCCGACGACGTGCCGCCGGGGACATCGGCGGGGTGGGGTTCAGCGGCAAGACGGTTTCGGGTCACCAGGCGGCGATCGCGACCGGATTGATCGATTGCCTGATGGTCGAGTACCACTCGAGGGACGAATCCCAGCGCCCGGTGATCGACGCGGCGGAAGCCGCGGGAATCGGGGTCCTGGTGAAGAAGGGGCTCGCCTCGGGACGGCTTCGTCCCGAGGACGCCATCCCCCACTGCCTGGAGCCGACCGGCGTGGGCTCGGTGGTGATCGGCTCGCTCACCCCGGCCCACCTTGCATCGAACCTGGACATCGCCCGCCGATCATGCGCGAATGGCTGACACCCGCCTCAGCTCGGCACGTGATATTTGTTGACGATCGCGGCAAGCTGCTGCAATGGGAATCGCCAACCCGCCCAACCATCATCGAAGACGACCCAACGGGCCCCGCGTTCGTGCTGACGAGTACAGAGTTTGGCCGCTTCCACCACCGGGAACGACATGATCGCCGGCTTGGAGCCTTCCGGGACGAGATTCTGAGTGTGGGCATACCGCTCCGCTCGGGCTCGAACCGTGAACGCCATCACGTAGGGTTCTTCGTCAATCAACCCCGAGAAGGGGCGGAGATTGGGAAAGGCTCCGACCCCCGGGAAGAACCATCGTTCGAGGTTCATGGTGGCGGTCCAGAGGGGTCCCAGCGTCTCCGGACTCGCTTTCACGCGGACCGCGGCCGCGAGCTCATCGAGTTCGGTCCGAACGTCCGCGGGCTCCGGGACGGAGTCGGCGGAGGTGTTCACGTCGGAATCTTCCGGCTGGTCGATATCGGTCACGGGATCCTCAGCTCCATTCCAACCTTCAGGTTCTTGGGATCGGCCCCGATCAGGGTCTTGTTGGCTTCGTAGATTTCAGGCCACCGGGAACCCTGGCCGTACGCGGCCTGGGCGATGTGCGAAAGCGTCTCGCCGGACTGGACGATGTGAATGCGAGGCTTGCCCTCTTCGGGGCTCGCGACCACCGTCCAAAGCCGGAAATTCTTCGGCGGGAGTCGCAGGGTGTCCCCGATCTGCAGCTGGGTCGGATCGAGGTTCGGATTCGCCTTGAGCACGAGCGAAACCTGATTGGCATCCCCGAACCACGCGGCCGCGATCGATGACGGCGTGTCCCCGCTCTTCACTTCGTAGATTTCGTACATGTCCGGAGGAAGCTCGCCCGCGCCGGCCGGACGTTCGCCGCCACCGGGCCGGGAATCGCTGGAAGGCGTGGAGTTCGGTCGCGAGGTGTCGCGAGCGGCCCGCGGCGCTGGTTCCATCTCCGATTCCGGAGCCATCAATCGAGACGCGAAACGAATCGCGGTGTCTTCATCGGTGGCGAGCAGGATCTTGGCTCGGCCGCTGATGGGGATCCGGAGGGTCTGGATCGCGATCAGACGCCCATCGGCGATCCACGCGATGGGATGCCCGACGAACTCCCGGGACGCGTCGCGAATCGAATCGATCTCGGATCCTGAGACCCGGACCAGAAGGTCGTGACGATCACTCTCCGGCAGGGACGTGACGTCCGCTCGCTCGACTCGTCCACTCAGGTTCATCGACCCCGCGGCATCATTCCGAATCAACACGAACGCTCGCCCGTCGTCGGAAGAACTCGCGATCGCCTCATCGGAAAGTCCGTCGAGCGTGGTGCCGGCCGGTACGGCCACCCACCCGAGTCCATCTCCCACTGGGACGACCATCGCATCGGCCGGGGCCGCGGCCAGCGCCGTTCGGGCCAGCTCGGCGTCCGCTGGTGTGAGGGAGACGCCGGCGATTCGGTGCCCGCCCACGCCCGCGGCCTCGATCGCTCGGCCCGGACGGGTCGAGCGGCTGGCCATGGGGGACGACGTGTCGCCCGATGATTCATCGGCCGACGCCGCCTCGTTCGGCTGCTCGGCGGAATCGGAAGCCGTGGCCATCTGACCAGCCTCGTTCTCGGATTCGGCCGAGGGCTCGGTGGCCTCCGGCATCATCTCCTCGGCGGGTTCGGAACCTTCGTCAACGGCCGAACCGTCGACAGGAGAGGCCTGCTCCTCGGACGACGGCTCCGAATCCTCGTCGTCGGCGATCAGAGTTTCAAACTCGTCCGCATCCAACTCGAATTCGGCGAACTCCTCGGCGTCCGAGGAATCCGGGGACTCATCGGTCGATTCCTGCGCCGAGTTCGCGATCTCGTCTTCGGGAGTCCACTCGGACGTCTCGATCGGGTCGGCCGCGGGCTCGGTCACCGGCTCCGGTTCGCGAAAGACCGGCGGGGCGGGTTCGGATTCCGTCACCTCCTGCGTGGTCTCCGGCGGGGTCTCGATCTCGGTTCCGTCGTCCAGTCGAGCGTAGTAGAGCCCGACCAGCACCATGATCAGAATGAGGATCGCCACCGAGAGTCGAACGCCGCTGTTCATGCCAGGCTCCCTGTCCCGTGATTCCATCGTCCGGATGCCGGCCACCCGGATTCCGGCCCTCGCCCCGCGGGCGAGACCCCTCCCCCCGGCCGTCCGACCGACTTCGTGGTCGGAGTCGGTCGCCATTTCTTCTGTTTCACACGGTATCCACCATCGGCGACCTGGGATCTCCCGCTCCAACCCTGATGACGGTTGGGCCCGATTCTTCGAGCCTCAACCGCCTCCGGCGTTCACGGAGCGGTGGATGTTCCTCATCAGGCCGGAGCGGATTCGCCCGGCAGGGCCGGAACTTCTTCGTCCGATCCGGTGTCGGGTCGGGTGCTGCCCCCGCCTCGTGACCAGGTCAACGGGGCGGCGATCGCCACGGACGAATAGGTCGCGGCGATCAGGCCCACGAGGAACGTGAAGGCGAAGGGGCGAATGCCCGTGCCGCCGAGCGAGTAGAGGATGATCGCCGAAATGATCGTGGTCCCACTGGTCATGATCGTTCGGCTGAAGGTCTGGTTGATCGAGTTGTTGACCACGTCGCTACTGGCGTAGCTCAACTTTCCTCGGTTTTCGCGGATGCGGTCGAGGATCACGATGGTGTCGTTCAACGAGTAACCGACGATCGTGAGCAGACCGGCGACCACGTTGATGTCGATCCGGAACTCGTCGAGGATTCGAACGCCGTTGAAGGTGCGTTCTCCCAGAATCACGCTGATCGCGATCGCCCCCAGACAGATGCTGACATTGAACACCAGGGCCGAGATCGCACACAGCGAGTACCGGAGCGAGCCGAAGCGGAACCAGATGTAGACCAGCATGCCGATCAAGCTCAGGATCACCGCCACGATGGCGCTGGCGGCGAGGTTCTCCGCGACCTTCGGCGAGAAGCTGGAGACCTGATCGAGGCTCGCCTCCCGGGTCAGGGCCGCCTGGACCAATTCGAATTCACGAGCCGCAAGCGTTCGGTCCCAGGTCTCCAGATCGACCAGCAGGCTCGACGCCTCCTCGTCCGCGACCATGATCGCGAAGGACGACCAGGTCGCCTCGCCCCCGTCCTCGCTGACTCGATCGAGGCCCACGATCTCCGTCCGGCGTCCGCGGGTATCGGCGAAGTCCGGCTGGTTCCGCATCCGCTCCAGCCGCTGGCTCAGGTCCGAGACCGTGATCGGAGGCGTGATTTCGTCGACCACCACCGCCACGCCGCCTCGCCATTCACCGACCTCGACCGTGGCCGAGGGACGACCGATCGCTTCCGCGAGGGTCTGGCGTTCCAGCGAGAAGGTGTGCGTGCTGTGATCGTCATCCGACTGCCCCGCGAAGTCGACCGGCTGGGTCACTGCGAGAATGTCTCCGAACCGATCGACCAGGGCGGCCACCACCCGGTCGGAGATGTTCTCATCCTCGCCGAGTCCCGGAGCATTGGCGACCTTGATCTGGAAACCCGCGGCTCGGCCCTGGTCGTCGGCGGAACCGACCGTGAGGACCGTGGCGTTTTGAAGTTCCGCGAGAACCGGATCGGACGCGTTCTCTCGGCCGATCTCGTTCACCATCTCCTCGATGTCGAGACGGGAGACCAGGAGTCGACCTTCGGCTTCACGATCGGTGCCCGTGACCTCGCCCTCCTCGGCGTCCCGGGTGCTCATGACCACGCTCACGCCGCCTCGGAATTCCGTCTCCAGGACGTCCGCTCCGCGACTGAAGAACAGGAAGAGCGATCCGATGGCCAGCCCGGCACTCAGCAGCAGCAACGGAAGCCTCAGGCCGACCCAGTTGATCTTCGGCTCCAGGAGCTTGTGGATCGCGGGCACCGCGGTCGGCAGCATCGGCAGCGACCGGATGCCGAGCACGTCGGTGAGGAAGGCGAAGACGACCCTCGAGACGAACAGCGATGTGAAGAGGGTGGCCAGCACCCCGATCGCGAGGGTCAGAGCGAAGCCCTTCACTTCGGTGGCCGCGGTCTGATAGAGGATGAAGCAGACGATCAGGTTCGTGATGTTGCCGTCGAGAATCGCGCTGGCAGCCTTGCCGAAGCCCAGCCGCAGCGATGTCCGAAGATCCTCTCCGTTGTTGATCAGCTCCTCCCTCACCCGCTCGAAGATCAGGACGTTGGCATCCACCGCCATGCCGATCGTCAGGGCGATGCCGGCAAGGCCGGGCAGGGTGAAGGTGCCATCGATCATGGCCATCACGCCGAAGATCATCACCGCGTTGATCAGGAGCGAGATGTCGGCGACGAGGCCGGCTCCGAAGTAGTAGAGGAACATGATCAGGGCGACGATCGCCACCGAGATCGCCACCGCCTCCAGGCCACGGACCAGGTTGTCCTGGCCGATCGAAGGACCGAGGATGCTGGTGGAGATGGGTTCCTGACTCAGGCGGGCTTCGAGGCTGCCGGCGGCGAGCACTCGGATGAGGTATGTGATCTCCTTCTCGCCGAAACTGCCGGTGATCACGCCGCTGGATCCGATGGCGCTGTTCAGATTCGGCGCGGTGTAGACCTCGCCGTCGAGCACGATCGCCATCGGTTGATTGACGTTGGGGGTGGTGAGCTTCCGCATCTGGGAGCCACCAGGCTTGTCGAGTCCGAAGGACACCGCCGGACGTCCGAGTTCGTCCACGGTCCGGCCCGCGCGACGGATCGCCCAGGCTTCGCCGTCGGCATGGGTCATCGAACGGTCGGGCGTGGTGTACAACAGGATGTAGTAACGCTCGTCCTTGCTGGCGGCCACCATGTTGTATCGGTTCTGGAAGTAACCGGCGGCGTCGGCTTCGAGGGACGCGAGGCTGTCCGGATCGCCTTCGTCGGTCCACTGCTTCAGTTCGTTGATCGCGAACCAGCGAGCCACCACCGAATCGGTGTTGTTGGGGCCGCGTTCGGCGAGCTGCTCCCGAAGGAGGTCGATGGGAACGTCCTGGGCGGCCGGACGAACCGCGATTCGGAACTCGAGGACGCCGGCACCTCGAAGCAGTCGCTTGAGGTCCTCGGGATCGTCGAGACCGGTTCGCTTCGTCTCGTAGACCGAATAGGTCGCCTCGAGGTCGGCGAGCGATTCCGCGAGGGGAGGAAGTTCGTCACGAAGCTGGGCGAGGGCGACGGCCCGCTCGCTGGTGGTCGGATCAAGCACGCCTTCGGCGTCCCGTTCCGTCCCCGCGCCGTCGAGGGCGAGGATCTCCAGCAGTCGTTGCTCACGAAGGGTCTGGGAGAGGATGGCACCACGGCGATCCTCGATCTCGATCTCCGCGGCGGCGATCTGGTCCAGCAGGACTCCACGCGCCGCCTCGTCGATGTTGTCCTGAGCCTCGGCCTCGGCGAAGGCCGCCCGCGCGGCCTTTCCTTGATCCCAGGCGTCCTGAAGAACCTGGATCTGCGCCTTGCGGGAGGCTTCGTCACCGCCGAAGCGTTCGACGGCATTTCCCGAATCGAGCGACGCGTCGAGGTCGGCCGCGGAGATCCGGGCCTTTCCGACCACCGATTCGCGGGCATCGCGATAGGCCACCTGAAGTTCACGGACTTCCGCGTTGGGCAGGGGCATCACGACCTCGATGCGATCCCGACCGACGGGCTGCATGCCGATGTCGAGGATGCCTTGAGGATTGACGCGATCCTTCAACACGTCGATGGTCTGCGCAAGGACCTCGTCCGCGTTGGCGGTTTCGGCGACCTTGACGGCGTAGACCAGGCTCACACCGCCCTGGAGGTCCTTGCCGAGGCGGATCTTCTTTTCCGGCGGAATGACCGACCAGAGGCAGAAACCAACGAGCAGTCCGATGGACAGGAGCTTGAAGCCAATGTTGTTCATGGGATCCGGGGGCTGAGGCGCAAAACGCCTCGGTTCAGGACGTGGCGTCCGTGGAATCGAGGACCTGCTGCACCGCGTCGCGGCTGAAGGTCATGCGGGTGTTGCTGCTCTCATCGACCTTGAGGAGAACCGTGTCGTTCTTGACTTCGACGATCGAACCGATCACGCCGCCGATGGTGCGCACGCGGTCGTGCTTCTTGATGCTCGCCATCAGCGCGTCGCGCTTCTTCTTCTCCTTGCGACCTCCGAACACGCTGAACGCGATCATCATCAGGATCAGCGGAAGCACCATGAAGAGGAACAGGTCCCCTCCGGCCGCCTCGGCCGCCTGCCCGGTCGCACCGGCGCCGGCGTCACCTTCGGTGGAGGCCACCCCTTCACCCGCGAGGGCCGGGCCCCCATCGGAGGACTGGGCGAGCAGGACGTGGAAGGAATTCTGGTGTTCGTCGTTCAGCATGCTCATCGTGATCTCGGGGTCTTCAAGGAACTGGACTTATTCCGTCACCGGCTGGGGAACGACATTCAGCACCGGCCAACGCTCCGGGAGCGAAGACCAATCATCATCCCGGATCGCGGTTCGGATGTCCAGCAGGAGGTTCTGGAAGTGGCGGAGGTTGTGAAGGCTGCACAAGATCGGACCTACCATCTCATCGGCGGAGAAGCAGTGCCGGAGGTACGCCCGGCTGAATCCCCCGCCACAGGCCGGACAGTCGCATTCGGGGTCGATGGGTCCGGAATCATCCCGAAATCGGGCGTGACGGAGCCGAAGCGGCCCGGTTCGGGTGAAGACCGAGGCCATTCGGCCGTTCCGGGTAGGCAGGACGCAGTCGAACATGTCGACCCCGGCCGCCACCGCCATGACGATATCCCGCTCGTATCCCACTCCCATGAGATATCGGGGCCTGTCCTGAGGCATTCGGGGGGCCGTGTGCTCCACCACGGTCCGAATCAGTTCGGGACCTTCCCCCACCGCAACCCCACCGATCGCGTATCCGGGCAGATCGATGCCACAGACGCCCTCGAGACTCGAATCCCGGCGGTCCAGATCGGTTCCGCCCTGGATGATGCCGAAGAGGGCTTGCTCGCTCGGTCTCGCGTGGGCGACCCGGCATCGTTCCAACCAGCGGATCGTTCTTTCATGGGCCTCATCCAGTCGTCGGGCCCAATCCCCGGGAGTCGGCAGCTTCCGGCGAGGGCTTCCCTTGCCATGCCGCGCGTGCGGCGAGGGGGGACAATCATCGAACGCCATCATGATGTCGGCCCCGATGGCGTTCTGGACCCGCATCGATGATTCCGGCCCGAGGTGCACCTTGGAGCCGTCGACGAATGACTTGAAGGTCACACCCTCGTCATCGATCGCGTTGATGTCCGACATCGAGAACGCCTGATAGCCACCGGAATCGGTGAGGACCGGCCCATCCCAGCGCATGAATCGATGGGTGCCGCCGAAGCGCTCCAGCAGTTCGATCCCCGGCCGAAGCATCAGGTGATACGCATTGTTGAGAATGATTCCGGCCCCGACCTCGCGGACCTGGTTCGGGAGCACCCCTTTCATCGCCGCCGCGGTCGCCACGGGCATGAAGGCTGGAGTCGGGAACGAGCCGTGAGGCGTGTCGACGGTTCCCAGACGAGCATGGTTGTCCCGGCAGCGGGCCTCGATTCGGAATCGAAGCGGCCCATGATCATGCCATGCGGCCTCGGATTCGGCGGTCATCGTTTCGAGGCCTCGCGCAGGATCTTCTTCTCCCGGCTGGTCAGCCCCTGGAGCCCTTCCCGGTGGATCTTTCCGAGAATCCGATCCACCTCGGCGTCCTCGACCGCCCCCGCCGTCCGGAGCCGACCCGCCCGATAGGCCGCGCCACTTCGACTCGTGGGGTCGTAACGGCCCAGGAAGTCGAAGAACCCGTGGAGCGAATGCGGATGGCGGATGAACCAGAAACCGGCCAGCGCCCCGCCGATGTGGGCGGCCTGCCCGCCGGCATTCTGACTTCCAAAGAAGACCGAAAGCAGCGCGACCGCGACCAGGCCGTAGGCGAGGGTCGAAAGACGCATGGGAATGACGAAGAAGAGAAGCACCCGCGCATTGGGGACCAGGAAGGCGCTGGCCATGACCACCCCGAACACCCCGGCGCTCGCACCGACCAGTGGCGTCCCCGGATCATTCACCAGCAGCACCGGGAGGTCCCGTCCGGTGAGGGTGAAAACCGACCATCCGGCGAAGTTCAGCATCAGGTACATCCCGGCCCCCGCCATACCGCAGATCAGGTAGAAGGCCAGGTACCGCTTGGAACCGAGATACTGCTCCACCAGACTTCCGAAGAAGTACAGGCCGACCATGTTGAACAGCAGGTGCATGAGATCGGCATGGAGGAACTGGAAGGTGATGAACCTCCAGAACTCGAATCCTCGGAATCCGACGTACTGGTCCAGAGTGAGCAACGCGGTCGAGGTCGAGAAATATCCCCAGACCCACAGGGGACCGGCCACCTGCACATGCTCCAGCAACAGGACGTCGCCGCGAACCGAGTTGCCGCTCTCATCCCGGATGGTCGCGGTCCCCACCGCGGGGATCGTCTTTCCGTCTTCGATGCGATACGCCTGCATCATGAAGCCCGGCGGCAGGGATCGAAGATTCGGAACGTCGCGGGGAACGAACGTCCCGTTGACCTCCACGAAGATCGGGACTCGGACTCGACGGCCATCGATCTCCTGTCCCTCGTAGATCTGACGGAGCGCGGGAAGACGAATGGTCGATCGATCGATGTGATCCACTTCCGCCGACTCCGGCAGACGGATCAATCGGCCATCCACGTTCATCACCGGCACCGCCCGGATGGGGGCGAGGATTCGTGGCAGAAACTGGTCGACCATGAAAACCGCGACGCAGATCGCGATCAGCCAGGTGTTGACCGACCATTTTCCGATCTGCAGACCGCGGCCACCACCACCCCCGCGGAAGGTTCCGGAGTTGCGGTCATGTCGGGCGTAGTCACGATCGTTGATACCCATGGGACGCGGATTCTATCGACCGGGGCGATTCACGGATCTTCACGGCGACGTTCCGTGGCTTTGGCGAGCAATCGCTGCTCCTGCCGATTGAGCGACTCGAGACCCCGAGTGGCGATCTTCTCGAGGATTCGATCCAATTCGGCCTCCTCGCGGGCGGCCGCCTGGCGGGCGGAACGTCCGGTCCGTGCGGATTCACGGTCCTCGAGATCATCTTTCGCCGCCGCCTCCTCCTGATCGATGAGGGCATCCGTTCGGAGGTCGAGCATCGGATCCGGCTCCTCCGTCGGGGCTGGCAATCGTCGTTCATCCGGCCATGAGGCGCCCTTGAGGATCGCGGCCTCGGTTTCGGCCCGGCGACGTTCGCGATAGATCGAGGCGCCGCACATCCCGCCGACGAGAACCGGAAGGAGCCAGAGCCCGAGGAGCCCGATCACCACGAGCAACACCACGGTCACCACGCCGAGTCGACGGGTCATTCGGCGAGCCGCCGTGGTACCCATCTGAGGCCGAAGAATCGCCTCGAACAGGATCCGGCCTCGGAAAGGAGGCGCGGGAAGGAGATTCACCCCGGCCACCACGGTCGCCACGGCCCCCAGAATGTAGACGGGCTCCAGCCAGGCCGAAGAAGCGATCTCCGTCGAGTAGAGACCGGAAATCGGGGAGAAGGGATCGGGAGCCACCGCGCCGTTGGTGGCGGCGAGAAGCACGATCGCGCCCACCACCGAGATCGACATCGCGGAAAGCGGACCCACCAGTGCCGTGACCACCGCCCGACGCCATCCGGGAGGTGGAACCCCGTCGTCGAGTCCCCCCAGCGGTTGCAGCACGATTTCCGGCATGTGCCCGCCCAACCGGCGGGACACCAGGACCGTGACCACCTCATGGATGGTGACCACGATGACCAGCGCGGCGAGAAACAACCCCGCGGGCCTTGGTCCCAGCAGGAAGGCGTCGTTTCCAGTGTGCCAGGCCGCCCGGACGAGGACGATCACGATCGTGGCCAGCAGGAAGGCATGGACGCGGATCGTCACACTGCCGATTCGAGCCGCGGGAACCGACCAGCTGAGTGGTTGATCGACTCTGGGGGCGTGTGAAGCCGGCAGGTCCTGCATCGAAGGAGGCCTTTGATCCGCGGCCATCACGAGCCCTCCTTCAAAGATCGCGTCCGGAGCCGGAAGAGATGCCACGCCGCGATGGTCTTCCCATCCTCGATCCGGCCATCGAGCATCGCGTCGTCGATCTCCTCCGGGCTCATGCGGACCACCTCGATCTCCTCGCCGGGCTCCAGTCGAGTGGGAATCGTGCGAAGGCCGCTGGCATGGAAGGCGTGAATACGTTCGTCGGAGCAGCCCGGCGAGGTGAGAAAATCGGCGATCGGTCGGATTCGATCGGCCTGCCTGCCGACCTCTTCTTCCAGTTCCCGGCCCGCGGCCGCCTCGGGCTCCTCGCCCGGTTCCAATTTGCCCGCACAGAATTCGAGGAGAAAACGATCCACCGCGATTCTCCCCACCCGGACCAGCAGAATCGAGCCGTCCGCCTCTTCGGGAATCACCGTGACCGCTCCGGGATGTTCGACGAAGTCCTTCCGAACCGACCGCCCGCCGGCATCCAGATAGTCGACGCGACGAACCTTGAAGACCGGTCCCTCATGCACCAGACGCCGGGGCGCTTCGCTTCCGCCCGGACGGTCCGGATGTTCTCCACCGAGTGACGTTGGCATTCGGACCTCCAGAGACGATGATACGCCCATGGCCTCGATCGACGAACAACCTTCGCCTCCTCCCGTGTTTCAATTGACGAACGTCTGGAAGTCCTTCGACGGCCGGCCGGTCCTCCGGGGCATCGATCTGAGCATCCCGGTCGGGGGCACCCTGGTGGTCATGGGCCCCAGCGGATGCGGAAAAAGCGTGATGCTCAAACACCTCGTCGGCCTCCTCAGGCCGGACGAAGGGGAGATCCGGTTTCACGGAGAACGAATCGATCAATACAGCGAACGCCAGCTGGTGGCGGTCCGCCGAAGAATCGGTTTTCTCTTCCAGCAGGCGGCCCTCTTCGACAGTCTCACCGTTCGGGACAACGTGTCTTTTCCGCTTCGGGAGACCGGACAGGCGGGACCTGACCTGGAAGCGCGGGTCCGAGAGACCCTGGACCGGGTCGGATTGGTCGAAGCCCTCGATCGAATGCCCGCGGAACTCTCCGGAGGCATGCGGAAACGGGTCGGACTGGCCCGGGCGATCGTCCTGAACCCGGAACTCATCCTCTACGACGAGCCGACCACGGGTCTGGACCCCATTCGCGCCAACGTGATCAACGACCTCATCGTCCGACTCCAGCGTGAGCTCTCCATCACCAGTGTGGTGGTGACCCACGACCTCGATTCGGCGTTCCAGGTCGCGGATCAGATGATCCTCCTGCATCAGGGCCGGGTTCGAGCCCTGGGGACGCCGGACGAGATCCGGGTGAGTGAGGATCCGGTGGTTCGAGGCTTCCTCGAGGGGCAGGAATCCGCGGCCGGAAATCTTGACCGATTGGATGCGGATACCCTCGATGATCTCACACCGAACGGAAAGACCGTCTCATGAACGATCGATACCGGGACGCCATCATCGGCCTCGCCGCCATCCTTGCCGCCGCCGCCACCATTTCAATGTTGCTGGCCTTCGGATCCCTGCGGGACTTGGCGCGATCGGCGGTCGACCTCGAGATCCGCCTGAACCGCGCCGGCGGCCTTCGATACGGGAGTCAACTGACCCTGGACGGCGTTCCGATCGGCACCGTCGACGAGGTCACCCTCGAGATCGACCGGGCTCTGCCGGTACGACTGGCGTGTCGCATCGACGAATGGGTGAGGATCCCGGTCGATCATCTGGTGAAGGTGGAGTCGGCCCTGATCGGCGGGGGGACTCGTCTGGCGATCCTCTCGCTGGATCCCGAGGCGGAACGACTGACCTTCGGCCCCGGCGAAGCCCCGGTGCTGACCGGCGAATTCCAATCCCTGGATGAAACCCTCGCCGGGAGCCTGGATCTCCGGATGGGTCCCATCGCCGAGAGCTTCGCCGAAGTCGGGGCCCTGGCCGGGACGTATCGCGAACTGGGTGAACAGATCCGAACGCTGGTCGACACCGGCGGCAGCGATGGCGCCGGCCTCGGAACCACCATCGACCGCGTCAATCGGACCTTGGAACAGGCGGACAAGGCATTCGCCGCGGCGGGGAGCTGGCTCGGCGACGCCCAGCTTCGAGCCGACGCGACCCAGGCGGTGTTCAAGGCCAATCTGTTCATCGAGCGGGCCACCGACGCGGCGATCGCGGCCAGTCGCCTCGCCTCGACCCTCGATGACGAATCTCCAGCCCTGGTGGCGAGGATCTCCGCGACCGCGGCGTCCGTGGACGACACCCTGGTCGAGGTCCGAGCCCTCACCACCCGCGCCGCGGACGGTGGTGGAACGCTGGGCCGACTGCTGAATGATCCCGCACTCTACGAGGATCTCGACGACGCGGCCCGCCGCCTCGCGGACACCCTCGAGACCCTCGAAATCCTCATCGAGGCGGTGAAAGCCCAGGGGGTCAAGGTCGAATTCTGACTCCCCGATCGTCCTGGAAGGCATCAACGGAGAGGCCCGCGATCCCCCGTCAGGGGAATCGCGGGCCTCGTTCGTTTCCGACCCCACGATCGACGCGGATCACGTGGGTACCGCGGTTCCTATTCGATGATCGTGATCTCGACCCGTCGACTCTCGGCCTTGGTGCCTCGAGGCACATGGGGACCGAACGAGCCGTAACTGATGCGATCCCGGCCGAGACCCTGCTTCATCAGGTACTGACCGACCGCGAACGCTCGTTCGAAGCCGAGGTGATAGTTCGAATCGTACTTCTTGGTCTTGATCCGGTCGGTATCGGTGAACCCGTCGATCCGAATGCTCGAACCCGGGTACTCGGTCTTGATCTGGCTGGCGATGCTTCGCAGTGTCGTCTGCGCATTCTGCTTGAGATCATGTTGCCCCGAGTCGAACAGGACGTCGCCTTCGATGTCGACCACCGGCTGGCCATCGCGTTCGCTCCAGGTGGCGCCGCTGGAATTCTCCGGCAGCGGCGGTTGGGCCGCCGCGTCCGCCAGCTTCTGCCGGGCATCACCGAGTTCGGTCTCCGCCCGCATGGCTCGGGCGTCGGCGTCGTCGAGATTGGTTCGTGTCCGGTCAAGCTCGGCTCGCAGATCTCGATTCTCATCGAGCAGGGCCTGCTGATTCATTTTCGTATCGGTGTTGCAACCGGCGAGGGTCGCCACCAACGCGAGCGGGGCGAAGGTCGCCAAGCGTGTCCATCCATGCATGCGCAGCTCCATCGAGTTGAGTCCCGGCGCCGGAGACTCCGACGCCGTCGAGAGAGTGTACCGACGCCCGCGTCCTGGCGAGGCGGGTTCAGCCGGAGGGGAGGAAGAGGATCGTCTGGAGTTCGTCGATCCAGGGCCTTGCGTAGACCACGAGGAGGGTCGCCGCGGCGAGATGTGGTCCGTAGGGAAGTTCCCGCTCCCCTCGACCGCCGAACCGGGACAGGATTCGTCCCCCGGCGATCCAGGCGAGGGCGAGAAACGGCGCGATGAAGAAGATCCGGATCGGATCAAGCCATCCGAGGGTCGCTCCCACCACCGCCAGCAGGTGCACGTCCCCCATGCCCATGGCCTCCCGACCGAAGGCGAGGGTGCCGAGAATCCGAATCGCCCAGACGATCGCCGCCCCGGCGAAGAAGCCGGATCCCGCGGAGGCCAGGAACATCACCACCCTCGGTGGCGATGTCGACTCGGAACCGGTCGAGAGGAGCCAGCAACCCAGGAGTCCGAAGCCGATGATCGGCAGGAGGAACGCAATCTCCTTCAGCATCTCCCGGCGTCCGTGCGGATAGTCGGCGAGCGGCTGGTCGTCGGTGACGTACTCCTCGTAATCGGCGAAACTCCGGGTCAGGATCCCCGCCCGAAGCATCGCCAGTGACGCGAGGTTGCCGAGTGCGGCCCCGGCGACCAGTCCCACCACCGGCCACCCCACCGGAGGCAACGGGCCGTCTCCCCCGGCCTCCAGCAGGATCATGGCTTCTCGCGCGGGCATCAGGCCCTGCAGGCCCCAGCCGGCGATGGCAACCAGCCCGATCACATTGGTGATTCCCGCGGGAATGATGAACGTTCGAGCGTCGACCAGGGTGGCCGCGACCAGCCCGGCGATCATGGTCATGATCACCGCGAACGCGGGCCAGGTGCTTCCGAAGCCACCCAGCCGCCACCACGGTCCCGCGATGTCCTCCCACCAACCGTCGGCGGCGGCCACGTAGAAGATCAGGTAGGTCGCGGCGAAAAGGGTTCCGACCAGAAACTCGATCAGCGGGTACTGGATGCTGATCCAACCTCGACATCGTCGGCAACGGCCACGAAGCAGCAACCAGCCGAGGATCGGGACATTCTCCCGCCAGGAGAGTCTCCATCCGCACCTCGGGCAGCGACTCGGCGGGCTGACCACGCTTCGGCCCTCGGGAACCCGGTAGACCACCACGTTGAGAAAACTGCCGACCGCCGCCCCGAACGCGAAGAGAAACGCGGCGGTGATCAATTTCGGGGCGAGGATGAGCAGCCAGGACGGCAGGCTGCCCAGGTTGAAACCGGTCACGGTGTCATTTCCGGGTCAAAGACTGGAACGGAATCAGAAGGGCACGTCCCCGGAGATCGAGGACCCGGCACCGCCGTGATCACCCTCGTCGGGGGAGGCTTCGAGATCGACCTCCTCGATTCTGGTCGCCGCACGATCGAGAATCGAACGGCACCGTCCCAGGAGGGCCTGGCCTCGCCCATAGGCATCGAGGCTGGTCTCCAGCGGGACGTCTCCCCGCTCGAGCCGATCGATGATCGCCTCGAGCTCCTGGCTGGCGGCCTCGAAGGAGAGTTCGGTGACCGGCGTCGGCTCGGAATCGGTCTGCGGGGCGTCGTTCATGTATCGGATCCTACCTCTTCCACGGCTTCGACCGTCTCCACCCGGGCCACCACGGATCCGCGGGCGAACGTCGCCCGGATCCGATCATCAACCGCCATCGCCTCCGCATCACGAACCGGGCGGCCGGATTCGTCCAGCACCAGCGCGTAGCCCCGGGAAAGCACGGAGTCGGGGCCGACGAGTCGCAGTTGTTCCGCCAGATGTGCGAGACGGGTGTCGCGGCGGTCGATCGCCGCGTTCATCCCTCGCGTCAGTCGACCTTCGGCCACGTCCGTGCGGCGGGCCGCCTCCTCGACGCTTCGGGCGGGGGCCACCGCCTGAAGTCTCGACTCCAGTCTTTCCAACCGGGCGTGGCCGACCTCCAGCAGACGCCCCATCGCGGTCGTGATTCCCCGCCCCCCCTCGTCCAGTCGTCGTCGATGCGGATCCAGCATCCGTGCCGGTCGCCGCAGGATCTCGTGCCGAGCCGCGACGTCCACCCGTCCGCGGGCTCGTTCAACCCCCCGTTGGGCCAGCAGCCGCAGTCGCTCCTGGCGGGAATGGAGATAGTCGGACTGTTCCGCGGCGTCGGGGACCAGCACCATGGCGGCCTGCGTGGGGGTCGAGGCTCGATGATCCGCGACGAACTCCGCGATCGAGCTGTCGCTTTCGTGGCCGATCGCCGCGACCAGCGGAACCGGTGGCGGCCCCCCCACGAGATGGGCGGCCACCGCGTCCGCCCGTGATTCGAAGATGGCGGCTGCGACGGTCTCCTCGTTGAAACACCAGAGGTCTTCAAGCGAGCCGCCCCCGCGGGTGAGGATGATCGCATCCACCCCCATCGCCGCGGCCCTGGACCGGGCCAGTCGAATTGCGCGGGCGATCTTCGGCGTGGCGGCCTGGCCCTGGACCGGAACCGCGACCAGCAGAAGCTGGAGACCGGGCCAGAGACGTCTCGCGGTCTCTTCGACATCGCGTCGGGCCGCCCCGTCTCCACTGGTGATGACCATGATCCGACGGGCGAACGGCGGCAGTTCCACCCGGAGACCGGGGTCGAACCAGCCACGATCACGGAGATCCGACTTCAGGCGTTCGAACCGCTGATGCAGGTCTCCGAGTCCCGCCTCCCGAAGTCGGGACGCGATGAAACTGAGGCGCCCTCCCTTGGCGTACATCTCCGGTCGGCCGTGGGCGATCACCTTCATGCCGACCCGTGGGGTGGGCGTCTCGGAATCGGCGCGATACCGGGGACTGAAGAAGGCGCAGGAGAGTTGCGACCCATGTTCATCCTTGAGCGTGAAGTACCAATGTCCCGGGAGCGAGCAACTGCCGATCTCGCCTTCCACCCGGATCTCCGGGCCGCCTTCGATACCCAGCAACGCGTCGTTCACCCGGCGGCAGACTTCGGTGACCGAGAGCGGAGCCTCCGCCGCCGGTTCGCCGCGGGCTTCGGAATCCGGCGGGTGCGGGGGATCCGGGGGAGGACTTGAATCCGAATCGCCGTCGCGAAGTCCGCGAATCGCATCGGTGAAGGACATCTGGCCGGTGGATGGGGTTCGTTTCGCCACAGCCGTATGCTACGGGGCACCCGAGCCGCCATGTCGTCCGATTCACCACTCGACATCCATGCCACCGTCGACGCCCTCCCCGGAGTCGGGCCGAAAGTCGCCGCTGCGCTGGCCCGGCTCGGCATCATCACCGTCGGCGACCTGCTCGACCACGTTCCGGCTCGCTACGAATACGAGCACGCCGAGGCATCGATCGAGGAGATCGAGGAGTCCCTGCCCGGTGAGGAGGACGCCGCCAACGTTTCGGTACGAGGAGAGATCGCGGCCATCCGCACGGTGCCCGGACGACGCCCACGGATCGAGGCGACGATCGAGGACTCGACCGGCTCCCTCCGCCTGACCTGGTTCAACGCGGCCTGGCTGATGCGGAAACTGCGACCGGGCCTGGAGATCGTGGTCGAGGGACGGGCCAAACGATGGAAGGGCTACCTCCAGATCGCCAACCCCAAGTGGCAGGTCGCGGAGGAGGTCGAGGGCGCCCGGGATGAGCGGCTGCGACCGGTGTATCCCGCGAGCGAGGATCTCTCCTCCCAGCGGATCGAAGCCTTCGCGTCGGCGGCGCTGGACATCCTCGCCGCGGGATCCGGCATCGTGGATCCGCTTCCGGCCGCCCTGCGGCGGGCCCGCGCCCTGCCTCCGCTCGCCCGCTCCTACGAACAGGTCCACCGCCCCGTCGACCGGGATGCGGCAGCCGCGGGACGGCGACGGCTCGCCTACGACGAACTGCTCCTCCTTCAACTCGGCGTCATGATGAAACGTCGTCATCTTCGCTCGACCCTGCGAGCCGCCCGCCTCGAGCGGGACGATGAGATCGACGCTCGGATCCGCAGCCGACTCCCCTTCGAACTCACCCCGGATCAGAACCGGGTGTGCGGGGAGATCGCGGCGGATCTCGGTTCCGAACGACCGATGAACCGACTTCTGCAGGGGGACGTGGGCAGTGGCAAGACCGCGGTGGCGGTCTACGCCATGCTCCTCACCGTCGCTCGCGGGCATCAGGCCGCGTTGATGGCCCCGACCGGCATCCTCGCCGAGCAGCATCACGCCTCGATCTCCCGCCTGTTGGAGGGAGCCTCGGTCGAAGTCGGCCTGCTCACCGGCGCCACCCCGCCGTCCGAGCGGCGAGACATTCTCGAACGGCTGGGGGCGGGAACCCTTCCTCTGCTGATCGGCACCCACACGCTCTTTTCCGAAGGCACGGACTTCAAGCGTCTGGGACTCGCGATCATCGACGAACAGCATCGGTTCGGGGTCGAGCAACGCTCCCGACTCCGACGGGTGGACGAGGCGGGACACGTGCCGCACGTCCTCGTCATGACCGCGACTCCGATCCCTCGAACCCTCAGCCTGACGATCTTCGGCGACCTCGACGTCTCGACCATTCTCGAACGACCTCCGGGACGCACGCCCACCGTGACCCGGGTGGGGACACCGGAGAAGTCCGAGGACGTCTACGGCTTTCTCGCGGAGCGGGTCCGAGCCGGGGAACAGGGGTTCGTGGTGGTGCCCGCGGTCGAGGAATCGGATGCCGGCCTCGCCGACGTGGAGGGACATCGCCGACGCCTGGTCGCCGGGCCGCTCGCCGACTGCCGGGTCGGCGTGGTTCACGGACGCCTCGCGGCGAACGAGCGGGAGGCAGTGATGAACGCCTTCCGAGATCGCGAGCTCGACGTCCTGGTCGCCACCGTGGTGATCGAGGTCGGGGTCGACGTGCCCAATGCCACGATGATCGTGATCGAACATGCGGAACGGTTCGGCCTCGCCCAGCTCCATCAACTTCGGGGCCGGGTGGGACGCGGTGGCAAACGCGGGATCTGCGCCCTCATCGGCGAGCCGACCACCGAGGACGGACAGCGTCGCCTGGACGCGATCGGCGAGACCGATGACGGCTTCCGCATCGCGGAATTGGATCTGGAGATCCGGGGCCCCGGGGAACTCTTCGGCGCCCGGCAGTCCGGACTGGCGCCGTTCCGGGTGGCGGATCTGGCCAATGATCTGGATCTCCTTCGCATCGCGCGGGAGGATGCCGCGGCGTGGATCGATCGGGACCACGCCCTGCTGGCTCCGGACGCGACCTCGGTCCGGCGGCGACTCATGGCGACCTACGGCGACTCCCTGGGTCTGGGCGATGTGGGCTGACCTCCGGTCCGCCGGGTCCTGGAGGTCTCGCGGTTCCCCCGTCCCTACCATGGCGTCATGACTTTCAACGGCGACATCGCGGCGGCCTTCGAGGAAATGGCGACTCTTCTGGAGATCACGGGGGCCAACGGCTTCAAGGTCAACGCGCACACCAAGGTCGCGCGGGTGGCCGAGGGCCTGACCGTCGACCTCGAACCGCTGGCCACCGGGGAGAAACCGCTGGTCCGGCTCGGCGAACTTGATGGGGTGGGAGCCTCCAGCGCGAAGAAGATCGTCGAATTCGCGACCGGCGGTTCGATCTCCGAACTCGAAGCCCTGCGCTCCGAAGTGCCCGAGGGACTTCGAGCGGTGATGCGGGTCCCGGGTCTCGGGCCCAAGACCGTCCGCCGACTCTGGACCGAAGTCGGCGTGGAGTCCATCGCCGACCTTGAAGCCCGGATCGCCGACGGGTCGGTCGAGTCACTCCCTCGAATGGGCCGCAAGACGGTGGAGAACCTCACCGCATCGATCGAGTTCATGAAGTCTTCGGGAGATCGCCGCCGGATCGGAGACGCTCTGCCTCTGGCCGAGGCGATGATCGAGCATCTGCAGACCATTCCCGGGGTCCGACGGATCGCTCATGCGGGCAGTCTCCGCCGTGGTCGCGACACCATCGGCGACATCGATATCCTGGTGGTTGCGGACGATCCTCAAATGGTGAGTGACGCCTTTCGGGCGCAACCCGGCGTCTCCGCGGTGCTGGTCGCCGGGGAGACCAAGTCGTCGATCCGGACCGAAGACGGATTCCAGGTGGATCTCCGGGTGGTGCCCGAGGCCGCCTGGGGTGCGGCTCTCATGTACTTCACCGGAAGCAAGGAACACAACGTCGCGTTGCGGGAGCGCGCCATCGCCCGCGATCTTCGCCTGAACGAATACGGCCTGTTTCCGCAGGACGATGAGGACGGGCCGCCACAGGATCGCGGGATCGCACCAGTCGCGGCGGAGACCGAAGCCGCGATCTATCAGGCCCTCGAACTTCCCTGGATCCCTCCGGAACTCCGGGAGGATCGAGGCGAATTCGATCTTTCGGTTCCCGCCGACCTGGTGACCGTCGACGCGATCCGGGCGGAACTCCACAGCCACACCACCGCGAGCGACGGACGACTTTCGATCGACGAACTGGCGGAGGCGGCTCGCAGTCGGGGTCGCACGGTGCTGGCGATCACCGATCATTCCAAGTCCAGCGCCCAGGCCAACGGCCTGGATGAGGACCGATTGCGACGCCATGTGGACGCGATCCGTGAAGCTAATCAGCGGATCGACGGAATCACCCTGCTCGCCGGCAGCGAGGTCGACATCCTCGCCGACGGTCGGTTGGACTACGAAGACGACATCCTGGCCCTGCTGGATCTCGTGGTCGCCAGCCCGCACGTGGCCCTTCGTCAGGACTCCACCCTCGCGACCGAGCGACTCTGTCGGGCGGCTCGTCACCCGCTGGTGACCATCGTCGGACACCCGACCGGGCGGCTCATTCCGGCCCGCCAGGGTCTCGAACCCGACATCCACGCCCTGGTGGAAGCGGCGTTGGAGGGTGGAACCGCCTTGGAGATCAACGCCCATCCTCTGCGGCTCGATCTTCGAGATTCCCACGTGCGCATCGCGGTGGAGGCCGGCTGTCCGATCGCCATCAACACCGACGCCCACCGGGCGGAGCATCTTGATCTGCTTCGATACGGGGTGCTCACCGGACGCCGCGGCCGGCTGACCGCGTCGGGCTGCATCAACTGCATGCCCGACGCGGACCTCCTGGCCTGGGTCGCCCGTCACCGCTGAGCGATCGCTCAGCCGCGGGAGTTGCTCGAATTCCGAGTGCCTTGCTTGGTGACTTCGGCCTCGCCGCTCCAGGCGTCCAGATCCTGACGGGTGTCGACCAGATTCAACTGGAAGACGAAGCTGGACTGCTTGACCCGACCCGCGGAGGAGCGGACCTCGAGGATCTTGCCGTTGAGGACGTAGTCGGGAAGTCGCGGCGCGTCGTCCCCCGCCTTGAAATCACGATAGTCGGCGACTTCACCCGCCCGCGAATCCTTGCTCGCGAACGCCACCTTGCCGGACTGCTGAAGGGCGATCTTGACCTTCTGGGTCAGGAGGTCGGTGTCGATCCGCTGGGTGGTGTCGTTGACCACCCGGGTCACCTCGACCCGGGCGGGCGAGGTCGGCGCGTTGGAAAGCGCGTTGCTGGCCAGCAGCTGCTGGACGCACTGATCCGCGGCGTTGGACCAGTCCTGCACGTCGAGTTGATCGATCGAGATGATCTTGTCGCGATCATCGGTCACGACGCGCGCGTTCTGCTGGCACCCGCAGGCGCCGGCGGCGGCCACAACGAGAAGGATGAAAAGAGGTCGATGGTTCATGCTGGACTCCAGGAATCGATGGCCGGATTCGGGCTCAGTTGGCGTTGGTGAGGGTCAGTCGGAAATCGGAGGCCTGCGGATTGGTCGCCGTTCCGGTGATGGTGATGAAACTTCCCGCGGCGACCTGTTCCTGGCGATACCCGCTGGTCGGGCTGAAGAGCATGCGGCCCTCATCGTCGAGGAATTCGAAGCGGTAGTTGAAGCGGGTGTCGTAGGGAAGGGTGTTCTCCACCTCGACATCGACTCGAAGAAGGTCGTCGCTGACCTCGGTTTCCCGAACCACGCGAACGCTCGCGTGACTGGCCAGCCAACCATCCTTGATGATCCGCTGATTGCTGGTGATGGTGTTCGCGTAGCAACCTCCGAGGACCGCGATGGCGGTCAGGGCCAGCAGCGGACGGACACCCCGGAGGGACGTTGAGGATCTGAGACGTGACATCAGAGGGCATCTCCGGAGGACGGTGAGGACGACCGCGGGCCGGCCGAGATCGGCGCCGCCTGCTTCTGGACGAGTGGAAAGGCGTGAATGGAGGCCGGACCGCCGGCTCGGATGCTTCGGACCAGCACCATGGCGTCGGCGTCCCCCGGAATCGACACTTCGTGGGTTCCGATCGCGCCTCCGAGTCGCAGAAGGCCGTCGGTCGGCCGGGGGACCCGGGCGACGGCCCACGAACGGGGAAGCGTTCGCCAGGTTCGAAGATCCGCGAGGGTGGTGGCGTATCCGTAGACGTTGGTGGCCACCATCGATGCGAGGAGCGCCCAGTCGTTGCCCGAGCTCCGAGCCGCGAGGTTGGCCGCGAGCGTCGCGGCCGCCTTGGTGAGCGCCGCCCCGATCGCACGGCCGGTGATCAAAGGGAGTTCGGCCTGGAATTCATGGGCGATCACGCTTCCCATGTCGCAGATCTCCTGTAGTTCGACCCGGGTGTCGTCCGTGCCCTCGATCACGCCGCTCACCGCGGCGAACCGGGACTGGACGAGTTTGGGAAAGGCCACGGAGATGAACGGCATCTCAGGAATGAAGGCGGGTATTCGGAAACTCACCTCTTCACGCTCGGGGGCGAGCCCGGAGCCCAGAATCACCCAGACCTGGGGACCTCGGCGGGTGGTGGCGGACGCCAGGGCGAGGTCGGATTCGATCGCGGGATTCGGACCGACGACTCCGCCGACTCGTCGCAGGAGATCGATGGCCTGGTTTTCATCTCCGCTTCCGGCGCCGTCGACGAGCAGGAGCACGGCGGTGAGCCAGTCGGTGAACGGAACGGTCCAACCCCGGTAGGGAGCGAATCGTTCCTCAAGCCCGCCCCAGGCGTCATCCGCGCCGGACTGGAACTGGGCGGAATCCTCGATCGACGAGAGTTTGCGCTCCTTGGATTCCATCTTCGTCCGCGCATCCTCGATGCGGGTTCGATACCGGGCTTCGGCGTCTTCCTGGGCGAACTGCGCCCGCTTGAGTTCCACCCGGGCGTTTTCCAGATCCCCGACCGCGAGTCGGTCGAGGGCTCGGAGCGTGGCGCACATCGTGCGATCGGTCGAGCCGCCCATGTAGGGAAGGGCCCGTTCGTTGACCGCGATCGCGGCGAGGTTGTCGAGGAACTTCGGGTCTCCGGGTTCACCGAACGATTCCATCGCCTCCCATGCTCGACCGAGCGACGAGTCGCTGCCCCCCCATTGGCCCGCGACCCCCTCGAGGGTTCCGAGTTCGAGGTGATCGATCACCACGTTCCGCTCGGGGCCGTTGGCGACGTTCCGGGTCGCAGAGACGACCGCCGCGTCCCAACGGCCCGCATCCAGTTCCGCGAGGTAGGCCTGGGATCGATCGTTGTGATTGGCACAACCTCCGGCGAATCCGAGGAACGCACCGATGGCCAGCGACCGGAGGCCATCGAAGCGGCATCGGCCGACCGGATCTCGTGGCGATCGAATCACCAACGGCTCCAGAAGGAGTTCTGCTGCATCACCTGGGGAACCTGGTCACTGTCGATCTTGATCGAATCATCGCTTCGTCGATCGATTCGGTACCCGCTCTGCTTCAGGAACGTCGCGAATCCCCGGATCGCTTCGACCTGGGCCGCGGTCAGTGCCGCACCTTCCTTGAGTCCTTCGATCGCGACTGCGTTGGAGAGGTAGCGATCCCGGGTTTCCGCGTCGAGTTGCAGACCCGCGCGGATGACCTGCGGATCGGCTTTCTCACGCCCCGTGACGCGAATGGATCGGGACCAGGACTGCACGCCCTGTCGAGTGAGGGTAAGGCGGTGCGGGCCGGGCCGGGCATCGATCACGCTCGGCGTGGAGCCGACCACGAATCCGTCCAGAGCCACCTCCGCCCCGCCGGCGAGAACCGGAAGACTGGTGTTCCCCACCACCCAGCGATCCTGCTCATCCTGCACGATCTCGGGAACCACCAGTCCGTCGAGGACCGCTTCGACCCGCACGTAGCCGACCGCCGCGGGCGCGGCCGCATCTCCACGGCGTCGCGCGATTTCCGGGGCGTCCGCCGCGAGGGCCGTCGCGATGGTGGATCCCACCGCGGTCGCCGCCTGCTGTTCCAGATCGCGATTCACCGAGGTCGCCACTCCGCGGTTGTCCGACGCCTCCATCGATGACGCCACGCCATTGAACGGCCCGCCCGCGATCGACGCGGCATCGGTGGCCGCGACCAGGCGCCAGGATCCTCGGATCGAGCGGGAGATTCGACGGTATTTCCGACCGCCCACCACCGTGTCCGAGGAGTCGTCCCCGGCGGATGCGACACCGGTGACCAGCAGCCAGTCGGCGCCGACGGCCTCCGCCAGTCGAACCAAAGACGCGTCATCGTCCGGCTCGCCCGGTCCCGAACTCCGAGCGGCCAGTACCTCGCCGGGATTCACCACGCGGACCCCGGTGCCGGCGACGGCGCCCCCGACCTCGATCTCGATCGCCGCAAGCATCTCTGGAGAAACCGCTCCGGCGGTGCTTTCAGCCACCACCGCGACCGGACCGAGTGCGGCGAGCACCGAACGCGGATCCGACGAGAGCACGGTGCTCCCGCCATCGGACCCCGCTGCGGACCCGGGCGTCGCCAGAACATCCGAGGCACCAGAGGCTGGAGCCTGGAAGTCGTCGGGCAGCCAGACCTTCGGCACCGGGCGGAGGACCGCACCGGCTCCGATGGCACCCGTGATGATCCGACCCCGGGCGAGGCGAGGTTCGATTCGGGTCACTGCGATCGCACCGATATCACGTTCGTCGTAGCCGAGGTTCTCCCCGGTGTCCGGATCGATCAAGGCGGCACCCCGCTCGGAGGCGATCCAGCGCTGCCCGACTTCCAGGCAACCACCGTCACCGCGGTTGATGGTGACGGTTTCGCCATTGACCGCGAGAATGGTGGCCGGATAGGCCACGTCGAGCAGGCGACAGGCCAGTTGCGAGGCGAAGTCGCTGGAGAGGGATTCGATCAGGGCCGTGGTGGGATCGCCGCCGGTCGGGCGGGCCCGGACGTCTTCGTCGGCGGTGTCGGTGGAATCCAGGGTGAGGGTCGCGGTCTCCCCCACCACGCCGGTGGTCGAATCAAGCACTTCGACCGTGACCGCGGCCCGGATGGTTCGCCGGGAGACCACGCGATCGATTCCTTCGAACCGGCGCTTCCGCACGATGTTCTCGAAGTCGATGATTCTCGGCACCGCCAGCCAGCGGACTCCTGCGACCTTCATCGATTGGGCCGCCGCCGGGTCCCGGGCATCGACGAAGCCGCTGGCCGCGAACGCCTGTTCGCCCAGAACCGTGCCAAGCCGCGAGCGGGCGACGAGCGTGAATTTCCGCGTTGCCGCGAGGGCCGCACCGAGGCGGTCCTCCAGCAGGGCGTCAAAGCGAGCGAGGGACTCTGCGTTCTGATTCGCGGCGGCCGCGGCGGCCACCGCGGGTGCCACCTCCACGGGAGTCACCGCGATGGAGTCCGGCCTGGACCCCGACTGCCGGCCCAGTCCTCGATCGGAGGCGGACGGAGACTGGGCCTCGCTCGTGCCCAGCGGCATCATGGTGGTCAGCACCAGCATCGCCAGAAGCAGGATTCCGTGGCCGAATCGGTCGGATCTTCTGCGCTCAAGGACGGCTCGTCGCATGTTGTTCCCTTTCGAGGGTGTGGTTTCCGCGGCCGCATCGTGGGTCGGAAGATCCCCGGAGTCAACGCCCGCCTGATACATGGTGGGCGCGACAGTCCGTCCGGGTCAAGCCCGGCCACCGGTATACTCCGTCCTTTCACGACACCCCAGGGTCCGGCCGTCTCGAATCGGCCTGATCACGATCCGCCCCGAACGACCCATGCTCGACGCACTCTCCGATCGTTTCAATTCCGCCTTCCGATCCCTGTCCGGCCGGGGCAAGATCTCCGAAACGAATGTTCGGGAGTCGATGAACGAGGTGAAAACCGCCTTGTTGGACGCCGACGTCCACTACGACGTGGTCAAGAAATTCTGCGAGGACGTCACCCGGGACGCGCTGGGCGAACAGGTGCTGGAGAGTCTCAAGCCCGGTCAGCAGATGATCGAGATCGTTCACCGACGGCTGGTGGAACTCATGGGTCCGGTCGACAGCCATCTGATGCTGGTGGAACCCGGTCCCACGGTGGTCATGCTGTGCGGTCTCCAGGGCAGCGGCAAGACCACCACCTGCGGCAAGCTGGCCGCCCTGCTCAAGAAGCGAGGCAAGCGGGTGCTGGTGGTCGCCGCCGACCTCCAGCGTCCGGCCGCGGTCGAACAGCTGCGGCTGGTGGTGGAAGGCGTCGAATCCCAGGCCCCCGGGGAGGGCGTGGTGGCCTTCCACGGTGAACCCGAGAAATGCGCCGAGTACGGCAAGGCGGTCGGGGCCGCGGTCGGGGTGTGCCGACGTGGAGTGCAGCGCGGCCGAACCGAGAAGTACGACGTGGTGATCCTCGACACCGCGGGTCGCCTTCACGTCGACGACAGCCTGATGAAGGAGTTGGAGTCGGTGAACACCGCACTCACGCCGCATCAGATCCTCCTGGTGGTCGATGCCATGACCGGCCAGGACGCGGTGAACAGCGCCAAGGCCTTCCACGGCCGACTCGCGGTCGACGGCGTGATCCTGACCAAGTTCGATTCCGACACCCGCGGCGGCGCGGCCCTCTCCGTGCGTCAGGTCACCGGAGCGCCGATCAAGTTCATCGGCGTGGGCGAGAAGTTCGATGCCCTCGAGGAATTCCATCCGGAGCGGATCGCGGGACGGATTCTCGGCATGGGCGACGTGGTCAGCCTGGTGGAGAAGGCCCGGGACGAAGTGGACGAGGCGGAAGCCGAGGCCATGGCCGACAAGCTCGCCAAGGGCCGTCTCTCGATGGACGACTTCCTGAAGCAGATGCGGACGATTCGGAAGCTGGGGCCGATGAAGCAGATCCTCGGCATGCTGCCGGGCGTCGGCTCCGCGATGAAGGACGTCGAAATCGACGAGAAGCAGCTGGATCGGCTGGAGGGCATCGTCCATTCGATGACCGCGGCCGAGCGTGAGGAGATCAAACTCCTGGACAAGAGTCGAGGTCGGCGGATCGCCAAGGGCAGCGGCTCCCAGCCGAGCGAGGTCAATCGCCTGGTGAAGCAGTTCGAATCGGTTCAGAAGATGACCCAGCAGATGGCCGGCATGGGAATGAAGGGACGGATGGCCGCCGCCCGGGAGATGGGCCGGGCCGGGGGCATGGGTGGCGCCGGAGGGATTCCCGGCCTCGGAAGCCGAGGCTCGACTCGGACCCAGAGCGTGAAATCAGGCTACAAGCAGCGAAAGAAGCGACGCTGACCCCACCCGGTTCTCAACCCCCGGGGAGTGGATCGCGGGCTCGGCCGTCGGCCCAGGCCCGAATGCGTGGCATGAGAAGTTCGCGAAGCGCGATCTTCACGCAGGCCGCCACCGGCACCGCAAGCAACATTCCGTAGAGCCCGGCCAGGGTTCCGCCCGCGAGCACCGCGACCACGATCGCGACTGGATTGAGATCCGTCGCCTTGCCCTGGATGAACGGAGTCAGCACCCAGTCGTCCATGGACTGGCCGATCATGTAGACGAGGGTGGGCCAGAGCAACAGGCCCCACCACGCGTATCGATCCGCTTCCGGCAGCGAGACCTGATCCACCACCAGGAGCCCGATCGCGATGGGCACCCCGATCACCGAGAGGTACGGGACCGCACAGAAGACCCCCACCAGCAGGCCGAGGGCGAGCGAGTAGGGAACGCCGACGATCAACCAGCCGATGGCGAAGATGGCGCCCAGAATCGAGCTGATGACCAGCCGACCCCGAACGAAACCGGAGACGGCGCGGTCCATCTCCCCCACGAGATGGAAGACCGTTTCCTCGTGTTCCCGCGGAACCAGTCCACGGGCGAACTCCAGCACCCGGGGATAGGCGGTGGCGAAGAAGAAGAAGTAGAACGGCACCAGGAAGACCACCAGTCCGAGTTCGACCACGCCGAGGGCGATTCCCCAGAGTCGCCGGGCTCCCGCTCCGACCAGGTCGAAGGCGGACGTGCCGAAGGCCCAGGGCTTTCGAGGTTCCCCGGTGGAGGCGGCATCGGACGAGCCGTTTCCGAGGAATCCCAGCGGATCTCCCTGAGCGGCGAGCTGTCGAGCCACTTCGGCCTCGACCATCGCCTGCAACGCCCGCTCCTGGGGCGCCGAAATCGGATCCTCCGCGGGCGCAGCGTCCGCGGCGGTCTGGGATACGGATTCGACTGTCGGGGTGGACTGGGGATCGGCGGCCGGATTCCCGGGCACGGGCTCGGCGGCCGATGCGGGATCTTCGGTCGGCTTGTCGTCACCGAAGACTCGGGCCGACCAGGGGAGGGCCTCTTCGATCCAGTCCTTGCCCCGTTGGACGTCGGCCCGGGCGTTCTCCGGCAACATCGCGATCGCTTTGTCCAATCCGTCCGCGTAGCGGCCGGTGGCCGCGTTCCGCACGAACGAGGCGGTCTGCCCCACCACCACCACGCCCACCGGAACCGCGACCAGGATCACCCCGGTCATGAACAGCCCGAGAATCAACGAGACCGCCGCGGTCCGTTGCCATTTCAGCTTTCGTTGCAGAACGCTGATCACCGGTTCGAAGAGATAGGCCAGTCCCAGGGCGACCAGAAGCGGCACCGTGATCGCGCTCATTCGGTAGCCGAGCCAGACCACGGTCAGGGCGAGCACGATGACCAGGATGTCCCGGACGGACTGGATCCGCCAGAAATGCATCCGGGCCAGATCTTCGTGCGGCGGTTCGGCGTCCGGATCGGGGCGGGATTTCGGATGGTCTTGGTTCACGTCGAGAGACTACCCGCGGACCCGTTCTTCATCGCGGAATTCGCGGAGCACGTCCTCGACCGCCTCGTCGCAGAAGGCCACGTCGAAATCGAACACCCCGAAGAAGTCCTCGAGCCGGTCACGATCGGTGCGGCTCATGGTGCCTTGCTGGATCATCGCGTAGACGATTCGGCCGAAATCGTCGCTGCGGGTGATGTTCCAATTGCTCAAGACCGGGTGGGCGAGCAGGCCGAAACGACGGATGGCATGATCACGCAGGCCGAGGCTCAGCTGCCGTCCATCGACGTGCCGATCCTGCTGCTCGTCCAGATCGACCATCGGTCCGTGCAGCGAATGCACGGTGTGGTCAAGTCCTTCCCGGACGAAGTCGAAGGCCTCGACCGGATAGGCGCTCCCCCAGTCGGCGGCGGGGCCTCCCGTCGCGGAGGACGGGTCTTCGGAGGGTTCCTGGCCTGGGGTGCTCGAATCACTCATACCGCGATCCTACCCCGACCGGCCGGGGTCGAGGTCGAGAACCGCGTCCCGCCGTGGTCGGACCGACCACCAGAACGGATCGCCGGCAAGAAAACGCCACGGCCGGGCGGCCCATTCACCGGCGCGATCGATACCGACCCGGGGGGCGGCGACCACCTCGGCGGGTGGAAACGCGGTGCCGGCCTCCAGTGACATCGGCCCGGATCCGAAGCGAATCCGATCGAGGTCCCGTCCGATCGCGAGGGCCTTGCACAAGCGACCCGGACCGCGAGCCAGATCCCGGTCCACGATGCCCGGACGGTCCTCCCGCATGGCCTCGATTCCGGACTCCGGCCGGATGGATCGAAGCAGGACCGCCTCCCCGGATCCCGACCGTCCGGAGACCACGTTCACGCAGTCGTGGATGCCGTAGATTCGATAGACGTAGGCATGGCCACCCTCGAGATACATCGATTCGGTTCGCGGCGTTCGACGGCCGCCGCTGGTATGGCTCGCCAGATCGGCGCCCCCGGGATAGGCCTCGGTCTCCACGATGGTGCCGACCCGTCGGACGCCGGCCTCGTCGACCCGGACCAGACGAACCCCGAGCAGCGCCGGCGCCAGTTCGAGGGCGGGCCGAGACAGGTCCGGCAGCGTGGGAATCAACCGAGTTCCTCGAATCCCGGCGGGGTGATCCAGATCGGATCCCCGGTTTCCGATCCCAACGCCTCCCCCAGCATCGAGGAGCTCGACACGTCCGTCTGCGAATCAAACGGGAGTCCGATCAGCCCCGCCGCTCCGCCGCGGGAGAGCCGGAAGGAATCCGCCCGCAGGCCGAGAGCCTTCGCTCCGGCGGTGGTGGCCATGCCCAACACGGTGGTCAGCTCCGCACCGTCCCGCAGAAGCAGTCGGACATCATCGAGGGGCGAGAGCCGCGTGGGCGTGTCCAGACAGGGCATGCCGTCGGTTCCCAGGGCGACCGGCACCCCGGCGGCCAGCAGTCTTCGCCACGGATGGCCCTCCCGCCCCGGCCTCGGATGCCCGAGAAAGCGAGACGCTCGCGGACAGAAGGCGACGCTCGCCCCCAGGTCACGCAACGCGGTCGCCCGCCGCTGGAACACGACGTCGTCGACCTCGGGGTCATCCCGTTCATCGGGTTCCGTCGGGTAGTTCAGATGCGCCACGAGCCAGGGCACCACCGGGCGGATGCGGGTGAGCAGATCGATCGGATGGGGCCCGATCTCACCGGGTGGCACGCCGAGCGCTTCCCGCGGGTCGCCGTCGCCGAGGCTTCCGACTCGACGCAGGAGATCGACGAAGGGGCCACAGGCGTTCCGGGTGAACGCCGCCTCCTCGGGGGTCTCCGCCAGGTGGGTGGTCACTGGAAGCCCGGTGCGGGCGGCTCGTTCGTAGACCTCCACGCCGCAGGAATACGGGGCGTGGGGCGAGATGCCGACGCGAAAACCGGGACGTTCAAGGCCTCGAAGGTCGGGATCCCCGGCGATTCGATCGACCGCCGCCGTCCCCGCCGACAGGCGTTGCCCGATCCCGAACACCTCGACGAACGAGGTTCCGCCCAATCGGCCGGCGGCCAGGGCTCGGGTCGCGTCAAGCCCGAACGCCCCGGCGATGTCTCCCACCGCGACCACGCCGCCGATGAGGGAGGCCGTGATGCCCGCCCCGACCGCGGCCGTGGTCGATTCGGGATCCGACGGCCGCCGGCATCGAACCTCGTCCAACCAGGATTCGAAACCGGATTCGATCGAAATCGGGCCGACCTCGGTGAGATCGAGGTGCACGTGGGCGTTCACGAGGGCCGGGATCACCACCATGGAGCCGAGATCAGTGATCTCGAGATCGGATTCGCCGACGTCCGCCGGGCTTCCGACCGCCAGCAACCGCCCACCCTCGACCAGCAGATGGGCGGGCTGGATCACCCCGTCCGCATCGGCAGCGGCGGTGGCTCGCAGCAGACGTCGCCCCGAATCGGGGCCGGAAACGGGCGAGAGAGGAATCGGCGGTTCAAGCGAGGGCATGGGTTCGGTCGATGGGTTCCAGACGTGGTGCCTCGCCGTCGGCGGGCTCTCCGTACACTCTCGCACACTGACGCATCGCGCGCCGCGATGCCCTTGCCTGCCCACCGATTCCAGGGCCCATTCGGGAACCACCCATGCGCCGAGCCATTCTCCTTCTCGCCCCTGTCGCCATCGCCACCGCCGGTTGCGTGCCGCAGGAGAAGTACGACGATCTCCTGACCGCCTACCGGGCGAAGGAGCAGCAGAGCATCAAGGCCCGCCAGGACGCGGAGCGGATGCGTGCCAACGAAGCATCGCTCCAACGTCAGATGCAGGACTACGTCACCAAACTGGAGCAGGCCGAACTGCAGATCGGCGGCCAGAACGACCAGATCTCCGGACTCAAGACCCAGTTCGAGGGACTCCTCGGTCAGGTTCAGGCCCTCGATTTCGGCCCCATGAATCCGGAGCTCAACGAGAAGCTTCTTCGTCTTGCCAGCGAGAATCCTGACCTTCTGGCCTACGATGAAGCCACCGGAACCCTGCAATTCGCCAGCGACGTGACCTTCGCGATGGGATCCGTGGATCTGAGCCCGGATGCCGCCACCGCGGTGAAGGCCTTGTCGAACATCCTGGAAGACGGCGATGGACTGGCGTTCGAGATCCAGGTCATCGGGCACACCGACAACGTCCGCCTCCGTTCCGGGTCGATCTACCGCTCCAACGTTCAGCTCTCCGCCCAGCGTGCGATTTCGGTTCGCGACGCCATGGTGAAGGACGGCGTCTCTGCCGATCGGATCCTGATCGGCGGCTTCGGAGAATTCCGACCCGTGGTCGAGAATGGGACGCGAGGGGCGGCCGGAAACCGTCGCGTGGAGATCCGTCTGACCTCCATGCCCGAGACGGCGATGCCGGAGTCGCAGCCGGAGGTCGTCGAGTTCGTTCCCGAAGCGCCCGCGGCCAGTGAACCTGACTACAGCGAGTCGATGAAGTGATCGATCACCGGTTCCGACCCCCGATGGTTTGAACCCACCCGCCGCCAAAACCACACCGAGAGCGATCGAATTCGATCGCTTTTGGTTTTTTTTGCGGGACCCGAATTCCCGTGAATACCGGCCGGGACGGCCAGAAATGATTCAGAATTCCTGTCTAGGATCCGGATTCCAGTGGCTTTCAGAATCCCGTTGCCTACGCTGGGGGGTCGAATGGGGCGATCTCTGCGCCTCAATTCCGGATTCGCATGTCATCTTACGTGTTTGGAGCCCTCCCAGAATGCGTCATTGCCCTCTCATCGGCCTTCTTGGCCTCGCCATCGCGGTTCCTGCGGCAGCGCAGGTCTCACTGACAGAAATCCGAATCGCCCAACCCGGCGTGGATGCAGATCGCTATGTCGAGCTTTCCGGTGACCCCGGTACCTCGCTCGACGGACTGCAACTCGTGGTTATCGGCGATCTCGAGGGGCAGTTCCCTCCAACCACGAATGGTGGCGTCGAAATCGTCGTCCCGCTTTCCGGCTCAATCGGATCGACCGGACGCTACGTGGTCGCCAGTTCGAGCTACACCCTCGGCAGCGCCGATCTCACGGCCGACCTTCCGTTCGAACAGGGCGACAACCTGACCGTGATCATCGCCGACGGCTACGCCGGGAGTCAGGGTGATGACGTCGATCTCAACGACGACGGATTCATCGACGCCAAGGCCGGCCTGGTGGTGGTTGATGACATGGCCATCCTCGCCGACGGGAATCCCGACGGGTTCTCCAGCGACTTCTTCTATTCCGACAACACCGTGGGTCCGATCAGCGGCTTCCCACCGCTGCACGCCTGGCGATGCGAAGACACGTTCGTCTGGCGAGCCGGACAAGACGCCCTTGGTGGCGGCAACGAAAACCCGGGTGAGACCAACTCCACCTGCGGCGGAGGCGACCCCGAAGGCCTGATCCTCAGCGAATATCGCCTCGACCAATCAGGCAGCGACTCCGACGAGTTCATCGAACTCGCGGGTACCCCGAACTCCTCGCTCGACGGGGTCTGGTTCATCGTGATCGGCGATGGCTCGGGAGGTAGCGGAACGGTGGAATGCGTCATCGACCTCACCGGTCAGACGATCGGCTCCAGCGGCTACTTCACGATCTGCGAGGAGTCCTTCACGCTCGGAACCGGGGATCTCGTCCTTCCCTCGAACGGACTGAACCTCGAGAACAGCGACAATGTGACGTACCTCCTGGTCGAGAACTTCACGGGCGAATCCGCCCTTGACCTCGACGCGGACGATGACGGCATCATCGACAGCCCCGCCCCGTGGACCGGGATCATCGACAGCCTCGGTGTGATCGAAACCTTCGGCAGCGGCGAACTCATCTACTCGGACACCACCATCGGCCCCGACGGCAGTTTCGTTCCGGCCCACGGCTATCGTTGCTCACCGGACGGCACCTGGACGATCGGCCTCTTCAGCCCGGTCGGCGAGGCGGACACCCCCGGCGGGCCCAACCTGGAGTGCCCCGCCATCCAGTGTGGTGGTGACGAGCCGCGGAACTGCTTCGAAGCACGAACCGAACCCGGTTGCTCGGACGGGTCGTGCTGCGATTTGGTCGCGGCCATCGACCCCGCCTGCGGAAGCGACGAATGGGATTCGTTCTGCGTCACGCTGGCCCAGGAGAACTGCCTCTCGCAGAACGCGGCGCCAAGCGTGGGACTCTCGGAAGTCCGAATGAAGCAGGCCGGCGCCGATGATGACGAGTACTTCGAGCTGGTCGGCGCTCCGGGAACCTCCCTCGACGGCGTGAGCCTCGTGGTGATCGGCAGCGTCTCGGACGACTCCGACGGAGCGATCGAAACCGCCATCAATCTTTCGGGATACAGCATCGGCAGCAGTGGCTACTTCGTGGCCGCCGAAAGCACGTTCACCCTCGGCGTGGCCGATGCGACCATCGACCTGCTGTTCAACGACACCATGAACAAGACGCTGATGCTCGTCCACAACTTCACCGGCACGGTGAAGGGCGACCTCGATGCCGACGACGACTGCAACCTCGACAGCGCGCCGTGGGCCGAGGTCATCGACGACCTCGCATGGCTCAGTGGCCAGGACAGCAACTGCGTCTACGCCTCGGCCACCGCCGGCCCGGACGGCGACTTCTCACCGGCCCACGCCTACGTCTGCAACCTCGACGAAGGAACCTGGGGCATCGGCACGTTCAGCGCGACGGACGAGGCCCGGGCGGACACGCCGGGCTTCGCGAACCCCGAAGACTGCGACACCACGGACTGCGAAGAAGCGATCGCACGCGGCCTCGA
>NYWY01000037.1 GCA_002685335.1 Planctomycetaceae bacterium
AAGCACTGAAAAGGCGAAGTCGGTGAGCGAGTTGATCATCTTCGTCACCCCGATCGTGGTTGACAACCCGGATGAGAACGACAGCAACTACAACTCCGAGGACGTCCGCCGACTCGAAGAACTCAGCAAGCCGCTGGATGAGATGTCCCGTGGACTCGTCGACACCGCCTTTTTCGATCGTATGGAAGACGATGCCGACGACGCTCCGACCGCCCCCACCACCGGCGGTGAGTCCAAGGCGACGCCGAACGAGAAGTGAAGGGAACATCCGCTCGCTTCACGGTCCTGCTCGGCGCGATCACCCTTGGATCGCTTCCCGGCTGCGTCGTGGAGCAGGTCACTCGAGGATCGGGGAGATACCTCCTGCCGGAGACGGGCCTGGAGCCGGATGGTGAAGCAACGGATCTCGGAGCCCGCTTCCAGTGGAACTCCCTGGGCTTCGTCGAATACGACGACTTCTCGATCCCACTCGTCTCCCCCGAAGGTGATCTGATCGCGGTACGGGCGGGCGCAGCCCCGAAGTGGCCCGCGATTCTCGCGACCTCGGCCGCGGAGCCACCCGCCGCCGCGTGGTTCCGCGTCTACGAGGTCGATGACGAAAAGGGGCTTCGGCTCCGGCACGAATTGAAAAGGTCATGGCTGCTCGGGCGGGCGACCGATTCCCGCGGATTTCTGGTCGAGGAACCACTGCCCAACGGCGAAAGACGGATCGGCCGGGTCGCCTGGGAGACGGGAGAGATCACCTGGCTGGTCGACGAGGGATTCGTGGACGCATTCGCGACGATTTCCGACGACGGCACCCTGGCCTGGAGTCGCCGATCCCTTGATGAACCGGCATTCGACCTGTTCGTCCGCCGCGGCGACGGGGTTGGGACCTGGGTGCTTCCCTCCCGGTGGGAACGCTCCTGGATCGACCCGGTGCTCTCCGACGACGGCCGAACACTCTTCGTCCTCCGCCGCGGAGACGGCACGGTCGAACTCGGCTGGACTCGACTCACCGACGAAAGTCGATTCAAGGACGGAATCTCGACCCACGGCATCTCCATCAGAACCACTCCGCGAAGGGTGCAGGCCATGCTCGCCCCACAGGTCGGCGCGGCATCACCACCCGGACGATCGGCGCGAATCGTCTTCCTGCATCCGGATCTCGGGCGACTGGTGGAGTGGAGTCCCCGGAACGATCTCGTCCGACCCTTCCCCGACGGCGTGATCAATGCGGCGATGGTCGACGAAGACCGCGGCGTGGCCACCACGTCGGAGTCACTCCTCCTCACCGAACTTGCAGATGGAACCGGAAGATCTCCGTCGCGGCTTCCACTGACCCGGGAGCCTGCCATTCCGCGTCAACGCGGCGGTCCGGATGATGGTCTGCTTCTTTTCCGTCCCGCCGACGGGCGGTACGAAGTCTTCAGCGCCAGGCTTCCGGACGGCTGAACCCGAGCGATGACCCCGTGCCCCGACTCGGTCGGGTGTCCCCGCAAATGATCTGTGGCGTCCGCTCGGGAGTGGAATCCGAGGGAGGCACCTCCCGGATCACAGATCTTCGTCTTCGTCATCTTCGTCGTCGTCGTCGTCGTCGTCATCTTCAAAGAAGGTGTCGTCGTCGTCATCTTCTTCGTCGTCTTCGTCCTCGATTCGGTCGTGTTCCTCGTCGCGGTCCTTCTCGCCATCGTCGGAATTCTTCTTTTCCTTATCGTCGTCGTCGTCGTCCTCGTCGTCGTCTTCTTCCTCGTCGTCATCATCCTCGTCGTCGTAGAAGCCTTCGTAGGGATCCTCGTCGCCATCTTCATCGCTCCAGCCCACGACCGAAGGCATCGGCTCGCCGACGGCAGGCTGGAGGAAATCCGGAAGCACGGGTTGGGCTTCCCGGACGAAGGTGATGCCAGTGGGCACCTTGACGTCAATGAGATCGGGCATCGGTTCGAGGAGAGTGGGCATGGCTCGGATCCTGGGACGCAACTCTGATCACCGACACGATCGTCGGCTGGATGCGAAGGATGCCGTATCAATCGGCGAACGTCAAGGCTTCTCGCCCATGACTCCCACAGGTTCTGCCATCGGCAAGGCGAAGGTCTCGCCCATTCGATCAAGGAGCAGCCAGCCATCGATCGCCGAAACCCCGTCGAACCGCCCCTCCAGATCGAACGGAGGATCCGAAACGAGCAGGCCTCGTTCGTCATCCAGACGGTGCACCCGGTGGATGAGACGGGCCGTCCGAGGCGCTCGGGAGAACACCAGCAGCCCCTCCCGGGTGGGAATCATCGCCCAGTTCGACCGGTCCTTGCGAGCGATGCCGTCCGCCCCCATCAGGCCGCCTTCGGCGTCGTAGAGAAGGATGCGGGCGTCATATCGAATCAGCCGTCGCTCACCGACGCGGCGAGACTCGAGCAGGCGACCGGTCGGACGCTCTCCATCGTCAGTCAGTTCCCAGACTCCGAGAATCGGAGTCCCGAATCTCGGATCAAGGGTGACACCATTGCCGGCCTCGTCGACCAGCACCAGCTGGTTCCTGGACATCCAGCCGATCGACGCCGCGGCCAGTCCGCGATCCTCGCGATACCAGCCGTCGCTGGATCCCAGCATCCGACCCATCGGGTCGATCATGGTCACCCGATCGGGCGAAAGCACCGCCAGACGTCCGGTGTCATCTCCAATCACCTCGCGGACTTCGCCGTCCTCGATCTTCTTTCGGGACAGCGTGAGCCCGGTGACGGGATCGAGACTGATGACCTGCCCCGCTTTCGTCCCATCGCCTTCGATCGACGCCCCCCAGACGTGAAGAAGCCCTCCGAACAGCGCCGCCCCGTAGACCCGCTTCATCAACCCCCGCCGACTCCAGACCGCGGTGCGGCCATCCACCGGATCGATGCAGGAGACCGCCCCGTCCCTCCGCACGAGCACTATTCCACCGTCACTGATGATCGGAAGAATCTCGCTTGCCATGAACGCCGTTCCGTCCGGCATGAAACCATCCGCCGTCGCCATCAATCGAGTCGACGGCGGCAGGAGTTCGGTCATCCGTGGGCTGGACCAGAGAATCGTGCCATCCCCCCGGTCGATCGCCGTCAGTCGAGGCGACGGTCCGTCGCCTCCTTCCCAGAGAAGGATGCCCGGATCCCAGCCGATCACTTCGGCCTGCGTCGAGTCCCGAACCAGTTCCCAGGCCGGCTCGAGATCCGAGGCCCTCCGCCAGCTGAAACCGAGGCGTCCATCCTCGTCCAACTTCTCCATCAGAATGCCATCGGTCGGGGCCGTTCGGGCCGCGGACGTTGACAACGAGACCGGTGTGCCGGCGATCAGTTCGCTGCGATCGGGCATGCCCGGCAGGGAAGGGCGTCGCTCGATTCGCGAAGATGATGAGTCTGGTTCGCCACCAACCGCCTCGAACAACATGCGAGCCAGATCGGGACGTCCCGAATCGGCCACCGCTTCCGAAGCCTTGAGGAGCAGTTGACTTCGTGAAGGATCCTCCCGGTCGAAACCACGGGCGGTCACCACCGCCACCGCGGTCGCCAGTTCCGGTCGCCCCTCGTCACGAAGAACCTCGATCGCACGGGAAGCCGCGAGGCGAGCCGACTCCGATCCCACATAGCGCCGCGCGAGGGCGATCAGGGTGGCGGCTTCCGCTCGCTCCTCGATCGCGTCCTCGACCGCGATCCTTCCTTCGGTCGCGAGGCGATCCTGAACGGCCGGGTTGGATGCATAGAGCGACTGGAGGCGTGAGATCGCCGCCATGCTCCCGTCCGCGCGAACGCCGGAGGAGATCAGGACCTCCACCGAGTCCAGAACCTGCTGATCGATCACGCCCAACCACGCTCGGGCCGCCTCCAAGGGTCGCTCCTGCTCGACCAGCCAGTCACCCCGGACCAGATCCAGACGGATCCGGGACGCCGGGTCGGTCGCCAGTTGTTCGGCGAGTTGGATCAACAGGGTGCCGTCTTCCAGATTCGTCCGCCCGATCACCAGGAGAAGGCGATCCAGAACTTCGTTCCGCCATTCGCCCGCGTCCAGCCGCTGGGATGCGGCGACCGCTGATTCCGCGGCGAAGCGGACCAGATCCCATCGCTCCAGTCGTTCGGAGAGTTCCAGCAGGGCCAGAGCCTGCGGAATCGCGTCTGGTGCATTCCGGATCCGATTCTCCAAGGCGGTGATCGCCTCGTTGATCGGCATCGCGGCCCCCAGGACTCGCGACCCTGCGGTGTAGATCCCGTCCTCGGTGACCACCGGGTTGGACGGGCCCGGAAGAGTGAGGAGTTTGGCTGGCGTTCCGGTCGCACCTTCGACCGCGTAGAGACCGTCCTGGAGGGGAACCACGATTCCATCGGCGAGGGGGAAGACCCGCCCGCGAGGTCTCCAACCGCTGCTGCTCGTTCCCACCATTCCCGCCGCGACCAATGTCTCTCGGAGACTCCACACCGGACGGTCCGGCCGAGAGGGGTCGATGGCGATGAGGCTGTTGCGGCCGATCGCCAGAATCAGATCGGCACCATCGAGGACGCCCGGGAGCACCATGAGCCAGGTCGCCGCGCCGGCGATGGTCGCGGGCCCGACCGGTCGGGAGAAGATCACCGATCCATTCTCGGGGTCGAGCAGCAACCACTGGGTGCGAGCGGAATTCAAAGTCGCGATGCCACGATCACAGATCACCGCTCCCCCGATCTCCCAGCCCCGACCTCGAGCCATCTGGAGTCGGAGGGGTACGTCATCCCGACGAAGCCAACGGACTTCACCGGTTCGTCCGTCGAGTCGCGCGATCCCTCCCGCGGCACTGGTGGCGATGACGTCACCGTCGAGTTCGGCCAGCATCGCGACGGGTCTCCCGGAGGCGGCACGGACGCTCCCGCTGGATGCGATCGTTCGAAGCCATCGGAATCGTCCATCCACGCGATCGAGGGCCAGCACCAGGTCGATGGTGAAGAATCGGGTGGTGATCTTCCGGAGGGGAAGCACGAGAAGGTCGCCCACCACCAACGGAGGACCCGCGACTTCCGCATCCTCGAGTTGCGGATCGTCGTCCAGGCGATCGGGACGAACCCTCCACCGCTCTCGTCCGGTCGCGGGATCGAACCGGATCACCGCTCCGTCACCGGCCCGGTCGTTTCCGAAGGAGTGTCCGAGGACGGTGTAGGCCTCGCCGTCCGCGGTCACGATCTCGGTGAGATCCGAGGGGTAGCTGCTGGGCATGATGCCTCGGGAATTTCCGTATTCCCGGTACCAGCGAAGGCGTCCGGTGTATCGATCCACCGCTTCGATCAGAAAACCCTCGTTCACGATGACCAGGTCGTCGATCACCGCGGGAACCGTGACCAGATAGGTCCCCTCGGTGAAACTCGTGTCCCGACCGGACCGGGAAAGCACCCGCCCGGTGGAAGTGTCGGTCGTCTTTCGCCGGAACAGGGAATCGGTGAGCGGCAGACGCCAGAGCGAAGTCCAGTCTCGGTCCCGCACGGTCGCAAAAGACGGAGGTCCGAGCGGCTGCTCCTCATCCGCGGTGGCATCCACGATGGCTCGAAGACGCCGCGCGGCGTCCGGATCCCCCACCGCCAACTCCTGGATCGACTGATCTCGAGCCGCGATCGCCTGCGGCTCACGGCGGGCGAGATCGACCAAGGCCAATGCTCGCAGGACGCCGAAGCGTTTCCCTGCGGACGCCGCATCCGGCCAGCGCTCCAGGGTGGCCAGCAGTCGAAGTCCTCCTCCGGCGCGTCCGGTCTCGATCAACCGCTGGGCAATTCGAAGGCCGGCCTCCAGACCCGCCGCGGTGAGCGGTCGCCGCTGGAAGACCGCATCGGCACCGGCGTCGACGAGCATGGCCGCGGCTTCGGCGTCTTTTTCCCGTTGCCAGGCGGCGAGGACCCCCGGTTGGGAAAGCAACAGATCGATCACCCGGGATCTCACCGACTCGAACGCATCCGGATCTTCGATCCGAGCGACGACGCGATCGCCGTATTCATCGAGCAGGTCCGCCGCCAGTTCCGCGGTGCGGGCGGGATTGTCCCGGGCCTGGGAGGTGGCTTCGTCGAGCGCCCGCTCGGCGACCGGCGAATCATCCATCACCACCGGCGCCAGATCGGTCACCTGTCCCTGAACCCCTGGAGCGAGGAGACAGGCCGACAGGAGAACCCCGGCTCCCCACGAAGCCAACGATCCGGGGGCTCGGGTCGACGTGGAACTCGAATTTCTGATGCGGCGTTGCATGCTCGGATCATCCGAAATGCAGGGATCGGAGTCGAAGGAACGAACACCCGTACGGTACGCCAATGCCGAGGGTGGAAATCGAGAGTCGCGACTTCTGAAGCACAGTTTTCCCCCGGCTCCCGACCCCGCAGATCACGCGAGACGCAGCCGGACTTCGGTCACCCTCTCATTCCGCGGGCTCGGATGCCGTCAACCGTCGCCCCGCCGGCCGCGAGGGCGTTTAGAGTACGGGCATGAGCATGCCCGGACGATTCAAGGCGAGTTCGAAGATCACCGCGATGCCGCTCCTGGTGATGTTCGTGCTCGGCGGCTGCGGTTCCGCCCCCAGGGTACGACCGATCGCGGCCCGACCGATCGTGGTCTCCGGTCCTCAGGGTGCGGCGCAGGCCGCGGGTTACAACGTGGAACTCGAAGTCACGAATCCCAGCACCAAGGACATTCCCCTGGAGCGGTTCGACTACGTCTTCGAAGTCGACGGAGTCGGACGTTTCGAAGGACGCTGGGCCGCCCTCCAGACCCTGCCAGGGGGTGACACCGTGACCATGGTGGTCCCCGCCTCGATGCTCCTCCCCTCGGATCTTTCCGCACGAGTGGATCTGGCGGATGAGCTCCGCTGGCGGATCGATGGCGGAGTTCGATATCAGGCCCCCGGATTATTGGGACAGATTCTCTTCGACGCCGGTATTCGAAGACCCACGGAGTCCTTCTCCGGTTCCGGGACCTTTCGGCTGGTACGACCCGCAGATCCGGTGCTCCCCGCCGAAAACGTGGGTTCCGATGACGAGAACGCTCCCAACGGAAGCGAGACCGACCCCGCGACCTCCTGAGTCGGACGCTCCGAATCGGACCGACCCGAATCGTCGGTCCACCCCGGCTCTTGTGCCGGATTGCCTCGCGTTGCACTGAATATGGCCCCCTGAACGGTCGATCCCCTCCGTACCGGGCGTCGGGCGACGTCCGCTTGGAGCGGCCGATGCATCTCAACGACATTCTCCGTCAGGCGTTCGAACAGGACGCGTCAGACATCCACCTCGTCGCGGATCATCCGCCGATGATGCGGGTGCACACCGTGATGCGAGAGATGGAATGTCCCGCCCTCACGGGTGACGGACTCCGTCGGGCCCTCGAGCAGATGGTGAGTCCGGGACAGTTGAAGACCTTCGATTCGGAATCCGACCTCGACTTCTCCTACGAGGTCGCGGAGTTGCAGCGATATCGAGTCAACGCCCACCTTCAGAAGGGTCGGGTCGCGATGGCGCTTCGAGGCATCAAGACCTCGGTCCCGCCTCTCGCCCAGTTGAACCTGCCCGAAGTGATCTCACGCCTGACCTACCTGCCCCGTGGCCTGGTGCTGGTCACCGGCGACACCGGTTCCGGGAAGTCCACCACGCTCGCCGCGATGATCCAGGCGATGAACGAGCGGTACCGAAAGCACATCCTCACCCTCGAGGACCCGGTCGAATACGTCTTTGAGAGTGACAAGTCCCTGATCGAACAACGGGAACTCGGGGCCGACATGCCCAGTTTCTCCAGCGGTCTCAAGCACGCCCTCCGCCAGGACCCGGACATCATTCTCGTGGGCGAGATGCGGGATCTGGAGACCACCGCACTCGCGATCAGCGCGGCGGAGACCGGTCACCTGGTCCTCTCGACCCTCCATACCGTCGATGCATCGCAGACCGTCGAGCGGATCATCGACATGTATCCCGCCGGCCAGCAGAACCAGATCCGATCGATGCTCGCCAACACCCTGCAGGCGGTGGTCAGCCAGACCCTCTTCAGTCGCATCGACAAGTCGGGGATGGTTCCCGCGATCGAGATCCTGCTCTGCACCCCCGCGGTACGGAACATCATCCGCGAGGCTCGAACCTTCGAGATCCCCAACGTCATCGACACCAACCGCCAGCTCGGAATGATCGGTCTCGACAACGCGATCGCCGAACTCTTCTTCAACGGCATGATCAGCCGCGAGGACGCCATCGCCCAGTCGGCCCACCCCGAGAAGATCGAACGCATGATCGCCGCCTGAAGCGGAAGGAACCGAACGGATGCCGCAGTACCGCTACCAAGCACGCAATGGAAACGGAGCCGTCGAGGACGGAGCCCTCGCGGCGGTCGATGCCGCGACCGCGGCCGCGATGTTGCGTGGCAAGGGCCTGCACGTCCTGCAACTGGCCCCCTCGATCACCGGCCCCAACCTGAAGAACCTCTCTTCCGCCCTCAACTGGTCGAGTGGCCCGTCCAAGAAGGACATCCTGGACTTCACGACCCAGCTCGCGGTGATGATCCGCGCGGGCATCAGCATCCGACAGGCGCTCGACGGGATCGCGGAACAGACCAGCAACGCTCGATTCAAGGCCGTTCTCCAGGAGATCAAGGCCGACATCGAGAGCGGCAAGCAGTTTTCCGAGGCCATCGCCCGCCATCCGAAGCTCTTCGGTCCGCTCTACATCAGCATGGTTCGCGCTTCGGAGATGAG
>NYWY01000038.1 GCA_002685335.1 Planctomycetaceae bacterium
GAGTCGGGTTCGTGCGGACGGATCCTCGGAGACCCTGATCGAGGATCTCTTCCTCCCCACCGGCATCGAAATCGTCGGTGAGGATCTCTGGGTGACCTCCCTGGCGCTCGGAAACATCACGCGATTTCCCGGGCTGGCCCCCCAGGCGTGCTTCGGCGATCTGAATGGGGACGGTCGGGTCGACGCCGCCGACCTCGGACTGCTCGTCGCCGCGTGGAACGCCTGTCCCTGATCGACCGCGATCGAGACGAAGACTCGGACCGCGTCATTCCTTCCATGGGGTGACGCGGTCTTTTTTCGGGAGCGACTCAGGGCGCCGGATGCCGGGGTGACTCCCCCTGGAGCAGGCGCCAGACATCCTTGACCACCCAGCTCATGTTGCTCAACGCGGTCGTGGTTCGACTGGCGAGGTGGGGCGCGAGGTGCGCATTGGAAAGCCCGAGCAGGGGATCGTCCTCGGTGAAGGGCTCGGTGGCATGCACATCCAGGATCGCCAGGGCGGTGGGATTGGATTCCAGCCACGCCGCAAGCGGGCCCTCCTCGATCACGAAGCCCCGGCTGGTGTTGAGCAGGATCACGTCGGACTTCAGTTGCCCGATGATCCCGGCATCAAGCAGGCCGTGATTCGCGTCGCGGCCATCAACGTGGACGGTCAGAACGTCGCTCTCCGCGAGAAGACCCTCCATGGAGACCGGCGACGCGCCGTGACGGTTCGACTCGGGAATCTCCAGGAGGTCGTGGTAGACGGTGTTGAACCCGAGGGCGGTGGCGACCTGGGCGACTCGGCGGCCGATTCTTCCGAATCCGAGGATCCCCAGGACCAGTTCGTTCATCTGCCAGGCGCCGCAGACCTCACTTCGGATCTCCGACCAGCGATTCCGGGATACCGGCTCGTCGAGGGTCAGCCGCGGCCGGATCGCGTCGCAGAGCAGGCAGGGGACGTACTCGACCACCGCCTGGGTGTTCGCATCCGGGGTGTGGACGACTTCGACTCCTCGCCGACGGCACGCGTCGACGTCGATGTTGTCGAGCCCGACGCCGGCGCGGGCGACCACCTGAAGTCCGGGTAGCCGATCCAGAAGTCCTTCGTCCACGATCGTGTAGGTCCGGACCACGAGTCCGTGAACCCGATCCGCGATCGCGGCCAGATCCTCGGAGTCGACCTCCGCATGGACCACCTCACACCGTTCCGCCAGCCACGTCTCCGCTTCCGGATCGAGGTGTTCGGTACGGACGACGAGGTGAGGAAGCGATTCGTTGCCGGCTTGCATCACTCGATGCTAGCGTCATTTCCGGGGATCGATGGTGCAACAGTCGTCGCGCCGTCCACCGGGAATCCCCGGCGCGGACGGGTCCTTTCGCGGAGGCCCGGGATCGACTACTTTCCGCGGTTGCAAGCCTTCAGCCACGGAGACCGATGATGAACAAGAAAGACCTCGTGGAGCGTGTCTCCGCCGACCTCGGTGGGCCCCGTCAGGGCGCAGAGAAGGCGGTGAAGGCCGTGATTGAATCGATCCTCGACGGACTCGACCGGGACGGCGCGGTCACCATCGCGGGCTTTGGAACCTTCGAGCGAAAGGAACGGGCGGCTCGGGCCGGCCGGAACCCTCGGACCGGAGAGGCGATCGAGATCCCGGCCTCCAGCACGGTCGGATTCCGTCCTGCCGCCGCCCTGAAGCGAGCTTCGTCCGAAGGCTGAGCCGGACGCCCGATAATCAGGCGCCCGCAAAACCGGCGCGACCGGTCCCTTTCGCCCAGCCGCCGCCTCTTCGCTGACATCCCCATCAAGATCGCTTGCCTTCGGGTCGATCGTTTCGAGGTCGGAGATCGCCCGTCGCGGTCTTCCGGTCGTCGCCGACGTTCGTCAGGTGACGCTGCGGGAGGTAGATCGAGGCATGGACAAGGCCAGTCTGATCGGCAGCATTCTTGGCGTCTGCGTGTGCGGTGGCACCGTGATGCTGGTGTTGAGCCACGGCGGCAACATCATGATGTTCTGGTCCCTGAAGGGGGTCATCATGGTGTTCGGCGGCACGCTGAGCGTGCTCTTCATGGCGATGCCCATGGAGAAACTGCTGCAGGTGCCGGGATACATCAAGGCATTCTTTCGCGAACCGACCCAGTCGATCGGCGAGACGGTTTCGACCCTCTCCCAGCTCAGCGACAAGGCTCGGCGTGACGGCATTCTCGCCCTGGAGTCGGAAGTCGAGGACATCAAGGATCCGTTCCTGTCCCAGGCGTTGAAGATGGCGGTGGACGGAACCGACGAGGGTGTCATCGAATCGACCCTGCGCCTCGAATTGATGGCGATGCAGGAGCGACACAAGGCGGGCAAGAAGTTCTTCGACCTCATCAAGCTCTACGGACCCGGCTACGGCCTCGCAGCGACCCTGATCGGACAGATCGGCATGTTCGGTTCGCTTGGTGGGTCCATCGAGGAACTTGGTGGCATGCTGGCGGTCGCGGTGACGGCGACGATGTACGGCACGGTGCTCGCCAACGCGATCGCCGGGCCGATCGGTGACAAGCTCTCGCTTCGCTCCGGCGAGGAGATCCTCTCGAAGGAGATGATGCTCCAGGGCATCATGAGCATCCAGGCCGGGGACAACCCGCGGACCACGACCGAGAAGATGCTGGCTTTCGTTCCGCAGTCCGGGCGAGGTCGCCTGAAGCTCGCGGCCTGATCGATCCAAGGTTCCGGCCCCGAACGGCGCCAGTGGGAGAGACCGTCATGTCCGAGGAACACGGCAAGCACGATTCGGGTCACCACGGGGGCGGTCACGGCGGACACGAGGAGGAGGAGGAGGGCGGCGCCCCCGAGTGGCTGATCTCGTTCGCCGACATGGTCATGCTCCTGATGGGGTTCTTCGTGATCCTCTTCGCGCTGAACGTCCAGCCCAAGGGTGGAAACGCCGGTGGTGGTGGCGAGGATGCCGAAGGCGTCGCCCACCAGCCGCTCGAGATCGATCCCGAATTCGTCGAGTCGATTCGTCGGGCTTTTCGAAATCCCCTCAACCCTGACAATCCCGAGGATGCTCACATCCTGGATGCCATCGCCCAGCGTGGAGCGGGGCATGCGAGGGATGTGGGAACCAAGGGGGCGGAGACCGAGGTTCGTTCGCTTCGCGACATCGATTTCTTCGGAGAGGGAACCGACGTTCCGTTCGAACGGCACGAACTCGAACCATCCTCGGACGCGGATCCGGTGGTCGCGGAATTCGCCTCCCGCCACCGGGGACGGCAGAACGTGATCGAGGTTCGCGGGCACACCGATGAGGTCGAAGCCTGGAAGGATCCGGGGAAGGCCTTCCGCATCTCGCTGGAGCGGGCCGCCGAGGTCGCTGAACGTCTCGCGGAAGCGGGCATCGACTGGGGCCGTCTGCGGGTGACCGCGGCCGGAATCACCGAGCCTCGTCGACGTGATCGAGCGATGAGCGTCCAGCCGGGGGAGAACGCGCGGGTCGAGCTCCTGGTCCGCCGCGATTCCGCGATTCGCTGAGCGACGAAACGGTGACTTGTACGACTTCGAGGACCCGCTGGCGGGTTCCCGGACGGTTTTTCGTCGTTTCAAGGTGGATTCCGGTTTCGGCGCGTCTATCGTTCTTCGTCGATTCGCGCGCCGCGGGTCCTCCCCGGAGTCCTCATGTCCCAGATCAGATCCATCCCGTTCGCGGTCGCCGGAGTGATCCTCCTCACGGGAGCCGCCGGGGCCGACGTGCTGGACGACATCGGACACACCGCCTTGCTCGAACGCCTGGGATCCGAGGCCCCGACGGGGGCGGGCGTGGTCGTCGGACAGGTCGAGGTCCCGGATCCGGGTTACGGCCCGAATCAGACCAACGGTGATTTCGCCGGGGTCTCCTTCATCGAGCGGAGTGGCGTCGCGGGCACGAGCAGCCACGCGACCCAGGTCGCGACGAACTTCTATGGGGCGTCCGACAGTCCGGCGCCGGGGATCGACACGGTCAATCTCTGGGATGTGAACGACTTCATCGGCAGCGGGTTCCTGCGGATCGGGACCTCCCAGACGCCGACGCCGCCGCCGGGCGGGCTCAAGGTCTTCAATCACAGCTGGATCGGGGAGTTTCCGAACGCCGCCTCCAACATCGAAGCCCTCCGCCGGGCCGACTATTCGGCGAACACCTTCCGGACCCTCTGGATCGTCGGGGTGAACAACGGGGCGGCAAGCCAGAACAATCCACTGCTCTCGGGCATGTACCACGGCATCAGCGTGGGACTGGCCAATGGAAACCACGCGTCCGACGACACCGCGACGGGACTTGACGGTCCGGGACGAATGAAGCCCGAAATCGTCGCGCCGGCGGATTTCTCCAGTTTCTCGACCCCGTTGGTCGGCGCGACCGCAGCCCTGCTGCTGGAGACGATCGAGACCGTCCCGGAACTCGCGAACAACACCGGGGTCGGTCAGATCCACGTTCTCAAGGCGATCATTCTCGGCGGGGCGGTTCGGGATGAGGACTGGAGCAACGAGCCATCGACCAGCGGTGCCGAACGAGGAGTCACCGCCCGCCCGATCGACCCCGTCTTCGGTGCCGGCCTGGTCAATGTCGACCGTGCCCACCGGATCCTCACCGGACTCGAACAGAACGGTGAATCCGCCGTGCCCTCGGCCCCGACGGTCATCGGGCCCGGCTTCGACTTCGAGAGCATGTCCGTGGGCGAGACGCTCTGGCATCGATTCGCCCTGGAAGAGGCGGCGGAGGAAGTCAGCATCGTGGCGACCTGGAACCGGTTCGTGCCTTCCTTGTTCCAGTCGAGCTCGCTGGCAGACCTCGATCTCGAGCTCTTCTCGGTGGACGGGGCGGATCTCGAGCCCCTCCGGGGAGCCGACCCCGGTGTCTTCGCCTCCGGCAACGTGGCGAGCGAAAGCGGCGTCGACAACATCGAATTGATCCACCTCCGAGGCCTGGCCGCCGGTGACTACGTGGTCCGCATCACTCGAACCGACAGCCAGCCCGGATCCACGCGGGCGGGCATCGCCTTCTGGCTTCCGATCGAGGAGATCGAATCGCTGGTCGGCGACCTCGACGGGGACGGTCGGGTGAACGGGAGCGATTTCGGCCTCCTGTTGGGGGCCTTCGGCACCGACGATCCCGAGGCGGATCTCGATGGTGATGACATCGTCGGCGGAGGGGATGTGGGGGTCCTCCTCTCCAATTGGACCGGTTGATCGAACCGAAGGTTTCGAGGTGCGATCCGGATTGGGGCATGGGGAGTCGCCAGTCGTCGTAGACTCCACGCCATGCGTCGGAATTCGCCGGGCCGATACCTCCTGCTTGCCTCGCTTCTCACCCTCCTCGGGGTGGTGCTGCTCTATCCGATCTGGTTGACGGTGAAGGGCGCCTTCGTCTCGGACGGCGGCGGATACACGCTGTACCACGTTCTCGACGTGTTGCGGGACGAGACACTCCGCGGGGGGCTGGTGAACGCGCTCATCATCGCGGTCGCCACCACCACGTTGTCGGTCATTCTCGCGATGCCTCTGGCCCTGGTGGCGGCTCGTCATGAATTCCCCGGCAAGGCCTTTTTCTCGGCCCTGGTGCTGATCCCACTGATCCTGCCACCCTTCGTCGGGGCCATCGGGGTCCGGCATCTGCTCGGCCGGGCGGGATCCCTCAACACCATCCTGCTCGACCTGGGGTTCGTGGACACACCGTTCGATCTCTTCGGAAGCGGTGGCATCGTCGGGGTGATCATCGTGGAGGCCCTCCACCTCTATCCGATCATCTATCTGAACCTTCTGGCCGCGTTGTCCAACCTCGATCCCGCCCTCGATGAGGCGGCCCGAGATGCCGGAGCGGGGGCGTGGACCCGGTTTCGACGCATCACCCTGCCTTTGGTGAGGCCCGGCCTCTTCGCCGGGGGGACGATCACCTTCATCTGGAGTTTCACCGAACTCGGTACGCCGTTGATGTTCGAATTCCGCCAGGTGACCCCGGTCCAGATCTTCGACGGTCTCAAGCAGATGGAGACCAGCGCAGAGCCCTTCGCCTTGACGGTCGTGATGCTTTTCACGGCGATTCTTCTCTACCTCACCGGTCGGGTTCTTCCCGGAGTGAGGGGCGTGTCAGCGAGCGCCAAGGCATCTCGTGGCGATGTGGTGCATCGGCTGCGTGGATGGTGGGGGATGGGCGCCGCCGCCTTGTTTGCGCTGGTGATCGGCCTCGCCGCCCTTCCGCACATCGGTGTGGTGTTGGCAAGTCTGTCGGTGGAAGGCCAGTGGTATCAGTCGGTGCTTCCGCGAGCCTTCACCTTCGGAAACTACGAGGAGGCCCTCGGGCATCCGCTGGCGATCGGATCGATTCGGAACAGTCTCATGCTCGCCGGAATCGCCGTCGTCCTCGACCTGGTGTTCGGAGTTCTGGCGGCGAGAATCATCGTTCGCACGACGCTTCGCGGCCGATCGTTGCTCGATGCGCTCTGCATGCTTCCCCTGGCGGTCCCTGGCTTGGTGATGGCGTTCGGATACGTCGCCATGTCCCTGGAATGGCCCTTCCGGGGGCCGGTTCCGGGTTGGCTGGCCACATTCATGCCGGAATCCCTCGTGGTGTCGCTGGGCGATGGGCCGCTTTCATGGGCGGCCGACATTCTCGGAGCCAATCCCAACCCGATCCCGCTCCTGATCGTGGCCTACGCGGTCCGAAGGCTGCCCTACGTGGTCCGATCGACGGTCGCCGGCCTCGAGCAGACGCCGGTGGATCTGGAAGAGGCCGCACAGGGCCTGGGCGCGGGTCGCCTTCTCGTTCTCCGGCGGATCGTCGTGCCCCTGGTCGCCGCCAATCTGGTCGCGGGAGCCCTCCTGGCCTTCAGTTTCGCCATGCTCGAGGTGAGCGACAGTCTCATTCTCGCCCAGCGTGAATCGGATTATCCGATCACCAAGGCCATCTACGTCCTCTTCGAGCGGCTGGGGGACGGCCCCGGGATCGCCGCCGCGATGGGTACCTGGGCGATGCTCCTGCTGGCCTGCACCCTCGCGGGTGCCAGTCTGCTCCTCGGCAAGAAGCTAGGAGCGGTCTTCCGAGCTTGAATCGGGACCGGGGACCCCTGATCGGCCCTCGGAGACCCGGAGCCCCAATCTGATTCTTGGACCAACCTCGGGGCATCCGATCGGGAACCTTGGTCGAAGCGACTGATTCAGAGCCTTCATGCTCCTATACTGAACGGACTTCCGATCAGCGTCGCTGATCGGGCCAGATGACTCCCCTCGGGCCCACGCCGACCCATGCCGTACACGATGAAGCCAGACGAGGTCTACGGCCTCGACGTCGAGAGCACCGAATACCTGCAGGATCACGTGCAGGCAGCGGACCGCTGGGTCCTCAATTTCGGACCCCAGCATCCGGCGACCCACACCACGCTCCGGCTGGTGCTGGAACTCGATGGAGAGCGGGTGGCCCGCTGCACCCCCCACATCGGGTATCTGCACTCGGGCTTCGAGAAGCTCGGGGAGCACCACGACTACAACCAGTACGTGTGCACGATCAGCCGGATGAACTACGTGTCGCCGATCGTCAACGACATCGCGTGGCACACGGTCTGCGAGAAACTCTTCGACATCGACGTCACACCCCGCTGCAAGGTGGTGAGGACGATCATGGCGGAGCTGGGGCGGATCCAGGATCACCTGCTGTCGATCGGTGCCGCGGCACTGGACCTCGGGGCGTTCACCGGCTTCCTCTACGGGTTCAACGAGCGAGAGTTCATCTACGACATCGTCGAGTATCTCTCGGGCCAGCGGTTCCACCCCGACTGGACCCGGCTCGGTGGAGCCTGGCGGGACATCCCCGACGAGGAAGTCTTCAAGCGGATGATCAAGGACTTCATCCACAAGCGCCTGCCCCGGGCCCAGAAGGACCTTGAGAACTGCCTCAATCGGAATCGAATCTTCGTCGACCGACTCAAGGGCGTCGGGACGATCAGCCGGGAGGACGCCATCGCTTGGAGTCTGAGCGGACCCGTGGCTCGCGCGAGCGGTGTTCGGTACGACGTCCGCAAGGCCGATCCCTATCTCTGCTACGCCGACAACTGGGACGGGAACGGGGCCGAAGCGGTCAAGTTCAACGTCCCGATCTCCACCGACGGCGACTCCTACTGCCGATATCTGGTTCGCCTCGCGGAGCTCCACGAGTCGGTTTCGATCATCGAGCAGCTCATCGACGACATCCCTTCGGGACCGATCGACAGCGTGGCCGACTCCAAGCTGCGGATCCCCGACAAGGGCGAGGTCTATGGCTCGATCGAAGGCACCATCCAGCTCTTCGAACTGGTCATGAACAACCGCGGCGTCGATGCACCGGTGGGCGAGTATTACGGTTCGATCGAGAGTCCCAACGGAGAACTCGGTTACTACATCGTCGCCGACGGAACCAAGTATCCCTGGCGGACCCGAACCCGGCCGCCATCGTTCATCAACTACGCCTCGTTCGCGAAGCTTATCGAGGGCCACCTCGTGAGTGATGTGGTCGCGGTGCTCGGTTCACTCAACATCATCGCGGCCGAACTCGACCGCTGATCAATCCGTTTCACCTCCCCCGCGAGAGCCGCAGATGTCCTGGAAGGTCGTCGATTCCGCCAACGCAGAGATCGAGCTCCGAAGCGAGCCGTGGTGCACCGAGGCCATGAAGGCCTCGTGGGCCAGCGACATCCTTCCGCGCTACGAGACTCGTCATGGTGCCCTGATGCCGATCCTGCACGAGGTCCAGCATGCGTACCGGCATGTCTCGTATCAGGCCATGATGGAGATCGCCAGCTTCCTCCAGATACCGCCGGCGGAGGTGCTGGACACCGTCAGCTTCTACGAGGAATACACCACGGAGCCGGTCGGCAAGTGTGTCATCGGAATCTGTCAGTCGATCGCCTGCGAAGTCTGTGGTCATCAGAAACTCCTCGACCACTGTCGCGATTCACTCGGGATCGAGCCGCACGAGACCACCAAGGACGGGGTGTTCACCCTGCTGGCCCTCGAGTGCCTTGGCTCCTGTGACACGGCGCCGGTGGCCCTGTTCAACGAGACCCTGCACGAAAACCTCACCCTCGAGACCATCGATGAACTCATCGCGAAGGTTCGAGCCGGGAGTGGAGACGATGAGGGCCATTGACCCTCTGAAACGATGACCAGTCAGGATGACAAGACGATCATGAGGTCGCTCGGCGAATTCGTCGGGCACGTGGTGAAGGGCATCCGCACCGACCCCGCGGCCAAGGCCGAAACAACCGAAGTCCGGCGAACGATCGAGACCGAGGAACGTGAACGTGTCATCCTCCGAAGAACCGTGATCGAGGAAGTGGAAGTGCGAGACTCCGACCTTCCGCCGTCCAAGCCATCCTGAACCCAGTCCACACACACACCTCCGGCAAGCTCGTCCCATGCCAATGACCGAACCTGTTCTGACCAAGCGAATTCCAACCGCGCCCTGGGGAGATCCCAAGGATCGCAGGATCGTGGACTACGCCGAGTACGTCCGCACCGGTGGCTATCAGGGTCTCGAGAAGGCACTCGACCAGACGCCCGAGGATCTCGTCGAAGAGGTGAAGGGCGCGGTCCTCCGAGGTCGCGGCGGGGCCGGGTTTCCCGCCGGTCTCAAGTGGTCCTTTCTGCCGGCCCCCGACGGTGGCCGGAGGTACCTGGCGATCAACTGCGACGAAGCGGAACCGGGAACCTTCAAGGACCGACTCCTGGTTGATTTCGACCCTCATCTGGTGCTCGAGGGCATCGCGATCGCCTGCTGGGCCTGCCGACTGGACACCGCCTACTTCTTCATCCGTGGCGAATACCACCACCAGGCCAAGGTCTTCCAACGCGCGATCGACGAGGCCTATGAAAACGGGATCTTCGGCGATCAGGGACTCCTTCGTGGGAAGGTCGATCTCAAGGTCGATTGCCACCTCCACCGAGGAGCGGGCGCCTACATCTGTGGTGAAGAGACCGGATTGCTGGAAGCGGTCGAAGGAAAGCGGGGGTGGCCTCGCATCAAGCCCCCGTTCCCCGCGGTGAAGGGGCTCTTCGGTCGACCGACCATCGTGAACAACGTCGAGACGCTGGCCGCCGTCGTCCCCATCGTCGAGAAGGGCGTGGAGTGGTGGAAGAGTCTCGGCTGCGAGAGCGCCACCGGAGGTCCTCCCAGTTACGGTCCGAAGCTCATGGGTGTGTCCGGACACGTTGAACGCCCGGGTGTCTACGAATGTGATCTTGGAATTCCGCTCCGTGAACTCGTCGACACCTACTGCGGTGGCATGAGGAACGGCAAGAAGTTCAAGGGTGCGATCGCCGGTGGCGTTTCCATGGGGGTGCTGGGCCCGGACCAGTTCGATGCCCCGATGGACTTCGACATCGGACGGTTCGACGTCCTCGGGCTGGGAACCGCGTGTCCGACGGTCTTCGATGAAGACACCGACATGGTGGCGGTCGCGCGAAACATCGCTCGCTTCTTCAAGAACGAGTCATGTGGGCAGTGCACGCCGTGCCGAGAGGGCTCGGGATGGATCCTCAAGCTGATCACCCGCATCGAACGTGGTTCTGGAACCACCCGTGACCTCGACCTCCTGCTCGAAGTCGCCGGTTCCATGGGATTGACGCCCGGAACCACCATCTGCGGACTCGCGGATGGCAACAACTGGGCGGTTCGGACCATCGTCAACAAGTATCGCGGCGAGTTCGAAGCCCGCGTGAAACCACAGTTCGTGCCGGTCACGGTGACCGTCGGGGCCTGAACGATCCTCGGAGTCGATTTGGATGGATGTTGACTGCGACCCTGCCGACGACGGTGGGCAACCCGGAATCGCCGGCGACGGCGAGCCTTTCGAACCCGGAACGCTGTCGTCCATCGGGAAAGAGACGACCGCGTCGGTGAGCCTGCATTGCGATCCCGATCACTCGGTCGGCGGGTCGGGCCAGAAATGGATCCTCGACCGGCTCCAGGCGGTGCTGGATGTGATCGCGGATGACCGATCGAAAACAGACCATTCTTCTGCGGATCTCCTTCCGACCCGGATCTCGATCCGGGTCACCGGAGACCGGGAGATGGATGCCGCGCACCGGCGCTGGTCGGACGTCCCGGGAACCACGGACGTTCTCACCTTCGAGTCGCGGGAGGATGAATCGCTGGAGATCGACCTGTTGCTCTGCCGGGACGAAGCGGTCCGCCGGGCGGAGGAATTCGGGCACGACATTGATCGAGAACTCCTGCTCTATGCGGTGCACGGCATTCTTCACTGCCTCGGGCATGACGATCACGAAGACGAAGCGAGAACCATGATGCATCGCGAGGAGGACCGACTGCTGGCCGCCGTCGGCGTCGGGGCCGTCTACCGTCCGGAGCGTGCATCGTGATCTGGCTGCCCTACATGATCGCCGGCGTGCTTCTCATTCTTGGAACCTGGGCCAGCAGCCTTCACCTTGCACTGCGAGAGCCGAGCCGAAGCGAGATCGAGGATCGACTCGGCGAGCGGGATCGGCGGCGAGGCCGCGTGGCGGCGGAAGGCGCATCCGCCTGGCTGTTCCTTCGGCAGGCTCGTCTGTCGACCGAAGTGGCACTCATCCGGACCTCGCTGCGAGTGGGTTTCACGATGTGCGTGATCGTGATCGCGGTGGATGAGGCCGTGGATCCGTCGGAGATCGCCACGGCGGCCGCGGTGGCGATCATCCTCCTGTGGTTCGCGACCAGCGTGCTCTCCAGCGCGATCGCCAATTACCTCGGACCCGGACTCATCGTTCGTGGACTGGGTTTTCTTCGCGCGATCGATCTCGCCCTCGGGCCCGTGGCAAGGATCGCCTTGATCAGTGACGAGGCTGTCCGAAGGCTGAGCGGCGCCAATCTCCGAGAGCACGAAGCGGAGGAACGCCTTCGTCGTTCGATCGAGGACTCGACCCTCGAGGGGGATCTCGACGAGACGGCGGCTGAAATGCTCGAAAACGTGGTGGAGTTCAGCAGTACCGAGGTCGGGACCGTGATGACGCCGCGAACCGATGTCGAGGGGCTTCCTCGGACTGATGATCTCGCTTCGATCCGCGAGTTCATCGCGGAGGCGGGCCATTCCCGGATCCCGGTCTACGGGGAGAATCTCGACGACATCCTCGGAATCCTCTACGTCAAGGACCTGGTTCCATTTCTCGGTACCGACGCCGAGGACTTTCAACTCGAACGTCTTCTGCGGCAGCCGATCCGGGTGCCGGAGACCAAGCCGGTCAAGGATCTCCTTCGTGACTTCCAGCGCAGCGAGGTGCACCTCGCGATCGTGGTGGATGAATACGGCGGTACGAGCGGGCTGGTGACGATCGAGGATGTCCTGGAAGAGATCGTGGGCGAGATTCAGGACGAGCACGACACGGAAGAGGAGCATCCCCCGTACGCGGAGGAGATTCGACCGGGTCGCTGGGTCTTCGATGCCCGGTATCAGATCTACGATCTCAACGAACTGCTCGAGGCCGGGATCCCCGAGGACGACGACTTCGACACCATCGCGGGCTTCGTCCTGGAACAGCTTGGTCGAGTGCCCGAGGTCGGAGAGTCCTTCGATGTCGGAACGCTTCGTTTCGAGGTGCTCGAAGCATCGCCCACCCGCATCGAACGACTCGCGATCGAACGTCTGGACGAGGGCCGGGATGGTGAACCGGCGGGTGAGCCCACGACCAATGGCCGCTCCGGCCGCTGAAATCCGCGGGCGAGCATTCCCAAAGAGACATCCATGCGACCAACGGCCATCCTGAGCTCCCGGATCGATTCGCGTTCTTCAGCCGAATCGGTCCATGTTCCTTCGTTCCCGCCCTTCGTGGGAGACGTGAAACCTCGCCTGAAGGTGGCGACGGGGGAGAACGGGCGGCTGGTTTCGGTCGGTGAGCGAAGTGGTGACCGAGTCTGGTTGGTCATTTCCCATCTCTGGCCGTTCATCGGTTTCCTCACCGCGACCCTCCCGTTGGTCTGGTTGATCCCGGTGCTGATCTGGGTCGTCAGGAAGGATGATTCGCCCCTGATCGCCGATCAAGGACGGGAGTTGATCAACTCGATGCTGACGCTTCTGGTGCTGCTGGTGGTACCGGTGATCGGTTGGATCGCAGCCGTGGTCTGGATTCCAGTCTGGCTGGTGAGTGCCGTCCGTGCGGCCATCGCTAATTCCCGAGCCGAGTATTTTCGCTACCCGATGACCATTCGATTCCTGACCTGAGTCTGGAAGAACGGCGGTGAAAGATCTCCCGCCTGGGGGGCGGAGTCTGGAACACGGGTTGAACCACCGGTGGATCGCGGGTCGACCGATCAGTCAGGCGGTGATCGCGGATGCCGGAAAATCAGTCGAATTCATCGCCGCGGAAGGTGCTCGCCAGGTAGGCGTCGCGCACCTCGGGATCATTGATGATCGATCGAGGGTCCCCCTCCTTGAGGTTGCGACCCTGGTGGATGATGTAGGCCCGATCGCAGATCCGGAGCGTCTGTTGGACATTGTGGTCCGTCACCAGCATGGCGATTCCTTCATCCGCGAGCCGGCGAACCTCGGCCTGGAGTTCCTCGACGGTGTGCGGATCGACCGCGGCGAACGGTTCGTCGAGCAGCATCAGCCGTGGTCGAGTGACCAGGGCTCGGGCGATCTCCAACCGGCGTCGTTCGCCGCCTGAACAGGTCCGAGCGAACTCTTTGCGCTTGTGTTGGAGGCCGAACTGCTCCAGGAGCTCGTCGCATCGACGCTGCCGGACGTTTCGATCCAACCCCCGGGTCTCGAGGATCGCCAGCACGTTCTGCTCGACGGTCAGCTTCTGGAACACGCTGGGTTCCTGGCTGAGGTAGCCCATCCCGGCCTGGGCGTGCTTGTACATGGGTTCCGTGGTGAGGTCGCGATCGTCGAAGATCACCCGCCCGGCTTCCGGGGTCAGCATTCCGATCGACATGCGGAACGACGTGGTCTTCCCGGCTCCGTTCCGGCCGAGGAGTCCGACGATCTCGCCGGCTTCCACCTCGAACCCGACGCCATCCACGACTCGGCGTCCGCCGTAGCTCTTCTGGAGATCACTGACTTCAAGGAGGGGCATGCCTTGATCGTATCCGAGAGGGGGGGCCGCTTGCCGAGCGTGGCCGCCGTGGTTACAACCCGATCATGGATTTCCTCTGCCCACGATTCCAAGTGCCGTTCGGCCTGCTCCGGCCGGCTCTCACGGTGGCCATCCTCGGCTCGGCCCTGACCTCCGTTGGGTGCGTCCGTCGGGTGGTCGAAATCACCTCCGAGCCATCGGGAGCCACCGTCTGGCTGAACGACCGGGAGGTCGGTTCGACCCCCTGTGACGTCGAAATCCTCCACTACGGCGTCTACGACGTCCGGGTGACCAAGGTCGGATATGAGCCACTCTCGGTCGGCAAGAGGGCCACGGCCCCGGCCTGGGATCTACCCGGCCCGGACCTGGTGGCCGAGATCCTCCCATTCGAGGTGACCAGTCGCACTCGATGGCACCTGGCCCTGGTGGTCGAGGACATGTCGGTGGATTCGGTCATCGAGCGGGCGGTCGTGATGCGGGATGAGATGGTGGTGGTGGAACAGACCACGCCGGTGAAGTCGCAGAACACGTTGAGTGAGGATCTTGCCGCCAAGGTCGAGCGTGCGAATGGACAGGCCGTCGAGCCCGGGCGACCGGTCGAAGGCCCGGTCGAACCGGTATCGCCGGTCTCCCAGCCCGTTCCCGGGATTCCGGGGCTGGAACCGGGATCTGACCCGGGGCAGGCCCCGGATCTCCCTCCGGCGGTCTGAGCCCGCCTCCCGGATCGGAGTGAAGTGCCGTCGCTCACGCGTCGATTCCTCGGGTTCAGGGCTCGGTGACTCGCGACCCGGCCTGAACGGCATCCTCGATGTCGTGGAGAGAGTCGCGAATCGACCTTTTCCGGGGGGGGAAAGGGCGACCGCGGTGGAAAACCGACGTGGACCGAACGTACTCGTCGTCGATGACGATCGAATGAGCGTGCTGATGATCGCTCGCGTGGCCAGCGGACTGGGATGTCACTGCGTGACGGCTCGGACCGGAGCGACCGCGTGGCGGGAATTCGTCCGGGCTCGATTCGATCTCGTGGTCTCCGATCTCAACATGCCCGGGGGCGACGGGGCGGTCCTCGCTCGTCGGATCAGGGGCCGTTCGAACGTACCGGTCCTGCTGGTGACCGGCCTTGATGCCGCCACCCCGGCGGCCTGCGGTGTCGGAGGCATCGAGGGAGTCGAGGTCCTGCGGAAACCGATGGTGCCACCTCAGCTCCGGGAGGCGATCGAACGCCGTCTGGAAAACTGTCTGCCGGCCGTGGTCGAGACCGCCTGATCGTGCTCGAAGAGTGGCGGGTACGATCAGACCGTGAATTCTTCGCCGCTCCGAATTCCGCTCCCGGTCCTCGACCCCGGTCCGCAACGCCCCCGACACGCAGTCGGGCCGCGCTCGCTCGAAGCGGTTCGAATGCTCCGGATCTCGGTCACGGATCGTTGCAATCTCCGCTGTCGATACTGCATGCCCGAAGAAGGAGTCCGCTTCGAGCCGAGAGAGAATCTGCTCACGGTCGATTCCATCGCCCGAATCGCGGGCGTCGCCTGGGACATCGGAGTTCGGCATTTCAAGATCACCGGTGGCGAGCCGACCGTGCGTTCCGATCTTTCCGAGATCGTGAGGGTCATTCGTGAACTCGGGCCGTCGGACCTGTCCTTGACCAGCAACGCCATTCACCTGCACCGACTCGCCGGACCCCTGAAAGAGGCCGGTCTCGATCGGGTCACCCTGTCCGTCGATTCCCTGCAGAAGGACCGCTACGCGAGGATCACCGGAGGCGGAAGAATCGATCTCTTCCATCGTGGCCTCGAGGCCGCGGCGGAGACCTTCGGGCGGTTGAAACTGAACGTCGTGGTGATGCGGGGCGTCAATGAGGATGAGTTGGTCGACTTCGCCCGGTTGGCGATGGAACGTGACTGGACGGTTCGCTTCATCGAGTTCATGCCCCTGGGATCCAGTTCGCTCACCGACGGAGATCCCGCGGACGTGCTGGTCACGGCCGAAGAGATGGTGGAGATGATCGAGGCGGAGATCGGCCCCCTGATCTCACTCGATCCCTCCCGGGACCCCGGGGTGGGACCGGCTCGACTGCTCGCCTGTCCGGGTGGGCGAGGCCGGATCGGACTCATTCATGCGATGAGCCGCCCGTTCTGCGAATCATGCAATCGACTTCGACTGACCGCGGACGGGGTGCTCCGGAGCTGCCTCTTCGATGGAGGCGAGATCGACCTTCGTCCGCTGCTGGATGAAGGCCCGGAAGTGATCCGTGACGCCTTCGCACGGTGCACCGCACTGAAACCCGAGGTTCATGGAAGTCGTGGAGATCGAGCGATGAGTTCGATCGGCGGCTGATGTTTTTCAGGGCCCTTGCTTGACACTGCTCTCGGCATCGGATCCGCTGTGGTCATGATCACACCGCCCATGCATGCTTCGCGACGCGGGACCGCCACCGCGCTGCTCCTCCTTACCTCGTTGATCCTGTCCGCGATCGGTTGTGCGGACGACGGTGTCCCGGAGGACCCGGCACTCAAGCAGGTCATCGGTCCGGCCGGACAAGGTGGAGATCCTGCTTCCGGCCTCGCCTGGCAGGTGGTGCTCGCCGAATGGCCGAAGCAGGGGAATCTCGCCATCCTTTACGGCGATCCGGCCACTCAGGCCCGGTTCGAGAACTGGATGGATGGAGCCCGCCCGCTGGTGGCGCCGCCGGAGGAGATTCACGCGACCCTCGACAAGGTCCAGAGTTTCAATGATCGACTGATCGCCCTCGATGGAGCCTGGGGAACGATGCCCGATCGGAAGATGGTGCGGGCCATGTCCGTACGAGGGCTGCGAAAGACGCTCTGGGCGGATGTCCGGCGGGCGGCGGTGACGGGCGATGCCGAGCGGGCCACCGATCTGCTCGTGGTCATGGCGAACCTGCCTCGGATCAGTCACGCCTTCGACGGTTCGGTTCGAGGCCTGCTCGCGACGGTCTCCGCGTGTGACTCGCTCGGTTGGGCGATGAGGAACGTGGCCGGTGAGAAGGTCGAACTCGATGAGTCGCAAAAGGCGAGGATTCGAACCGCCACCGGCTGGCTTGATGACCCGTCGCCGTTCGGCGAGGCGGATCCGGAAACGGATCCGCGCCGAGTCGCGGTGCTGGGGGAGTTCCAGCGTGTGACCCTCCCGAATCTGATGGAAGCTCGCGGCCGCCTTTGCGACTGAAGCCATGCGCTGGAGCCCGACGCCTACGCCGAAGTCCCGGTCAGCCGTTCGACCAGGGATTGGTTGAGTGATCGATTGGCCCGGGGCCACGAGAACTCGTGGAGTTTCGTCACCGGGATCCATTTCCATCGTCGATCGGTGATGGTGGGATCACCATCACGACTCTGCGCAAGCATCAATTCAACCACGACGTGTCGTTCTCGCGATTGAGAGGGGTCACGATCTTCGGAGGTCGCGACCGGTTCGATGATGTCGATCTCGATGCCGAGCTCTTCGAGGGTTTCTCGTCGAGCGGCGTGCGCGGCGGTTTCGCCCACTTCGATCTTGCCGCCGGGAAATTCCCAGACGCCGCCTCGGACGGCTTCCGTCGGTCGCCAGGCCGCGAGGATCTCCGGGGGAGCGTCAGCGTTCTGGGCCGACTGCCGCATGACCGCCGCAATCGCGACCCTGGTGATGGGCTCGAAAGTAATTTTGCTCATAAGTCCATTCCCAGAAGCGACTTGTGTTTTTCGCCAACTTCGGCCGCTTGACCCGTTGACCGATCCTGCTCGAAGTCGATACTGTCCAAAGGTTCGCTTCGGAGGGCCGAAATGAGTGTGTACACGATAGGGCGAGCAGCGTCTGGACGCTGAGGAACCCCGTCTTTGGGCCTAATTTCGGCAAAAACACAGTGAACATGCCGCGATCTTGCGGGAAAAGCGGGTTTACATCCCCTTTGGCAGGCTTCGAGGCCCTGCATGAAGGTCCCCGCGTGAGAGTCAAGGGTTGATCCCTTGAGGCAGCCTGAAGTGACCACGGAGGTCCGTTGGCATGCCAGTTGGAGTTCCTCGCGGTTTTCGCCGTCTCGGTGAGGCCGACAACGTGTTTTCTTCGTGGCTGTGGCACCTCTGGTACCACGGTCCGTAGACCGCCCGGTCGGGTCGGAGCGACCGGGCGGTTGTTTTTTTGGCGATCAAGCCCGTCGCGTTTTCGATCGAGGCCGATTCGTGTGCGGGCGATGGTCGAGGCCGCTCGATAGGCTCACCGGTCCATTCCTCGAACTCCTTGATCGGTCACGTCATGAATTCGACAGTTCGCACGTCTGTCCGCCGGGTAACGAATCGATTCGTGAGCGGGGCGGCCGTTCTCGTGGTGTCGGCTCACGCGTCATCGACGTTCGGTGACACGCTGGACCTGGTGCTTGAGCAGCGTGAGGATTCCAAGGACCTGGCGGTGGAGGTCGCGGCTGGTGGCACGATTGCCCGCCAACCCTACGGCGCGGCGGGAAGCTGGGAGGCGAGTGTTTCCGCATTCGGTGCGGCGGAGTTTGGTATCACCGAGTTTCTGGGAATTCGGGCGGGACTGGACTGGTACGCGATCGATCGATTCAGCCTTGGAGTGCAAGTCGACCTCGCGCACGCCTGGGTGGGAGGGGAGGATTCGACCGTCACGGTGGGACTGGCGCCGATCGTTCGTTGGCATTTCCTCGAGGGAGAGACGTGGACGGTCTTCGGCGAACTTGGTGGCGGCATCGCCTGGAATGGAAGTCCGATTCCCCCGAACGGGACGCGATTCGTCTTCACGCCACAGGCGGCGCTCGGCGCCACCTTCTCAATCGCGCCGCAGACGCGGTTGAGAGTGGCGGTCGGTTGGTTCCACATGTCCAACGCCCGAACCTCGAGTTCGAACCCGGGCTTGGATGCGGTGTCCCTCGTGGCCGGTCTCGGATTCAGTTTCTGAATCCCGGGGTCGATCAGAGTTCGCCGTAGCCTTGGGGATTGGCCTGCATCCACTTCCAGGCGGTGGAGACCGTCTCGTCGAGGTCGGTGAACGTCGGCTGCCAGCCGAGTTCTCGACGAATCCGACTCGCATCGGCGAAGAGTTCCGGAGGATCCCCGGCTCGCCGAGGTCCCTGGAGAGCGGCGATGTCCCGCCCCGTCACTCGGCGACATGATTCCAGCACCTCGCGGACCGACCAGCCGTGGCCGAGACCGATGTTGTAGCGGCGCAGTTCGCCGGGCTCCAACGCCCGCATCACCTCGATGTGGGCATCGACCAGGTCGAGTACGTGCACGTAGTCTCGAATGCAGGTGCCGTCGGGCGTGGCGTAGTCCTCGCCGAAGATCGTGAGCGCGTCCCGGCGTCCGGCCGCGACCTCCAGGCAGATTGGAATGAGGTGGGTCTCGGGGCGATGATCCTCGCCGACCCGCCCTTCCGGATCCGAGCCCGCGACGTTGAAGTAGCGGAGGGCCGCGGCTCCGAAGGGCTGGCCGGCCGACTGCATGGCCGAGACCTGATCCGTGAGCATCCTCTCCACCATCAGTTTGGAATGGCCGTAGGGATTGATGGGCGACTGGGGGCAGTCCTCGGCGATGGGAATGCGGTCCGCCGGTGGTTCCCCGTAGGTGGCGCAGGTGCTCGAAAAGACCAGGCGTGGAACGCCGGCGTCCTGCACCGCTTCGAGCAGGCGGCAGGCTCCTCCGGTGTTGTTGTCGTAGTACCGCAGCGGGATGTCGACGGATTCGCCGACGTAGGCGAAGGCGGCAAAGTGCATGACCACGTCGATTTTCCGATCCCGGAGGAGCTTCGCCAGTCCGATCCGATCCGAAATCGAGCCCTCGACGAAGGAGAAACTCCCCGTCGTCGACTTCGATGCCTTCTCGATCGCCATGATGGCGCCCCGATGACCCCGGGAGAGATCGTCGTACCCGGTGACCTCGCACCCCGATTCGGTGAGTCGGAGAGCAGCATGAGAGCCGATGTAGCCTGCGGCCCCGGTTACCAGCACGCGATTGATCGGGGTCGAAGGATTGGGTGACATGGTCGGGACTCGCGAAGTGGATTGATGGACACGCGGGCTCTGGTCGATGACACTTCGACCGGGAAAGCGAATGGCTCCGCCATTATGTCCAAGGCTTCTCCGTTTCGCTGAAGACCAGAAGACGGAAGTGATCATGACCACCAATCAAGAGGATCCGAAAGTCGATTCCGACCCCGGGGGCGAGCCGGGAGACCGGCCATCCGCGATGTTTCTTCTGCGGGCGGCCATCGGTGGAATTCTGATGGGACTCGCGAATCTCGTTCCTGGGATTTCCGGCGGAACCATGCTGCTCGCAGCCGGGGTCTATCCCGAATTCGTGGAATCGGTGTCCGCAGTCACGCGTCTGGCGCGAAAATGGCGGCCTTGGATCATCCTCGCCGCGGTCGCGATTCCCGCGCTGCTCGCCATCGGGGGGCTTGCGGGAACGGTCCGGGATGCGGTCTTGGAACACCGCTGGATCGCGTACAGCCTGTTCATCGGTCTGACGCTCGGTGGCGCGCCCACGCTCTACCGGCTGCTGCGGCCGTGTCCGCGTCGGGCGATCATCGCCGCTGCGATGGCGTTCGTCGGCATGGTGGTGCTGGCGTTCATGCAGGAGTCGGGTGGTGGTGAATCGCTCGAGCCCGGAGGTGGTCTTGTCGGTCTCGGGCTTGCCGGCTTCGCCGGCGCTGCGGCGATGGTCCTTCCCGGCGTCAGCGGGGGGTATCTCCTCCTCGTCATGGGTCAGTACGTGGCGGTGCTGGATGCGATCAGTGCGGCGTCGGATGCCGTGAAGGCCGGGTCGGTCGGTGATCTTCTTGCGGCCACGCCATCTCTGGCGGCCATCGGGATCGGGGTTCTGCTGGGAATCGTGCTGGTGAGCAATCTCGTGCGTTGGCTTCTCCGGCGACATCGCGACGTGACGCTCGGGGTGCTGCTCGGCCTTCTGCTCGGGGCGGTGGCCGGTCTCTGGCCCTTCCGGCAGGCGATTCAACCCGAACCCGGCATGGTCATTCGAGGCCAGCGAATCGAGACCGTGGCCGAAGCCGAGGCGGTCCCGATCAAGCATCGTCCGACCGCCATCTTCACGCCACGGCCGGCAGAAGTCATCGGATCTCTCGTCCTCGTGGGTCTCGGGCTCGGGATTTCGCTGGGAGTCGCCCGGCTCGGGGGTGGGGAGTCGGCGTGAGTCCTGCTGGTTCTCGGACGCCGTGGAACTCATCCAAACGGCCGATTCCTCCCAATCGGTCTCCGCGATACAAGTCGAACCGTCGCTGAGCCGAAGTCTCCGGGGATCGAGACCGCACGGGTTGAACCTGTCGGCATCCCGTTCCGACTTCCGGGGAAAATCATGCCCAATCAACAGGCACCAGCCAATTCGCCTCGTCGGGCGATCGTGGTCGGCACCGCGGCGGCGATTCAAGAACTCGAGCCCAGATTGAACACGGTGGGGATCCTGGTCGAGGCCGGGGGGCGGATCATCATCGATGATGCGAACGCCCGACCAGGCGGATTCGAGGGATCACTCGAAGCGATGGTACGGCATCATCGACCTGATGTCGGAATCATCACCCTTCCGGCCCGTTTCTCCACCCTGCTGAATCGACTTCGCACCGTGCTGAGACGGCTCGAGACCCCCGATCGATTCGTTCCCGTCCTCGAGGATCTGGTCGACGGAGTCGGTCCTCGCAATCTTCCCGTGATCGATCCATCGGATCTTCTGGACCGACCCGCTCGGCCGTTGGATCACGCCGGCATTCGAAAACTCTGTCATGGCCGTCGGATACTGGTGACCGGCGCCGGAGGATCCATCGGGGGGGAACTCGTTCGTCGGATCGCGACCTACGGCCCGTCGGAGCTGATTCTGATGGATCGGAGCGAGCATGCCTTGTTCGAGATCGATCGCCAGGTCGCCCGAAGCCACCCCGGACTGAACCGGCGTGCCTCTTTGCAGGACGTCGCGGATCGAGCGGGAACCCTGCGAGTGTTCGAGACCTGTCGTCCGAATGTGGTGCTGCATGCGGCGGCACACAAGCATGTTCCTCTTTCGGAGGATCATCCCCGAGAGGCGGTTCGGAACAATCTGCAGGGATCGATCTCCGCGGTTCAGGCTGCGGCCGCGGCCGGAGCGACGACGTTCGTGCTCGTCTCCACCGACAAGGCCGTGGCACCCCGCTCGGTCATGGGAGCGACCAAACGCCTGGCGGAAGTGGCCGTGCAGCGATTTGCCGCGGATGCCGGACTCGCGACGGCGGTGGTCCGATTCGGCAACGTTCTCGGTTCCAGCGGAAGCGTGTTGGAGATCTGGCGACGGGAGATCGCCGATGGCGGCCCGTTGACCCTCACCGATCGTCGGATGACTCGGTATCTCATGACCATCTCCGAGGCGGCGGGGCTCGTGCTTCAGGCGGCTTCCCAGGCCTCTTCCGATGCGCCCGTCGGGCGGGTGCAGGTCCTCGACATGGGGGAGCCGGTTCGCATTCTCGATCTGGCCCATCGATTCGTCCGTGCGAACGGCCTTCGACTGCACGAGGGGGATGATCTCGCCGGGGCCAGGGTCGGCCTTGGGCTGGGGATCGTGGAGACCGGCATTCGGCCCGGAGAGAAGCTGGTGGAGATTCTCGCCCACCCCGGCGATGAACTCGCCGCGACCGGGCATCCCGCCATCCAGACCTGGGACGGGAGAGTCCCGGGCCGGCTCGAAGTCGAAGGATTGATTCGGCTGACCGATTCGATCGACGGAACCTCGTCCGAGGTGGTGATCGAGGGGCTCCGACGGGCCGTCGCGACGTTGGATCGGAGATCGATCTCGGCGACGATGGAGGAAGAAACAGAAATCGGACGTCTCTGACCTCGCTCCCGGAAGGGGGTGAGGAAGCCGCCTCGGGGTGATTTCTCATTCATTTCCCCGGATGGTCGCGAAAGTCGATCCATGCAAGATTGGCCGATTCCGGCATCGGTGACCGATATCTTCTGCATGGACGCCATCAGGAAAGCCCCGTCGACCCGCTGGGAACAGGATTCCTCCTCCACGGAGGCGGAAACGTCATCGCCGGAAACGTCGGCGTCGACTCGTCCACTTGCCGTGGAAGCGGAAGATCGGGAAGATCTGAGCCGAATGATGGATCCTCCGAGCATCATCCCGACTCCGGCGTCTTCGGGCCCCGAGGGCTCCGAAGCCCATCGAAGCGAAGATCCGGACTCACCCCGCCTGCGTCTGGCTGGAACCGATGCCGGCCCGCTCACCGACGAGGTCCGTCATCTGCTGGAACTGAGGGCCCACGTTCTTCGCCTTCAGGCACGGCATCTCGAGGATGCGGATCTCATCCGGAACCGCCTCGCTCGTGGGAGACGGCAGGATCCCATCGAACTGGTGACCGGTGATGATGCCTTCGCACGAACCACGCAAGCGATCTCCCGCACGTTGGCGGACATCGATGAGCATCTGGCTCGCTCGCGGCCCGGATTCACGGTGGAAATCGAGACTTCGGCCACCGATCTGCTCCGGCGTTCCTGATTGATTCCGAGCCCGGACGCCCACCCTTGAATCCAAAATGATGAACCAGGGATCGCTCGATCGAGCGTGTCCCTCTGAATGCTCGCGTCCTTGCCGGCCGACTTCTTCTCGGCGTCGCGGCGGACCGAGTTCTCCTCGCGGCGACCGGTGGCGGGTTCCCGGCCGCTGAAGCGGACTTCGGCGATCAGGGAGAAACCCGGTCATCCCCCGACATCCTGTCGCACCAGGTCGATATCGCCCCGGGAGTCGAACGCCTGGTCAAATGCGATCCTGAGTTGTTCGGGGTCATCGCCCGAGTGGGGCGTTCCCTGCGCGGTCACCTGATCGCTCAGGAGTCGTCCTCGATTTCCGGAGGACGGTACATGTGAAGCCGTCTTCCGCTGCCGATGTCGATGAGATCCCAGTTGAAGGCCCGAGCGATGCGAAGCAGCACCGCCTTGGAGATGTCCTGGTCATCTTCGCTCAACTCGAACTGAGTGACGGGATCCGCGAACGGGGGGAGGCTCACCTTGATACCCGGTCCGTACAGCTCGGTTTCTTCCGGACGGTTGGTTTCGGCGGCGGTGTTGAACGCGAGGAAGGCGTCGCGAAGCTCTGCCCGGGAGCCGATCGGAGGGAGTTCCGCTCGTTCCGAGTCTTCCTGATGGATTTCAACCGCGTAACTGGCCATGGATCGAAAGAGGATACCGGTTCAGGGCGGACTTGGTTCGTCATCGCCCGATTTGAGAAGTTCGGCGAGCGTGTCCAGCAGTCGGATCATCGGGACCGGTTTGACCAGATAGGCCGACACCCCGAGGTTTTCGGCGTAACTGAGGTGACGTCGGCCACGATTGGCGGTGACCATCACCACCGGCGTGGTGGGGGAGGTCTCCCGGATCTTCTCCAGGACGAGGAATCCGGATCGTCGAGGGAGCATCATGTCCAGAACGACGGCGTCCGGGTTCGATGCCAGATGAAGTGACACCGCGGTGTTCCCGTCTTCGGCCGAGATGGCGTTGGCTCCCTCGGTTTCGAGGGCCAGCACGGTGGAGGCGACGATGTCCGGATCGTCGTCCACCACCAGGATGGTCAAGCCGGTGAATCGATCCTCGGGCGGCGTGGTGGCTGGATCCCGGTTCATGATCCAAGCTCCGCGGCCCGGCTCGGCTCGCTGGAGTCGATCAGTCGACGCATGGTCTCGTCATCCATCCAGGGAAGCTCTTCGAGGCGGCGACGGAGTGAAGCCGGCATCGGCTTTCCCTTTCGTTCCCACTTGGGACGACTCTTCCATCGTCGATGGATCCAGAGGTACTGGCCGGGAGCTCGCCGAACCATGGTCTCCAGTCCACGATTGAACCTGGCCGTGATGTAGAAGAGCGGGTCCGGGGCATCGCACCAGTCTTCCGGACCAAAGTGGTCGATCAGTTCGATGCGATACCGGAAACGATCTCCGTCGACTCGGCGGGCGGCACCCACCACCACCGGCACTTCGTATTTCATCGCCAGCAGGCCGATCGACTTGTAACTGGAGGCGAGACGACCGAACCAGGGGACGAAGAGGCCACCGTCTCCGGCGTTCTGGTCCGCGATGAAGCCGATTCGGCGATCGGCCGGATCATCGCTCACGATCAGGGAGTCGATTCGATCCGTGGCGCCCCACTTGGTCAGCACCTTGAGACCCCGAGCCTCGCGCAGCCCCAGCACCCAGCGATAGAGGTGGGGATTGTCCAGCGGTCGGGCCAGGGCGGTCATCGGGAAGCCCATGGTCGCCAGAGCGAAGCCCAGCAGCTCCCAGTTTCCGGAGTGACCGGTGACCAGCAGAACGGGCTTGTCGGAGAGAAGGAGTTTCACGCCTTCTTCGAAGTCCCCGAGTTCGACGTGCTCCTGCCAGCTCCAGGGATTGACCAGCCGGGGCATGGCCAGCGTGTCCACGAGGAAGAGTCGGAACATGTACTGGATCGACTCGATCGCGATCCGGTCGACTTCGGATTCCGAGAGCTCGGGCATGGCCTGTCGCAGATGCCGTCGGGCTCGTTCGGTCCGCCCCGCACCCCAGCGGGCGTAGGCCGTGCCGAGCAGGGAGGCGGTCCGCAGATTCTGGGCAGGATCGATGCACTGCACCGCGGCGGCGAGTGATCTCAGGGGGAGGAACTCGGCGAGGTGTTTCGCGCGAGTCGTCCAGGGGAGCTTCTGGATGTCTGAGACGTCGGTCAAGATCGAACGTCCGGCGGCAGGAACGAACACGGACCGGCCCGGTGAGCCGGTCCGGTCCGTGCGATGGTCCACAGATTGGCGAGACTCAGCGGGTGGTCATTCCAGTCAGGGTCTCGAAACGATTCCAGTTCAGCACCGGGATCTGAGCCCGGGACGCCTGGTCGAAGAGCTGGTCGTAGCGTTCGCGGGCTTCGCGCTGCTGCAGGAACGCTCGGAACTCCGCGTCGCCGGCATCCGGGGGGAGCGGGGCGGGCATGGGAGGCTGTTCGCCCAGCACGAGGAAGTCCAGATCACCGGTGAGCTGATCTCCTTCGACCAGTTCGCCGCCCCATTCCATGACTCGTCGTCGAACGTAATCGGCTTCCGAGACCGAGATGCGTCCATCGGCATCCACATCGAACTGGCCGTGCACGAGGAACTTGAATCGATAGTCGGGGTTGAAGACCGCATTCGCGATGACGTCGTCCTTGACGACGGGGCGACCGGGAAGCTCGCGAGTGATGCGAGCGGCGGAGGTGTCTCCGTTGACTCGGATGATCTCGATGCTGGCCTTGCCGCGGACGTACTCGCCGGTCCGCGGGTCGGGGCGGATCGCGGAGGCGTCCTCGTAGACCTCGAAACTCATTCCTGGGACGATTCGATCGTTTCGACCGAGGTCGACGAAGATCTGGCCACCGGAACCGGGGACGCTGATCACTCGACCGTCGACGAGTTCGGCGGGGCTCTGGGGCTTGATCCGGTAGTTCTCGGTCTTCTTGCGAAGCTCCTCGATCTGGGCCCGGAACACGCTGTTGTCCTGATTGGCCTGGTCCAGTCTGGACTGCAGGTTGGACAGGCGGTTGCGATAGTCACGGTCGAGCTTGGCACGGCTTTCGTCGATCGCGGCGATCGCGTCTTCGACTTCCTGCTGGTAGCGAGAAGCCGCGACTCGGTAACCGTCGAATTCCTCTTCGACCTTCGCGACCTTCTCGTCACCCATCGACTCGGCCTGCTTCACGCGATCCCGAAGATCGCCGTTGTTGGCCTGAAGGTCGGAGACCTGTCGGTTGAGGCTCGCCACGTCGTTGCCGGAGGATGACAACCGCCGTCGCATGTCGGTGACGGAATTGCTCACCACGTCGCCTTCCCCGAGGTTCAGGCTCGATCGCATTTCGGCGACGCTCGCACCGGGGTTGCCGGTGACGAAGGAGGCGACCTCGGCCCGGCGATCCTCGAGCAGGGCGTAGAGGGACTTCCGTTCCTGCTTGGCGGAGTCCATCAGCCGCTCGTAGGAGTCGGTCCGCTCCGAGGCGGCGACGAAGTCGCTCAGCGTGGCTTCCGCCCGCGCCTCGTTCTCGAGTGCTTCGGTCTTGCCCGAATACATCATGAAGGTGATCGTGAGGAGGCCGACGTTGCAGACGACACTCACCACGAGAGCAACGATCACGCCGGTACCGGCACCAGAACCTCTAGCCATTTCGGGAAGTCTCCTCGTCGCCGAAGTCGGCGTCGATCATGGGGTCCGCATTCGACGCCACCGAGGTCGTCTTTCGGACGTGGACGGGTCTCTAGAGCTCGGAAAGTCCCCGAACACGCTCGGGGGTCCGCACCCGATCGAGCCTCAAAGGAACTCGACTCGGCAATCACACGGGGCCTGACCCGGACCGGCTGGTCCGTTCAGACCATCAGTGTCCGGGCGATCTCGGTTCCCGTCAAGCCGACCTTCGCATGGATTGGGCCATTGGTTCCCTTCGGAGGCCTCCGAAGGGTCGTTCATGGGGCCACCGGCCTCTGGAATCAGCCGCGGACGACCCGCATCGCCTCCGCCGGAGTGGTGACGCCGAGGCGAGCCATCTCCCAGGCGGCGATTCGGAGGGGCTGGAGTTCTCCGGTTTCATCGGCCGCGTTGCGCAGGGTGGAGGCATCAGTCCGCTGGGTGATCAGATCCCGCAGTCGATCGGTCAATCGGAGCAGTTCGAAGACCCCCTGGCGACCTCGAAAACCGGTTCTGCGGCATTCTCGGCAACCGACCGTCTCCGTCACCATGCCGTCCTCGGGAGCCGCGAGGCCGTGCGGTATCTCGGCGGCCTGGACCGGGCGTCGGCGACGGCATTGCTCGCAGGCCCGTCGCACGAGCCGCTGGGCGAGGACGCCTTCGAGGCTGGACGCCACGAGAAAGGGTTCCACACCCATGTCGAGGAGTCGGGTCGGTGCCCCCGACGCGTCGTTGGTGTGGAGGGTTGAAAAGACGAGGTGGCCCGTAAGTGAAGCCTGGACCGCGGCTTCCGCGGTCTCTCGGTCTCGGATCTCGCCGATCATGATGATATCGGGATCGTGACGGAGAATCGCTCGGAGTCCGGCGGCGAAGGTGAGCCCGGTCTGGGTGTTCACCTGGATCTGGTTGACGCCTTCGACCTGATACTCGACCGGGTCCTCGACCGTGATCGCCTTGATGGCGTCGCTCACGATCCGATTCAGCGAGGCGTAGAGCGTCGTCGACTTCCCGGAGCCGGTAGGGCCGGTGACCAGCAGGATGCCGTGGGGTCGAGTGATGATGCCGTCCCAGCGGTCGAGAATCGCCGCCGGCATGCCGAGGTCATCGAGTCCCATCTGGACCGAACCGCTGTCGAGCACGCGGAGCACGACGCCTTCACCGAACATCATCGGAATGATCGAGACTCGGAGGTCGAACTCCCGCCCCTTGTGTCGAAGGGTGATTCGGCCGTCCTGGGGCTTTCGTTTCTCGGCGATGTTGAGACTCGCCATGATCTTGAGGCGGCTCACGATCGCGTTGCGAAAACGGTTGACCGCCGGCGGAACGCCGGCTTCGCCCAGCACGCCGTCGATCCGATACCGGATCGCGAGTTCCTCTTCGTAGGGTTCGATGTGGATGTCGGTGGCCCGCTCCCGGATCGCTTCCAGGAGCAGATCGTTGACGAGCTTGATGACGCTGGCTTCTTCGGCTGCGTCGAGTTCACCATCGCCGACTTCGCTTTCGATGGTCGCGACTTCCTCGCCCCCGAGGGCATCGAGGGTGTCACCGGCGACGCCGTAGTGCGCTCGAATGAACTTTCGAAGGTCCCGCTCATCCGCGAGCACCAATTCCACACCGAGACCGGTCAGCAGACGGAGTTCGTCGAACGCACTCAGCTCGAAGGGATCACAGGTCGCGATCTGCAGCGTGTTGCCAGACCGGCGGATCGGAACGCAGAGTTGCTTGAACACCAGCCGCGAGGGAAGAATCCGAAGGGTCTCCTCATCGACCTTCAGTTCGGAGAGATCGACGATCGGCATGTCGAATTGACGCCCGATCGCCTCAAGCACCCGGTCGGAGCCGACATGGCCCAGACGCACCAACGCGTGGTCCAGTCGTTCGCCGGTTCGCTTCTGTTCGAGGATCGCCTCGTCCAGCTGTGACTGGGAGATGAGTCCGCGTTCGACGAGGATCGTTCCAATACCCATGAGAAGTCGTCGCTCCGTGGCGATGCCGAGGAAGGTTTTCGCCGCTGCAAGTGTCGCAGACCGGGGCTCTGGATCCCAGTCTCCATCACGTGGAAGCGGATGGAACGCTCCACGCCCGTACTGATTCGGGCGAAAAACGGGGGCGAACCCCGTCTCTCATCCTTTATCGGCCCGGGCGGGTCCGCGACCCGAGATCCCGGCCATCTCCGCCTGGACGTCGTTGTTTCGTACCGCCAACCCGGATGAAAGATGCCGTTCGGTCTTCGGGGTGGGATGTTCAGTCCGCGGCGTCGATCCGAGCAGTGCGGGTGGTGGGACGGAGTGCGACCGCCGAAAGTCCGAGCCCGGCCAGTCTCGGTCGGCCGGAGATCGGGGCGATTTCCGCCGCCGTGACGAATCCCAGAAGGGGCGGGGTGTCCATTCGAGCGTGAAGCCGGGCGGCATCATGCCCATCCTCACCGAGCAGCCCCGGGCCGCGGCCCGCCGAGCTGGCTGCGATGATCGCGGTCGCCGGTCGTTCATCGAGGGTCGCGAGATCGAGGGACATCGCCAGATCCTGACGTTCGGTATCGCCATCGACGATCTGGAATCGGAGGGTGCTTCCACGGGGAGCGCCGCCGGGTACCAGAAGGCCTCCGCCGGTGCGATCGATCGCCGCCACCGGACGCATCAGGAAATCGCCGCGGCCATGGACCGGCCTTCCGGCTTCGGCGGCGATTCCAATCAGCGGTCGGCCGGCGAGACGCGCTCGATCCTGCGGGGGAAGGCCGGCGAGGACGAGATCGAGCATCTCGGCGGCCGGTCGGCCGCCGAGTCCTCGGATGGTGCCACCATCGACCTCGGTCACCACGAGCGGGGGCCCGACGGCCCTCCCGGCATGGGCGACGATCGGCGTGGCGTCGATCCGGCCTTCGATCACCATTCCGACGGCACCCGCATTCAGCACCCGGTCATCGGCGACCAGGACATTCGTGCCTGGCTGGCTGCCTCCGGAGACCAGTCCACCCATCAAAGGAGTTCCTCGCGGAATCGAGGTCTCGAAGGCCATCGGCAGGGCGGTGGAGCCTGCGGTGAAGGGGTCGGCGAAGACCATGACCAGTTTCGGGGGCGACGCCGGCTGGAGCCGACTTCGAACGATGCTTCGAGTCCAGACGTTCGGGGGACCGTCCCGGTGGTCGAACGCGAAACTCCTCGCTCGTATCCCGGGGCCCGAGATCGAGAGGGCAGCCAGGGCGGGTCCGCTGTGCATTTCGTCGCATCCGGCGAGAACACCGGCCGAGGTGATGGCGACGAGCGGAGGGTCCCCAACGGCCTCTCGCACCGTTCGTGCGGCCTCGGGAAGAGCGGCCGCATGGTGATAACTTCCGATAAGAAGCACCATGGAGGCATCATCAGCATTCTTGGCCGCGAGTTGTTCGCCCACGGCCCAGGCAGCCGTGCGGGTATCGGCATGCCGATCCACCGCGAGGACAGAACCAAGTTGCGCCGACGAAGAAGTCATCCTCTGATCCTAGCCGAGGGTTCGGAGCAATCGGTTGAGATTCCTTGGGTTCGAGGCCGTCAAGGGTTGCATCCTCGAGCGATACCGAGATAATGGTCGATTCGCACCATTTGCAGGAGCTGGCCGCGTGCCGAATACAGAATCAGCCAAGAAGCGAGTCCGTCAGAGCGCCAAGCGGCGTGCCTTGAACAACTGGCGGAAGCGTCGAGTCAAGACCCAGATCAAGGCTTTCGAAGCGGCCATCACCGCCAAGGACCTCAATCAGGCCGAGACCGAGTTTCGCAAGGTCCAGGCCGTGCTTGACCGCATCGTCTGCACTGGAACGATCCATCGGAACACCGCGGCCCGTCGGAAGAGTCGCCTCTCGCGGCACCTCCGTGAGTTGAAGTCCGCGGCCTGATCGCGGGGTGCCCGGCGTCGGACTCGTTCGTTCCCAGGAGCGGATGAGCCACCGGTGGATGCCGTCTCTCCAACGCGCGGAAGCCTCCGGCAGGCGTTCGTGTCTTGAGGGAGATCTGCAGTCGTCCGAGCCCAGGTCTCCCGAGACCGATGACCGGCGGCGCCGTCATGTCAAAAACGACCAGCATTTCGAATTCCGAAGGGGGGATCCCCTCCGGAATGTCTGCGGCGCCGTACTGGAGACGGTCTCGTCGTCCGGTCGAGATTCTGATCTTTCTCCTGCCCCTGGTCATCGCGTTCGAGATCGCCCTGGTCTGGTCTCCCGATCACTCCGCGGTCATGAGAATCGCGGCGTATCGCTGGGTCGAGTCGATGTTCGTCGCGATGGGAGCCGCGGACTTCGGACTCGCGATCCCCGGCATCCTGATGGTCGTGGCGTTGCTGGTCTGGCAGGTTCTCTCGCGGGAGAGTTGGCGCTTCCACCTTCCGACGATCCCGGTCATGGCGATCGAGTCGATCATCCTGGCGATTCCGTTGCTGATCGTCGGCGTGATCCTCGGAAAGAGGGCCGTGGGAGAGGACGTGTCCGACGCGATGATCGTCCCGGGACCGATTCTGGCGGAGGAGGCACCCTCCTTCTTCGAAATGATCTCGATGGCGATCGGCGCCGGCCTGTACGAGGAACTCATCTTCCGCTGGGTCCTGATCGCGATCCTGCACTCGATTCTCGCCGATGGCTTCAAGATCGCCGGCCGCACCGCCTCGCTGGTGGCGGCAGTGATCTCCAGTGTGCTCTTCATGATCGCGCACGATCCCGCTACCGCCGGGGCCGCACTCTTCTTCCTGATCGGTGGGGCCTGGTTTTCGTCGATCTACCTGGTTCGCGGGTTCGGACTCGCCGCCGGGGCGCATGTGGCATACGACGTCATGTGGAGCGTCACCGCCTGGCTCGAAGGTTGAGGGTGTCGGACGTGGGCCCGGATTCCGGTCCGAAAATCCGTGGGTGATTATTTTGCGGTTGGATTGATGAGAGTCCGGCAGAAGCCTGAAACCACCTCTCGTCTTCTCCGAACAACGATCCGTCGGCCTCCGGCGGTGCCGATCCCAGTGACATCGGTTTGGAAAACCGGCGTGAAAACAACACTTGGGTCTTCACCCCACTTCCGACCGTTTTGAATCGCAAGCAGATGCACCGCTCGGCGTTCTCGTGCATGATCCGCGGGTGGCAGACGAAACTGCCCCCCGACACCTCAAGCAGCGACCACCCCTCCCCGGGCAGGATCGCCTTCAGAGTCGACCCCTGAACTTCAACGGGAAACCCCGACACCGCGTCCGAATCCCCTCGCGGGGACCGAGACCGGCATCACGAACCGACGCGAGGAGGCGTCATGATCGAACGACTTGAACGGCACCCCAACACGATTCACGGCTACAGGGTCATCGAGCCGCTCGGCGAAGGCGCGGCCAGCAGACTCTTCGTCGTGAGCGATCCGAAGACCAGAGAGCTTCTCGCCCTCAAGCATGTGACCGCCCCCAGCGTCGCCGACCGTAAGTTTCTCGCTCAGGCCGAGCGAGAGCATGCCGTCTGTTCGCAGGTGACGTCGTCGACCGTTCGTCGGAGCCGCCGAATCGTCCGTTATCGCGAGCTTTTCCGAACGACGGAAGTCGCGGTGATCCTCGATTTCGTCGATGGCGAGCCCCTTGATCAGCTGGGGCGGCTGAAGCTTTCCGACCTGCTGGGAGTCTTCGCCGACACTGCGTCGGGCCTCGCGCATCTTCACGACCTGGGTTGGGCCCACGCGGATCTCAAGCCCGGCAACATCCTCCGAACCGGGCGGGGACGAGCGACGATCATCGACCTGGGACAGGCGTGCCGCCTCGGAGAACGAAAGACCCGCATCCAGGGAACCCCCGGTTTTCTCGCCCCCGAGCAACTCGAGCGAGGCGTCATCGACGCCCGCACCGATGCATTCCTGCTCGGCGCGACGATCTATCGTCAGCTGACGGGTCGTTACGCCGCCGCGGGGCTTTCCTCCGCGGGCTCGGGCCGCCCCTCCCTCGGACGACTGGTGGCTTCCGCTCCGGCATCGCTGGTGAATCTGGTCGACTCGTGCCTCGATCCGCGGCCTCATGCCCGTCCGGGCGATCTGGCCCGAGTCGCGGTCAGGCTGAGGAGGATGGCTTCGGATCTCATCGAGTCGGGCACGCACCAGGATGACATGACCTCTCTCCAGGTCCCGGCCTGAGTCGCTTCCGACCGCGAAACCGACCAGTCCCCGTTCCAGGCCGGGCTGGGGGGGTACGCTTCGCTCATGAGCGAGTCAGATCAACTCCGAGCCGCCTCCCGAGTCAGCCTGCTCTGCCTCGACGTCGACGGCGTGCTTACCGATGGTTCCATCTTCCTCGACGATGAGGGCATCGAGACCAAGAGATTCTTCGTGCGGGACGGAATCGGATTGCGAGCATGGCAGCGGGCGGGGGGAACCGTCGCCATCATCACCGGTCGAGGAGGCCGGGCGGTGCAGCGGCGAGCGGATGAACTGGGCATCGACATCGTCCGCACCGACGTGGGTCGGAAAGGACCGGTCTTCGACTCCATCCTCGCGGACCTGGGCATCGAGGCGGACGCGGCCGCGATGGTCGGTGACGACCTCCCCGACCTGCCGGTGCTCGAAAGATGCGGATATCCTGTGGCGGTGAACGATGCGGTGTCTGAAGTTCGAGAGGTCGCTCGCTTGGTCACTGACCTTCCCGGAGGACGCGGCGCCGTTCGAGAAACGGTGGAGCACCTCCTTCAGGCTCGTGGCGCGTGGGACCGGGAAGTGATGCATCATCGAGATGGTGCTTGAAAGACGTTCATCGACAAGACCCAAAGACAGGAAGTCTGGAGACGGTCATGGCAGACCAGGTGTCAACGGACCCGCAACGAAAAACGACTCCCGCCATTCGGCGAGGCGTGATCGATCGACGCCCACTGCTGATGGTGCTGGGGGGCGTCGCCGTCGCAGCATTGCTGGTGGCCGCGATCTGGCGTCTGGGAGATGACCAGACCCGGAAGACCCCGCGTCGAATCGTCGACCTCGATCGGATCGTGATTCCTTCGGTGCCGACGAGCGAGGAAATCGCGGCTCCTGCGAGTGAACTCGATCGGGACGTGCTCGCCAGTCTGCAGCAGGGCGCTTCCGTTCAGGTGGCGGACGAGTCCGGACGCCTCGCGCAGGAGTACGGGGCGATGAGGATCGACCCGCTGCCCGACGCCTGGATCTCGATGAAAAGGCCCTGGGCTCGATTGCATCCGGCCAGCGGCCGGACGATCGAGATGGAAGCCATCGATGGGACGATGCGAGTTCCGGAGCAGGCGATCGAAGCCGGAAGACTCGAGGGTGATGTGCGAATCCGGCTCTACGAGCCGGGAGAGATGCCCGGCATCGATGGCAGGCGTCCTTCGGTCGTGATCGAAGCGGCGGAGGCGGAGTACGACGCGGGACTCGGAGAGATCCGAAGTCGTCGTCGCGTACGCATCGAGACCGACGATGCCGTCTTCGTGGGCGAGGATCTTCGCATCGTGCTCGAGCAGGACGGCACCCGGATCGAACGACTGACGGTCGCTCGATCACTTGAACCCATCATGATCCGTTCACGCGCATTCGCCGCGTCCGAGCCGTCGTCACGAACGGAGACGGCAAGTCCTTCGGCTGGTGCTGGCGCTGATGCCGGGGCCGACGGTAAGACCGGCACGGCCAGGGTACGAACGCAGAACGACGCGGGCTCGAAGAGTTCCGAAGGATCCTGGCGGGAACGCGGGGATGCACCGGAATCGGCGGACCCGCCCCGGATCTCACCGACCACCACCCCGGGGACGGCGCCGGCCGGTTCGACGGCGGTCGACGCGGGCTCGGTCTACCGGCTGGTGCTCGAGGATGAGGTCCTGATCGAACGACTCGCGGTGGACGACGACGGCGAGACGCGACGGAGCGCGGTTTCGGGAGACCGGCTGGTCGCGATCTTCCAACTCGGCGAGGCGGGGGTTGATGGCGTGGCGACGGGGAACCACGAGGGTGGTCGCCGGACCGGTCTTGCCGGGGCCTTCGGCGAAAGCCTGCCGGGACCCCGGGTGATGGTGGACTCTCGAATGGAACGTGGCTTCGTTCCAGCTCCCGCGGTGGCCTCCCGGAGGGCGATGATCCTTGGAACCGCACTCGCCGCCGGTGAGGCGGATTCAACCGTTCCCGAGGGGCAGTTCGTCCTCGTGCATTATTCGGGACGTCTGGTCATGACACCTGCTCCATCGCTGGCCCCGCAACTTCGGAATGCGGATGATGCTCGATTGGTGGTCGAAGGACTCGAGGGGGATGGGATCGAACTTCAGGATGAGACCAACGGCGCGACGGGGACCGCCGCCCGCCTGGAGTACCGGGTTTCGACCGATCGCGTCGAATTGATCGGTGACCAGTCACATCCGTTGCGATTGAGCAGCGCCAAGTTTTCGCTGGACGGAGGCCGTTTCTGGTTCGAGCGTTCGACCGCCACCGGCGGTCTCGTCGGGCCGGGTCGGATGATCTTCGACAAGAACGGAGCCCGGGCCGTTGAATCGGCGATGGACCATGGCATGGATGGAGTCCGGTTCGCGATCAGGCGGATGCTTGCGGATTCGTCTTCGGTCGGACTCGCGACCGCCCAGGCGGTGATGGCCGCCGTCCCGCGATCGATCGGACAGGATGCGGACGATGCGGGTGAGAACCAACCGCCTCGGCTGGAAATCGTCTGGGAGGGTGGTGTCGACCTCGACTTCTTCGAGGAGACCGACACTCGACTTCGACAGGCTCGCTTCCAGGGAGACGTTCGCGTGGCGGGCGAAGCCTTCCAATTGGGATCTCAAGCCCTGACGGTCGACTTCGATCCCCAGGGTGAGGCGGACGCGATCGATCGGATCCTCGCCAGCGGCGATGCCCGGGTGGACCAGGTGGGTGACACGGGATCGCTCGAAGCGAAGGTCATCGATCTCGGACTCACGCGGACCGAGGATGGCCGGACCATTCCCGAAGAGATGATCGCAGAGGGGCGAGTCGCCGCCAGTGACTCATCGCAGACACTCTGGACGGAACGGCTGGTGGTGACCTTCCGGGAATTGGAAGAAGGGACGAAGGCCGCCCGCGGTCTGGCCGGAGGGTTTGCCGGGGGGATCGGGGGCGGGCGTGCCGTCGGATCCGAGGAGCCGGTCGAGGCCACGGACCCGGACGAGGATTTCGGGCAGATCGAGGTTCACACCGTCGCGGCGACCGAAGCGGTTCAGGTGAGGTTGGACGAAGGGGCTCGGGTGTTCGCGGATCGACTTCGCGGCGATGCGGTGGCCGGCGTGCTCGAACTCAGCGGTGAGGATGTGATGGTGCTTCGCGGCAATGTGATCGCCGATCGAATGCAGGAAGTCCGACTCGACGATTCCAAGCGGACGGTTCGAAGCCCCGGACCGGGTCGATTCCGCTATTACGACGAGGCCGTGACCACCCCGAGCAAGGACCGGATCAAACGACCCTCTCCGACCAGTCGGACGTCCCTGGCAGCCACCTGGCGGGAGGCGATGGCCTATCGCCAGACCCCCGATGGCACGGCAGGCCGGCTTGATCTTGAGGGCGACGTTCGAGTCCGGAGCACCCCGGATTCCAGGACCAGCGATCGACTCGACGCGCAATCCGTCGGCCTGGATCTCGCGCACGGGGCTGGGGGAGTGCGCGATGCGGGGGAACGTGAATCAGGACGCCTGCTTGCCCGCGAAGGAGAAACCACGCTGGAACGCATGGTCGCCCGCGGGGACGCCATCCTCGAGAGTCGAAGCTGGGACAACGATGAAAAGACCGGTGAACCCCGGCTGTTCCGAGTGACCGGTGACGACGTCACCTACAAGGTCGAGACCGGCGAGGCCGCGGTCCAGGGCAAGGGGGGACTGCTGGTGCACGATCCCCGTCGCCGGGAGAACGATCAGGGCGATTCGCCGGTGGAAGCCGGTTTTGGAGTCGACGGAACGACGCGATTCACCTGGGCGCGGCGCATGACGATGACCCGCGAGATCGACGGCCGTTACCTCGTGGTGATGGATCGGGAGGTCGAGGTCCTGCATGCAGGCCTTGAGAATGACGACACCATGACCCTGACCGGTGATCGTCTCGAGGTCACCATCGATCGTCCGGAGGATGAACCGGCTGCGCGGCCGCGAAACACGAACGTCGGAATCGAACTCGGAGGGCCGGCGGAGATCATGCGGGTCCGCGGTATCGGCCGGGTGTTCGTTCGCACGCCCGAGCATGACGTCGAATGTGAAGAGTTCGATTACAACGTCGACACCGGAATCGCGATTCTGCGAGCGTCACCCGGTCGGGTGGTCACCGTCCAGTCCAAGGCGGCTCGGACACCGATCCGTGCGGAACGGGTCCAGTGGGATCTCCGCAGCGGTCGGCTTCGAATCCTCGGTGGCGAAGGTGGCCTCGTCCGCTGAGCGTCGGGGATCCGGTTCGCGTTTCTCGCGAGGGGGCGGTGCGAGTCGAACCAGGCCCTTCTCGAACCTGACTCAGAGTTCGGTCCGGATCTCCCAGAGATCTGGAAAGAGGGGTTGGAAGAGGGTCTTCTGGAGATAGCCCACGCCGGGGGAACCACCGGTTCCCTTCTTGAATCCGATGGTCCTCTCCACCATCTTCACATGGCGGTATCTCCATTCCTGGATCCCCTCGTCGAGATCGACGAGGAGTTCGCAGAGCCCTCGAAGCCTTGGAAGCTCCCGATACATGCGGATGAACTCGGGAAGCATCGCTTCACACGGCCGGGTGGCTTCGACCCCCTGGGCGTAGGCTTCGGACGGCACCTGCACCCCGTGTCGGGAGAGGAAGCCGAGCACGCATTCCCACACCGATGTCTCCTTGAGACGTTCTTCGAGCGCCAGCCGCTCCGGAGATCCTTCCGGATAGTTGGCCAGAGGGCGATCCCGCTTGTGGCCGAGCATGAATTCCCACTCGCGAAACTGCACGCTCTGGAAGCCGCTGGAGTTGGCGAGAAAGTCTCGGAACGAGAGGAAGGAGACCGGCGTCATCGTCTCGAGGACGTCGATCTGGCCGACCATGGTCTTCAAGATGGTCAGGATCCGGCCGAGGGTCGCCTCGGCCGTGATCAGGTCGTCTGCGTCCAACATCCGGCGGAGATGCTCGGTCTCGTGGATCTGCTGCTTGAACCAGAGTTCGTAGACCTGGTGGATGACGATGAACAGCATCTCGTCGTGCTCAGGGCCATCGGACCGGGGCGACTGGAGATCGAGAAGTTCGGGGACCCGAAGGTACGAAGCGTAGGTAAGGTTCACACCTCGGATGGTACGGGTTCGCTCTGAGGATCGCCCACGAGGGGGGCGGGCGGGATGACGGTGGGGCTGGCGGTCCAGGCCGCCGGAGCCTCCAGATCGTGTTCACGACACAGGAGATCGGCGGTGATCTGGCTGGAGAGGAAGATCACCGGCAGTCCGGATCCCGGATGGGTGCCGCCACCGACCATCCAGACGCCGTCGACATCTTCGAGCTGGTGTTGCGGTCGACGGTGGAGCATCTGATCGAGGCCGTGGGCCAGATTGAAGGTCGCGCCGAGATTGATCCGCTCGTTCCGCCAGTCCGCGGGAGTCACCATCTTCTCGGTCCGAATCCGATCGCGGACGTTCGCAATGCCGAAGACGTTCTCGAGCCGGTCGAGCGTCGCCTCGCGATAGACGGAGGCCGTCTCGTTCCAGTCGATTTCCGCCCCGTCATTGGGGGTCGGCACGAGGACGTAGAGGGAGGAATCACCATCTGGCGCCAGGGTCTTGTCGATCCTCGAGGGGTTGTGGACGTAGGTGGAGGCGTCATCGGTCAGTCTCCCGCCGCCGATGTCGCCGAGGTTGTCCTGATAGCCACGGGAGGTGTAGATGGTGTGGTGGGGGAGATCCACGTCTCCTTCGAGCCCGAGATAAAGCATGAAGGTGCTGCAGGAGTATTTCTTCGAATCAACGTTCGCGTCGCTCCACTTCCGTCGGAGTGCGGGGGGGATCAGGTTCTTGATCGCCCAGGTGGCATCGGCGTTGATCACGACGTCGTCGTAGCGGTGCATCCCGCTGGAGGATCGGAGGCCCTTGGCACGGCGTCCATCGAAATCGATCGCCTCCACCGGGTCGGCGAGTCGGATCTGACCACCCATCTGCCTGAAGGCGTCCGCCATCGCGTTGACCAGGGCGTTGCAGCCGCCCTTCGGATGCCAGACGCCGTATTCGTATTCAATGAACGGCAGGATCGAGAAGAGCCCCGGGCAGTCGAAGGGGCTCATTCCGAGGTACTTGCTCTGAAACGAAAGGGCGAGGCGGACATGATCGTTCTTGAAGTAGGACGAGAGGTTCCCGTGAACCGACTGCCATGGTTTGAGACTCGGGCCGACCTTCATCGCATCCCACGACACCAGATCGAGAAGCGAGCGGATCGGTCGCCGAAGGATGGGGGTCATGAGTTCCAGCTTGCGGCGGTTGTCACGCATGAAGCGGCGGAACGCCTCGCCATCTCCGGGCTGGATCTCTTCGAGCGTGGCGGCCATCCGGTCGACGTCCTGGGTGGCATCGATCTTCAGCGGCGCCTCGTCGGGCCGTCCGATCAGCAACCGGTACATCGGATCGAGACGATGGAGATCGGCATGGTCCGAGAGACGGAGTCCGCAGCGGGAGAAGACCTCCTCCAGCACCCAGGGCATCATGAAGAAGGTGGGGCCGGTATCGAAACAGAACCCGTCCTGTTCGATCCGCCGGGTTCGACCCCCGACGACCGCCTGAGCCTCGTGGATCACGACTTCGGCCCCGGCATGGGCGAGAATCATCGCGGTGGCCAGGCCTCCCGGCCCGGCACCGATGATTCCGATGCGGGGGGGATTGCGATGACCGACGGTGGGGGAGGGGGCGATCATGGAGCGCGTTTCGTGGAGGGATGGGGCTGGATGCGACGTGAAGTCGTCAACAGTGGAAAAACGGAGGCAAAACTAACGAATCCGGTCTGGCTCGGCTTCCGAAACCGCGCGCGATCGGTTGAGATGAACACGAACATGACGCACCCTAACCAAGAATCCGAATCCCGCGAGGTGATCGTCGCCGAGCGACCCGCGAAGACGGTGTCTCCATCCATCCAGGAGGGTGGAAGGACGGTCTGGACGAGGTCCTCCCGAATGGGTCCTCCGGGTTCCCGGGAACGCCTCCAGTGGGCGAGGACGTTCGGTCGGCTGGTCGCGGCGGACGCCACCGAACTGTCGAGACTCGCGGAGGAGGAGATCAGCAAGCCTGCCTGGGAGACGATCGCGGCCGAGATCCTGCCGACGGTCGCCGCGTGTCGCTGGCACGCCCGCCGGGCGGGCCGGATTCTCGCGGATCGCCGACTGCGGGATCGCCCGTGGTGGTTGCCGGGGCAATCCCTGCGGGTCACCCGGGTGCCTCACGGACGGGTGGGGATCATCGCGACCTGGAACTACCCGATCCAGTTGCTTGGAGTCCAGTTGGTCCAGGCGGTGGTGGCCGGAAACCGAGTGGTCGTGAAGCCCAGTGAACGAACCCCGCGGACCCAGGCCCGACTGTTGGAGCTGGCCAGCCATGCCGGGCTCGATGAATTCGAACTTGAGGTGAGGTCGCCGGAACGGGCGGCTGGAGCGGCCCTGCTGGAGGAGGCCGAGCTCGATCATGTCGCGTTCACCGGTTCGACCAGCGTCGGGCGACATGTCGCCATCGCATGCGCCGAACGGCTGATCCCCACGACCCTCGAACTTTCCGGCTGCGATTCCGTGATCGTGCTCGAAGACGCGGATCCGGTCCTCGCGGCCAAGGTCGCCTGGGCCGGGCTGGTCATGAACCACGGGCAGACCTGCATGGCTCCCCGTCGCATTCTCGTGCACGAAGCGATCGCTTCGCGATTCACCGCCGCTCTGGTCCCGCTCGCCGCGGGAGCCGCGCCCCGGGCGCTTGCCGATCGCGCCGCCGCGGCTCGTCACCGATCATTGGTCGCGGACGCGGTTCGACACGGTGCGATCCTCGCCTCGCTCGGTGAGGACGATCGAGACGACGAGATCGTCCGCCCCCAGGCCGCGATCGGCTGTCCGGTCGAGGCGGAGGCCTTCTCCGCCGATCATTTCGGCCCGCTGGTGGTCACCGCGATCTGGAAGGACGAGGCCTCGCTGCTCGAACTCCATCGTCGCGGAGGGAAGCACCTGGCGACCAGCATCTTCACCGGCGACGCCGGTCGAGCCGCCCGGCTCGCGCCGGCCCTGGGTGGTGGCATGGTGACCGTGAACGACACCATCATTCCGTTCGCCCACCCCGCGGCGCCGCTGGCACCCGCGGGCGACAGTGGATGGGGTGTGAGCCAGGGGATCGACGGTCTCCTCTCCATGACCCGACCTCTGGTGGTCTCGCGGACCGGACGTCTTCGAATCCCCCCGGGCGAACCCGATGACCGGGCGAAGTCCATGCTTCGCCGACTCGTGGACTTCCATGGGCGTGGAATAGATCCTCCGCCGCCGGAAGCACGCCCCGTTTCAGAATCCTCCCGGGAACACCCGGGCAACCCCCCGACGGAACGTTGAACGACATGTCCAAAGCAAAGACGAAGGTGGTGGTCATCGGTGGCGGGCTCGCAGGACTCGCATCCGCGGTCGAGCTGCAGACCCGGGGTCTCGACGTCACGATCATCGATCGCAATCCTCATCTCGGCGGCAAGATGAACGTGCTGCAGGAGCGGGGCTACACGTTCGACATGGGACCGACGATCCTGACCATGCCCCAGGTCATCCGGGGGATCATCTCCCGGACCGGCCGGAAGGTCTCCGACTACATCGACCTCGTGGATCTCGATCCGCAGTGGCGATGCTTCTACGACGACGGCAAGGTGCTGGACCTTCGCGGAGACGTGGAGACGATGGCGACCGCCCTTGATCTGCAGTTCCCGGGATCGGGTGCCGGCGCCGGCTGGCGCTCCTTCATCGAGTTCAGTCGTCGGATGTACGGACTGAGCGAGAAGGTCTTCTTCTACCGGGACCTCGGAGGGGTCATCGACCTGATGAAGACCACGCCCACGACCGAGCCCGGGATCCTCAAGGACGTGCTGGGGATGCGGATGCATTCGACCGTCGGAGCCACGATTCACAAGCACATCCGCGAACCGCACGTCGCCCAACTGTGCGAACACTTCCTGCAGTACGTGGGTTCCAGCCCGTTCCTCGCCCCCGCGATCCTCTCGCTCATCGCCGCGGCCCAGGTCGACCATGGGTGCTGCTACGCCATGGGAGGAACCCGGATGGTGGCGAGAAGCATGGAGCGGATCCTCCGGGAAGAGGAGGCGACGATCATTCTCGGGACCGGGGTGAGTCGCGTTCTCCACGCGAAGGGACGAGCCAGTGCGGTCGAGCTCGAGGACGGTCGGACGATCGAGGCGGACATCGTGGTCAGCAACTGCGACGTCCAGCGAACCTATCGCGACCTTCTCGGCGACGATGACAGCCTGAACGAACAGGCGAAGATCGGCAAGCGGTACACGCCCGCCTGCAGTGGTGTGGTGCTGTATCTCGGACTCGACCGGCAGTACGACCATCTCCTGCATCACGATTTCCTCTTCAGTCGTGACCCGGAGTTCGAATTCGCGGACATCTACGACCGCGGTATTCCCGCCCGTGACCCCTCCGTCTATCTCTGCGTGCCGAGTCGGTCCGATCCGAGTCAGGCTCCGGAAGGCGGAGAATCGCTCTACGCCCTGATTCACACGCCGTACCTTCGGCCCGGACAGGACTGGAACGGACGGGGTGGATTGCTCGAGCAGTACCGACCGATCATCATGGACAAGTTGAAGCGTCACGGGATGGCGGACATTGAAGAGCACATCGTGCTCGAGCGGCATCTGACGCCGGAAGACATCGACCGCATGTACAATGCCGAAGGTGGAGCGATCTACGGTCTCGCGAGCCATGGGCGAATGGCCGGTGGCTTCAAGCCTCGAAATCGCAGCCGCGTGGTCAGGAATCTCTACCTCGCCGGCGGCAGCGCCAACCCGGGCCCCGGCGTGCCCATGGTCCTGATGAGTGGAGTCACCGCAGCCCTTGCGGTCGCGGAAGACCTGGGTATCGGTGATCCGCGAAAGGGTGAGACTCAGGAGGCGGCATGCCCGGAACCGGAGATGGTGGTCTGATCGAAGGTTTCATCACGGCGAAGACCGTGCCGATGTTCCGACGGTTCTTCGTCCGACATGCGGTTCGAATGATTCGACGACGCTTCCATGCCAGCCGTATCCTCAAGGGTGATGCGGAGGCTCTGAGTGCGATGGATCGGGCCGAGGCTCCGGCCATCCTCCTGCTGTCGCATGCCTCGTGGTGGGACCCGCTGGTGGGTCTGGCGATCTGGCATCTGTATCTCCCGTCCCGCGACGTCCTGTTTCCGATGGATGCCACCCAGCTGGCTCGCTTCCCGTTTTTTCGGCGCGTGGGCTCCTTCGGGATCGATCCGGACGACCCCGCCTCGCTCGATTCGATGCGGCGATACGTGCTCGACCATTTCGACCGGTCGGAGGCGCGGCCGTTGCTTGGTCTCACGCCGCAGGGAAGGTTCACCGATCCGCGAGAACCGATGCGTCTTCGGCCTGGCGCCGCGGCGATCGCCGCGGGATCCTCGACGCCGCCGAAGGTGGTCGCGGTCGCGGCCGAATATCCGTTCTGGCAGGATCAGAGACCGGAACTGCTGCTGGCCGCGACCGCCTGCGACCCGCCTTCGCCCGGGGCCGATGGTCGAATCAGCACCGCGGACTGGCAGCGGGCGATGACTCAGGCCATGCAGGACGCCGCTTCGCGGCTCTCGGAGGCCGCGATCCGACGGGAACCCGCCGGTTTCGAAGCGATCGATCCTCGGTTGGCCGGCGAGGCCCGCATCAATCCATTCATGGATGCGTGGCTCCGACTGCGAGGTCGATCCGGCGGAATCGAAGCACGGCGTGAGAACCCGGAGATCACGTCATGACGGCTTCGATCCTGTTTTTCGCGATGCTCGATCCTTCGACGGTCGACTGGCTCGGTTGGTGGATGATCTCGGCGTTGGCGATCAGCGGATTCGCCCTGTTCCTCGGCTTGAGAAACCTGGCCGCCTTTGAAACCGCACCGGAGGCGAGTCCTGCCGGGGATGAAGGTTGGTCGGTCACGGTGTGCATTCCCGCTCGTGACGAGGCGGACAACATCGAAGCCTGCGTTCGGAGCATTCTCGCCGCTGGGGATGCCGATCCGATCTCGCAGACCACGGTGATGGTCTATGACGATGGAAGCACCGATGGAACGTCCGACATTCTCGCCCGCCTGGTGGAGGAGGATGATCGGGTCGTGGCCGCGTCGGTCCGGGACCTTCCCGATGGTTGGAACGGCAAGCAGCACGGGTGCGACGCGATGGGCCGCGAGGCCGTTTCCGACTGGCTTCTCTTCACCGATGCCGACGTGCGTTTCGAATCGGACAGCCTTCGAAGGACTCGAGCGGCCCTGCTCGATCAGTCGTCCGCCTCGAGGCCGCTGGGCCTGCTCTCCGCCTTTCCGCGGGAACAGACGGGAACAGTCGGGGAATCGCTCGTGGTTCCGCTCATCCACGTGATCCTGCTCTCCTACCTGCCGTTCCGCCGAATGCGTCGCACGCTCGATCCCGCGGCGAGCGCGGCGTGTGGTCAGTTCATCCTCTGTCGGCGTGAGGCATGGCTGGAGGTCGGCGGCCACGGGGCGATCCGGAATTCGATGCACGATGGGGTCAGACTTCCTCGGATCTTCCGACGCGGAGGTTTCGCCACGGACGTGTTCGATGGGGGGGACATCGTGTCGTGTCGGATGTACCGAGGATTCATCGAGACCTGGTGTGGCTTCACCAAGAACGCCTACGAAGGCCTGGGAAGTCCGATTCTCCTGCTTCTGCTCACGGTTCTGCACCTTGGCGGGCAGGTTGCGCCGTGGTGCGTGTTGCTTCTCGCAGCGTTGGGTGCGACCGGAATCCTCGATTTCGGTGCTGCGACGTTTCCGGGGGTCGCGCTCGGCTGCGCCGGAGTCGCCGTCGCGACTCAACTCCTGCTCCGAGTTCGACTCGCATCGCGTTTCGGACAGTCCTGGGTCGGCGTCGTGTTGCATCCGATCGGTTTGGTGTTGCTCACCGCGATTCAGTGGTGGAGTCTTCGGCTTCATCTTGCGGGGCGTCGAATCTGGCGCGGACGCGTCGCCTGAATCTTCGAGTTTGCTTGACGACACCGGGCCGGGCTGGGTAGGGTTCACGCCGTGCCGAATGACGAACGTCTCGACTCGATCGAACATCGTCTCTCCGAACTCGTGGAACGATTGGAACGCCTCGAAGCGATTCACTCGTCCCAAGAGCAGGCGGAAAGCTTCGGCACACCGGTCGGTACCACTCCGGATGCTGTGATCGGAACCCGCCCGGCGACATCCCATGAAGACCGTGCGGGTGCGTCTGATGCACCCGACATCGCGGCCGACGAGGCGACTCCGACCGTCCCGTCGGCCGCTTTTCATGAGGAAACCAAGCCTTCACCGCCGGTCGCGCCTCCGCTTGATCAATCGCCGGCGAGGAGTGCGCCCGCGCCGACCGTCGACGTTGGTTTCGAACGCCTGATCGGAACCCGGGTCACCGCCATCGCTGGAGGGCTGCTGGTGGTGGCCGCCGCGGCGTTCTTCGTCAAACTCGCCTACGACCGGGGATGGATCGGTGCGGTGCCGCCGTCACTCCGGGCCATCGCGCTGGCCGCGGTCGGCATCTCGTTCCTGGTCACCGCCGATGTACTTCGGCATCGATTCGGATCCGCGGCCGCCGCCGGTCTCGCCATCGCGGGGCTTGGAACGCTGTTCGTCGATGGTTGGGCGATGGGCGGCATCCTCGGGCTGCTGCCTCCGGGCGGGGCCCTCGCCGCGCTTGCGGTGACGGCGGTCATCGGCCTCGTGGTCACCGCCCGATTCGAGTCGAAACTGATCGGCGTGGTGAGCCTGGTGGCCGGCGTGCTCGCGCCCTACATCGTTGGAGGCGGGGGGGACCTCGCCGCCGGTGGTCTGTACTTCGCATCGCTCTTCGTCGTGGCCTTCGGGGCGACGGTGCTCCGTCCGCGGCCGTTCCTGGGGCTTCGCGGGGTCACCTTCATCATCCTGACGGTCGGCGCGTTGCCCTGGTTGTTCACCGCGATCGATGATGGCAGAGTGGTGTTGATACTCCTCATCACCAGCATCTGGTGGGGTGTGATCCATGGCTCGTCGATCATCGCGGCGGTCCGCGGGCTCGATGGTCGAATGGGAGCGGGGATCGGATTGGCCAGTACGGTGCTGATCGCGATTCCAACCCCACTGGCGGTCCGAGCCGCCACGGGTCCGACGGTTTCTTCCCTCGAAGGCTGGGTGCCGTTGGGACTGGCATTCCTCTGCATCGCGATGTCCTTCCAGCTGGGACCGGGTCTCAACGCCCTGCGTCCGATGGAGGGCCCCCTCCGGCGAACGGAGCGATGCATTCGACTGATGGCGGCGGTGTTCTGGCTTGAAGCCGGAATGCTGGGGATGCTCGCGGCCGCGCTCCTTCTCTCGGGCGTGGGTATTCCCGTCGCCTGGCTCTTCACCGCGTTGATCGTCTCCTACTTCGCTCGGGTGTTCGCCAGCCGCGCCGCATCGATCTTTGCCGGCGTCCTTGGGTTGGCCGGCCAGTACGCCGCGATGATTGCAGTGATGGTCTCGTTCGGGCCGGCCACGACGTCCTGGTTCGACCAGACCCCGTTCGCGCTGGCCGCCGTTCCACAGTTCTGGATCCAGCTGGTCGGGTTCGCGCTCCTGCTGGTCATGGCCATCAACTGGTGGGTCCCATCCGCATCCGCGAATCAGTCGTCGGACGGGCGAGGGCCGATCGGTCCCGGACTCCTCCTCGGGGCATCGATCCCCGGGGTTCTCGTGCCCCTGGTGTTCTCATCCGGCATCGCCTGGCAACTGGTGGGAGCGTTGGTTCTCCTCCTGGGACTGGTTCTGGTTGTTTCGCGACGAACCGATCGGGCACCGGGAATCTTCAACCGTCGTCTGATCGCGGTCGTCGCCCTCCTGATCCTCGGATTCACCGCCGCCTTCTCGGTGATCGCCATCGACGCCTCGCGACCGACTCTGACCGGACTGGTGGGCGTTCTCGACCGGTGGCAGTCCACGGTGCTTCTGGTGAGCGTGATTGGTGTCGGTGGGTTGCTCATCGTCTCGATGATCGTGGTCTCCGAACGGATCCCGCTTCCGGGGAACCGGCCATGGTCACGTCCTCGAGGCTTCTTCCCGGGGATCGGGATGGCGGTGACCGTGGCCACGATCACGGTGTTGGTGGCCCGGATCGCGGGGGTTGATGAGTCGTCGATCATGGTGATGCCGCTGGTCGGTGGAATGGGCGTGGTCCTGGGGACGGTGATCCTCGACCGCATCCGGCCGGGCGGGCGTCTTCTTCTTGATCCGGAAGTCCTGGTGGGCCTGGCCTGCTTCGGATCCATGTCCTGGGCCATCGGTAGCCTGCAGCGGCTCCACGAGTCCGTACCGGCCGACTCCGCGGCGGGATCGATCGATCTCGAGGCCTGGACCGGCGGATTGATCGTCGGCCTGCTGCTGCTAGCGGTCCGCGATCTCGGGCGACGAAGAACGAATCTGGCGAAGGGACTCTGGGGCGTCTCGACGGTGGTCGCCTTCGCCAGTGGTTCGTTTCTGGTTCGAGGCCTCGCAGGGCCCGGCACGCCCGAAGCCGGGGCCGGGATCAGCATCTGGTGGGGGAGCTTCGCGATCGGTCTCCTGGCGATCGGTTTCATTCGTTCGATCCCTCTGGTTCGACACGTCGGTCTGACCCTTCTCGGAATCACCGCGGTCAAATTCCTGCTGATCGATCTCCAGGGCACCGAGACCGCCTATCGGGTGATCATCGCCCTGGTCATCGGACTTCTGCTGGTGGGAACCAGCGTCGTCTACGCCCGCTTCGGACGAACGCTGGATTCGATGCCGTCGGCCGACGGGGACCTACCATCCGGGGATGCCGACTCCGATCCCACCGACTCCCGTGACTGAGGAGCCCGCAACGGTTCCGCCGTCGGGTCTCGCGCGATTGAAGCAATGGCTCGACGGTCGGGGATTCGCTCCCTGGTCGTTCCAGGACCGGACCTGGGCCGCCTACGCCGAAGGCCGCAGCGGTCTGGTCCACGTGCCCACCGGGAGCGGAAAGACCTGGGCCGCATGGTTCGGCCCGCTGGCGGAGATGCTGGACGATGCGGCGGCCGGGGATCCCATGGAATCGGTCCGGGTGCTGCATGTCTCACCGCTGCGAGCGGTCGGACGTGACGTGCGGCTGGCTCTGGAAGAACCGATCGTCGGAGTCCGAACCGACATCGATCCCGCGATCGAGGTCGGTGTCCGCTCGGGCGACACCACGGCGGCCGAACGCGCCCGGCAGCGAAAACGCCTCCCCGCGACCCTCGTCACCACCCCCGAATCACTGAGTCTCCTTCTGGCCCAACGCGACGCCGCGACTCGATTCGGTGATCTCCGTTGCGTCATCGTGGATGAGTGGCACGAACTCATGTCGAGCAAACGGGGGGTTCAGGTCGAATTGGGGCTCGCTCGCCTTCGACGATTCAGTCCGGGACTTCGCACCTGGGGACTCTCCGCGACGTTTCGGGATCCGGAGGCGGCGGCGACCCGGCTCTGTGGAGTGGTCGAAGACCAGGCACCCCCGGTCGTGATCCGGGACGAGATCGATCGTCCGGTGGTGGTGCGGAGCCTGCTTCCCGATGACGCCGAGTCACTTCCCTGGGCCGGGCATCTCGGCATCCGCATGGCGCCGAAACTCCTGGAGCTGCTTGATCCGGAGATTCCGACCCTGGTCTTCACGAACACCCGTTCGCAGGCCGAGCGATGGTACGAGGAGATCCTCAAGTCCCGACCGGAATGGATGGAGCGGCTCGCCCTGCATCACGGGTCGATCGATCGCGAGGTTCGAACCCGGGTCGAGGCGGGGCTGAAGGACGGTACGATCGGGATCGCGGTCTGCACGTCCTCCCTCGATCTCGGCGTGGACTTCTCGCCGATTCAACGGGTGGTTCAGATCGGTTCACCCAAGGGGATCGGACGACTGATTCAACGTGCGGGGAGGAGCGGACATCGGCACGGGGAGTCGTGTGAGGTGATCTGCGTGCCGACCCACGCCTTCGAGCTGGTGGAGATCGCCGCGGCGCGGCAGGCGGTGGCGGCAGGCGAGATCGAGTCCCGACCGGTTCACGATGGAGCCCTCGACTGCCTGGTGCAGCATCTGGTCACCGTGGGGCTCGGTGGGGGATTCGAGCCGCAGGAACTCTTCGACGAGATCCGGACCTCGGTGACCTATCGGCATCTGGACCGAGCGGCCTTCGACTGGTGCGTGTCCCTCGCGGAACATGGGGGATCGACGCTTCGTCGGTACGAGAAGTATCACCGGATCGTGCGCGGGGAAGACGGCCGCTACACCGTGCCCGGTCGTCGGCTCGCCGCGATTCACCGCCTGAACATCGGAACCATCACCGGCGACGGGACGATCTCGATTCGCTACCGCAACGGGACTCGGCTCGGCTCGATCGAGGAGCGATTCATCGCCCGTCTCGAGCCCGGCGAGGCGTTTCTCTTCGCCGGCAAGTTTCTCGAATTCGTCTCCCTGCACGACATGCAGGCGATCGTCCGCCCCGCCTCGAAGCGGGCGACGCTCACTCCGCACTGGGCCGGAACGCGTTTTCCGTTGTCCACGGCGCTCTCGACCGCGGTTCGACGGACCCTTGACGACGCCCGGCGGGGGATTCTCGACGAACCGGAGACGGTGTTCGCGGCACCGATCCTCGAGGCCCAGTCCCGGATCTCCCGGATCCCGGGAGGCGGGAAGGTGCTCGCGGAAGTGATGCGAAGTGATGACGGTGATCATCTCTTTCTCCATCCCTTCGAAGGTCGTCTGGTCCATGAAGGGCTCGCGGTGCTCCTCGCGCTTCGCTTCGGTCGGATTCGACCCATGAGTTTCGGGCTGAGTTTCAACGATCACGGCATCGAGTTCCACGCGGAGACCGGAGAAGACGAACGGCTGGACTTCGCGGGGATGCTGGCATCGTCGGGGAGTTCGCTCTTCACGTCGGAAGGACTGGTCTCCGATCTTCTGGAGAGTGTGAATCTCGGGGAACTTGGGAAGCGGCAGTTCCGGGAGGTGGCGCGGGTGGCGGGACTCGTGGTCCAGCGGTATCCGGGCAAGGATTCCTCCGCCCGCCAACTTCAAGCGGGGGCGTCGCTGATCCATGACGTCTACCGGGAATTCGATCCGGGGAACCTCCTTCTCCTGCAGGCGGAGCGGGAGGTGATGGAACGGCAGTTCGAGGAACATCGACTCGCCCGAACCCTCGAGCGGATCGGGAGTCAGACGGTCGAGATCGTCGAGATCGAACGCCCGAGTCCGCTTGCCCTTCCCCTGCTGGCGGATCGGCTCGGGATGACGCTTTCGACCGAGAGCGTGCTGGAGCGACTGCGAAAGATGGGAGTCGACCGGCCGGAGGCGCGGGTCGCGACCGAATCGTCGGGCCCGGGATCGAGCTCGATTCCCGCCGGACGATCGGGCCCCGGCTCACGGAGGAGAGGTCGTCGGAATCGAAGCGGCGGGGAGGGTCGCGGCCGGAAGGGTGGGCGTCCTCGCTGGTGAGTCGTGAACCCCCCCGGGGCGATCAGGAAGATTCCGAATCGGAGTGCTTCACGTCGCCACCACCCGGCCCTCGGCGATCACGAACACCCGTCGTTCACGATCGGGGTCGGATCGCACGCGGGCCCCTCGAGCGAAGGGGGTGAATGCCGGAAGGACCATCTGTCGGGCATCGAGCAGGAACGCATGGGCGAGGACCGCCGGGCGCCGTCACCGATCGAGAGCACTGGATGGAGATGCCCCGCCAGAATGAAGGGTGCGTCATCCGACGGGGTCTCGTTCGACGGTCGAGGATGATGACGCAGGAGAAACGGCCCCGCCTCGCGTTGATCACCGTCGTCGTCGATGCCCCAGGAACGGGGGATTGAAACGTCCGCGTCGTGATTCCCGCCGATGAGGGAGATCGGGGTTGTGATTCGCCGTCGCCAACGGGCGAACAGGTCGATGATCGGATCTTCCATCCCCTCCTCGCAGTGGACGAGATCTCCGAGAATGGTCAATCGACTCGCGCCGCAGCGGCTGATCGCCTGCTCCAGTCGCTCGAGTGATTCCTCCGCGATGCCCTCCGGCATCGGCACCCCGAGCGATCGATAGGTTTCGGCCTTGCCGAGGTGGAGATCCGCCGCGAGGAGGAGATCCAGATCCGGAAGATGCAGCGTTCGTTCGGGCATCAGCACGGCAGGCTGACCGGCGAGTTGGATTTCAAGGTCCCGAGGCATGCGTTGTTTGTACCACGCAGGTGGAGGCACCGGGTCGACGGATGGCCGGGAAGTCCCGGCCGTCGAGGAGCCGACTCATTCCTCCGCGAGTGGTGCTTCGGGCCAGGCGGTCTGCACGGCGACCATGTCCTGGTAGGTCGAGCACCACGATCCGGTCGGCATGGCGAATGGTGCTGAGGCGGTGGGCGATCGCGAAGGTCGTGCGGCCCGCGAGCAGTCGCTCGATCGACTGCTGGATCATTCGTTCGCTGGCGGAGTCAAGGTTGCTGGTCGCCTCTTCGAGGATCAGGATTCCCGGGTCGGCGAGGATCGCTCGCGCGATGGCGAGTCGCTGTCGCTGTCCGCCGGAAAGCCGAACCCCTTGTTCGCCGATAAGCGAGTCGAAACCATCGGGGGTCTCTTCGATGAATTCCAGGGCGTTCGCGGCGGTCGATCGGATGAAGCCGAGGCCTGGTGCCCGGGAGGATCCGTCCTTCGCGATGAAAGAGCCGGCAGGCCTGCAGGGCTTCGCCGCCGCGACGGGTGCCGTCCGCGTCCCGGGAGGCTTCCACGAAACCCGCTCCGGTCAGAGCCCGAGGATCCGGCGAGGGGATCGACTGCTCCAAAATGTCCAGAGATCCGGAATCGCGGTTCCGACTTGACTCGGATGGTGCTGTGGAGGGCGTCGATGACAGGATTGGCTCCGGATGAGAGAGCGGAATCGAAGGGATAATTGCAAAGGGTAGGACCGACGGAGCACAGATTGACCGTGTCGGCGTCGTCTGGGGTTCTATCATGTAGCCGCCGGACCCCTCCTTGACCGATTCAAAGGAGCGTTCCGACCTTCCGTGGCCGAAACCGCGGAGAGTATTTCGTCACCCGGTCGACCTTATTGGGATTCTCACGTCATGCACATGCGTCACAGCGATGAGGAACACGGCCCCCCGGTCGTCCCCGTCACCTTCGTCCTCGAAGATCCCCATGGCCTCACCGATACCGAACAGGTCGAATGGAACCTGATGGGGGGGGAGAAGGAGAATCTCCTCGAATTGGCGATCGAGAACGGGATCAACATCGAGCATGCCTGCGGCGGGGTCTGCGCCTGCTCCACCTGCCACGTGTATGTCGAGAAAGGCATGGATCAGGTGTCCGAGGGTGATGAAGACGAAGAAGACCGGGTCGAAGAGGCGCCGGGTCTTCAGATCGACAGTCGGCTCGCCTGTCAGTGCAAGATCACGGGCACGGGCCCGATTCGGGTTCGGGTCCCCGCCTGGAACCGGAATGCGGTCAAGGAAGTCCCTCACTGACCTCCTTCGAGAGGATGGGATCTTCCGATTTCCCCGACGACGGATGAGCATGGGCGCATTCAGACCGGATCCGAGCAAATTGAAGACTCGATCGAGCCGATGAGCAGGGGACGATCAAGTTTTATGAGCAACTCCCAGAATCAGAACCAAGACGGGATCCTTCCGGGAGGCTCGGCCTCCGGGACGTCTCGCAAGCAGCGAGGGCCCAGTGGGCCGGTGGTCACCCGGGGCCTTCGAATCTGGCTCCGAGTCGTTCTCGCGCTCTTCGGCCTCCTGGTTCTGGACAGCATCTACCTCGTCGCAGTCGATCTTTCGGCCTGGTGGGCCGGCGACTCCCGTGAAGACGGAACGTATCTCTGGGCCATTCTCGTCCACCTTGGACTCGGGCTACTCCTGCTGGTCCCGTTCGTCATCTATGGGGCGATGCATGCCTGGCGAGGCCGGTACCGCCCCAATCGTCGCGCGGTGGCGGTCGGATGGGCGCTGCTGTGGATCGGGGTGGCCCTGCTGGTCACCGGCCTTCTCCTGGTCCGGGTGGAGTTCGCGGGCATCCGCTTCGGCATCGATCATCCGGCGACCCGGCAGGCGATCTTCTGGATCCATGCGATCAGTCCGCTGATCGCGATCTGGCTCTTCATCCTGCATCGTCTGGTGGGGCCGAAACTTCGATGGAAGCAGAGCATCGGATGGTCCGGAGCCGGCCTGGTCACCGCACTCCTGGCGATGATCGTCACGGCGGTCGAACCCCCGGCGCCTGCGAGAGCCGGGGGACTGGTCGCGCTGACCACCTCCTCGATCGACGCATTCGGTCCGTCCCTGGTGGAGACCGTCGGTGGAGGCACCGTGCCGCTCGAGCATCTGCTCGGCAATGAACACTGCATCAGCTGCCACGAGGATGCCCACGCTCAGTGGGGTGACTCGGCCCATGCGGCGAGTTCCTTCAACAATCCGCTCTATGCCTTCTCGGTTCGAAACACGCGACAGGCGATGCTCGATCGTTTTCACGATCTGGAGCCGAGCCGCTTCTGCGCAGGTTGTCATGATCCCGCGATCCTGATGTCCGGAAGCTGGGAGGAGGAACGTTGGACGGATCCCGCGATGGCCGCGGAGACCGCGACCGATCCACTGGGAAGTGCGAGCATCGGTTGCATCGTCTGTCATGGGATCGAGGATGTCTCCACCCTCGGCAACGCCTCGTACACGTTCCGGGACCCCGCTCGATATCCATTCGCCTTCAGTGATTCGCCGTTCCTGCAATGGGTCAACCGGCAACTGATCCTCGCCAAGCCTGATTTCCACAAGCGGACCTTCCTGAAGCCGGTGCACGAGTCCGCGGAGTTCTGTGGCGCCTGTCACAAGGTCTTCCTGCCCGAAGCGCTCAACGGGTACAAGTGGCTGCCGGGTCAGAATCACTACGACACCTGGCGTCTCTCAGGCGTCTCGGGACGAGGAATCGGTTCCTGGTACTGGCCGCCCGCGATCAGCCCCGACTGCAACGGGTGCCACATGCCGTTGGTGCCCGGCGACGGCATCGCCGCCCGCATCCGGGATGATTCCGGAGTCCCGACCGAGCATCATCACGGGTTCCACGCCGCGAACACCGGGCTGGCCGCGATCGCCGCGGCACTCGACCCCGGGCCGGAAGCCGAGGCCCGACTGGACCGGGTGGTGGACGCCTGTGTTCGGATGAATGAAGACGCGCTTCGCATGGACCTGATCGGCCTGCGGGCCGACGGCCGGGTGAACGGGGAATTCCGGGGTCCGGTGGGGATGAACGATGTCTGGGTCGAGGCGGGGGAGACCGTGCTGCTCGAGACGCTCACCCGCACGCTCGGACTCGGTCATCCACTGACCCAGGGAACCGCGGACTCCAACGAGATCTGGGTCGAGATCGAAGTCGGCCTCCGCCCGGATCCGATGGCGGCTCCGTCGCTTCTCGGGCGGAGCGGAGGGATCGGACCGGACGGGGTGGTGGACCCGTGGTCGAAGTTCCTGAATCTCTGGCTGCTGGATCGCGACGGGAATCGAATCGAGCAACGCAATCCCGAAGACATCTTCGTGCCGCTGTTCAATCACCAGATTCCCCCCGGAGCCGCGGATCTCACCCACTACCGACTTCGGATTCCGAGCGACGCCACCGGCGAACTGGTGATCCGGGGTCGGGTGCGATACCGCAAGTTCGACACCCGGCTCATGCGACATGCCTTCGGAGCGGAGGAGGGGGAGCGACTCTCCAAGGTGCTCCCGATTCTCGACATGGCCGAGACCACGATCACCATTCCCGTGGGCCGCGACTCCGGTCGGACGGCGACCACGACGCTGGAAGCGCCCGACTGGCAGCGATGGAATGATTACGGCATCGGTCTGGTTCGAGCCGGTTCCGGCGGTGGAGTGGCCAAGGGACAGCTTGCCCAGGCGATCGAGGCGTTCGCGGAGGTCGAGAACCTCGGCTTCGCGGACGGCGCCTTGAATCAGGGACGGGCCATGATCATCGAAGGTCGGATCGACGATGCCTCGGCGGCACTCGCCCGGGCAGCGGAGAATCCCGAGCTCAAGTGGCCGTGGGCCCTGGACTGGTACGCGGCGGGGGTGGCGAGAGAGCTCGGTGACCTCGAGGAGTCCGTCCGCCGGATCGAACGCGTCATCGCATCGAGATATGAAACCGCGGTCGAACGTGGCTACGACTTCTCCCGTGATGAACGGGTCTGGAACGAGCTCGCGACCGTCCGATTCCAGATCGCCCGGCGGGCTGCGACCGACGACGCCTACGAGTCGGAGATTCAGAAGGCCCTCGAAGCGGTGAATCGCTCCATCCAGCTCAATGCCCAGATGCCGAGGACCTGGTTCCTGGCATCGCGGATCTTCGAGGCGGCCGGGGATGAAGAGGGGGCGGCCCGGGCCCTGGCGGAGTTCGAAGTCATTCGTCCCGACGACAATGCCCGGGATCGTGCCATCCGGTTGGCCCGAAGTCGGAGTGAGATCGCGGATCATGCGGCCGAACCGATCGCGATCTACGACCTGACGGAAGATCACTCGATCATCCCGCCGGAGAACCTGGCGTCGGATCGGACCGCGATGGCGGATCCGGCCGATGAGACCGGAGAATCCCGATGAACGACTCCAACGAATCCCGGCGACCTCGGGATCGTGACGTGGTGATCGCGGTGGCCTTTCGGCGAAGCCTCTACGTGGCCGGAGGTCTCGGAGTGGTGGTGGGCGGCGTGCTGCTCGCCCGAACCCTTCTCTCCTCGCCGGCCGAAGAGCGAATCGTGGATGAGACGCGGGTCGAGGCTCCATCGACGGACATGTCACCGTCGTCGGAAGTCGTGGATCTCGCGATGCCCTTCACCGAGGTCACCGAGGAGTGGGGCGTCGACTTCGTCCGGGACAACGGTGCCCGTGGAGGGAAACTCCTTCCCGAATCACTCGGCGGTGGCGTGGCGGTGGTGGACCTCGACTGTGACGAGCGTCCGGATCTGGTTTTCGTCGACGGCGGCGATCTGCTCGACCCGGAGCCCGGGGCGGTGGTGGTCGCGTACCGAAACACGACGTCCGAAGACGGTTCCCCGCGGTTCGTCCGGGTGGACGAGATCCCGCTTCTGTCCGGACACGGCATGGGGGTGGCGGTCGGGGACGTGGACGGGGATGGAGATCCTGATCTCTTCGTATCGATGATGGGTCGGGATCGTCTGTTGCGGAATGAATCCTCCGCCGGTCGGATCCGATTCGTGGATGGTTCCGAGGCGTTCGGAATCTCCGAGGCGCACGCCTGGAGCACGGCGGTGGGCTTCGCGGATCTCGATCAGGATGATGATCTCGATCTGGTCGGTCTCTGTTACGTGGACTGGTCTCCCGAACTGGATGCCGCGGTCGACTTCCGCATCGATGGACTCGGCCGGGCATATGGTCCGCCCACCGGCTTCGCCGGCACCGTGCCGTTCCTGCTGGTCAACGAGCAGGATGCCGACGGAGGAATCCGCCTCGAAGATCAGTCCGAAGCCCGCGGGCTCCGGCAGATCAACGCCGAAACCGGACAGCCGGAAGGCAAGGGGTTGGCGATTGCGATGGTCGATCTCGATGACGATGGTGATCTCGACGTGGTCGGAGCCAATGACACCACGGCGAACGCGGCCTGGATCAACGACGGAACCGCTCGTTTCGAAGAACGAGGCCGTCGACTGGGAATCGCCTTCGATCGATCCGGAGCCGCCACCGGGGCGATGGGGATCGATGTCGCGACCCGGCCCGCTCGCGGAGGCGAGGAGACGCTGGTCGCGATCGGAAACTTCGCCAACGAACCCAGTTCGCTGTTCGTCCGACGATCCGGCGAGTCGGGTTTCTTCGACGACGCCGCGGGCGAAGGCATTTCCGCCCCGACCCGGCGGGCTCTGACCTTCGGACTGCTCTTCACCGATCTTGATCTGGACGGGATCGAGGATCTGGTCCAGGCCAATGGTCACCTCGAGGAGGAGATCACGGTGGTTCAGGCCAGTCAGGCCTATCGACAATCCGCCCAGGTCTTCCGTGGTCTTCCCGCCTCTCGAGGAGGAGGTTTCCGCCAGGTTCCCGAGGATGCCCTTGGCGATCTGTCCACGCCGGTCGTGGGTCGCGGACTGGCCAGTGGAGATCTCGATCTCGACGGCGATCTCGATCTGATCCTCACCCAGGTCGCCGGGCCCCCGATGGTGCTCCGGAACGATGCCGCCACCGGTTCCGGCGTGCACGTTCGGCTCGAGGGTCGAGCCGGGAACCCCGATGGCATCGGTGCGGTCCTGGTCGGAACCGTGGGTGATCGAACGATGGTGCGTCGAATCATGCCGACGCGAAGCTATCTTTCGCAGGTCGAACCCGTCGCGGTCTTCGGCCTCGGGGATGCCTCGTCGCTCGATCGGCTCGAGATCCGCTGGCCCGACGGCGAGACCACGATGGTCGAGGGGCCGATCTTGCCGGGTCGGATTCGCTTCGGTCGCGACTGAATCCTCGTCTCGGGATTCGACCTCCATTCACACGTTCGCACAGGCACTCCGGCGTCATCGCCCGCGGTTCTTCTCCGGCTCCGAGGTGTCCTCCACGAGCCGGCGCAAGAAATCGCCCCGCCGGCGGCTGCCGACGGGGCGGAATCGATTTCGGAACGTGGGCCGTCGATCAGCAGTCGCTGCCGAATGCCGCGATCATCAGACCAAGGTCCGCACCGTTGGTGTTCCCGTCGCCGTTGAGGTCGCCGGTGGCGGTTCCCCAGGCGGCGATGAGAAGACCGAGGTCTGCACCATTGATCTGGCCGTCTCCGCTGAGATCCTCGACGCAGGCGACATCCTCGCATTCGACGCGTTCCACTCGGAAGGCGTCGATGCCGGCTTCGGTGAGGGAATTGTTCGGCGCGTCCGCACACTGGAATCGGACCTGGACGTTCGCGCTCGGGGTCACGAAGTCTCCGACTTCGAAGGACGTCGAGTTCCATCCGGCGGAGCCGTTGGTGATGCTTCGGGCGGTGACCCAGGCCCCACCGTTGCTGATCTGGACGAGAAGAACGTCTTCGGCCGCGGTGCCGAAGTCATCGTTCATCAACCACCAGTCGAAACTCACCGTGGCGTCGCCCGAGGAGAGATCGAAGGCGGGCGACGTGAGGGTCACCGGACCGCCATCGAGGTCCGCGGTACCGGCGGAGCCGCCGGGGCTGCCATTCTGGGTGATCCAGCAGAAGTCGCCGTTCGAGGATTCCCCCGGAGCGAACTGCTGGCCGGCGCTGGCGGTCGCGATGGGGTCGGCGAGCTCCCAGGCTCCGGCGGTGGCACCATCGTTGGTCGTGGTCCAGCTCCCGGCTCCGGACTCCATGTCGTCTTCGAAGGCGACGACCAGGCCGGAGGAGACGAGGACCGAGTACGAGCCGATCGCGGGATCCTGATATTCGCCGCCACTGTTCAGGCGGGCGGTGAAGACGAAGCTGACGTCGTCTTCGCAGGCGAAGGCGGGGAGGGTGGCGGACCATGTGGTTCCGGAGCCGCTCATCGGATAGCTCACCGACGCGGCACCATTCACGGAAACTTCGACCGCGGGACTGCTGGCGTCCACGGTTCCACCGAAGGCGTCGATCCCGACCGCGATGGCGGTGGTGGCGCCGGGTTCGGTGACCGACGGAAGCCCCGCCGGGTAGGTGAAGTCCACCCCGATCGGCGGGTTGTTCATCCACACGCTGAGGCCGTAGCAACCACCGATGACCAGGTCGAGCCAGCCATCGTTGTTGAGGTCGATGGGAGCCGCGTCGTAGGTCGACTGCAACGCCCAACTGGGCACGATCAACTCGTCCTCCACCAGAAGAGCGTTGGTGATGCCGGTGTTGCGGTAGATGTGCATGCGGCGGCCGGAACTCGGGCAGAAGGGGCCGAGATCGGAGTCGACGTCGGCGATGATGACGTCCTTCCAGCCATCGTTGTCGAGGTCGCCGAACTGGATGGAGTTGCCGAATTCACTCAACGAATCGGACATGGTGTACCGGGTCCAGGTCGCCTGGCCGGAACCATTGTTTCCGTTGTTGATGACGTAGGCATCCTGGCCGTCGTCGGCGGTGACCACGTCGATGTCGCCATCGTTGTCGAGGTCCGCGGCGTTCATGCCGTACGGAGCGCCGGCGGTGATCTCCACCGGGCCGTTCCAGCTCGAACCGGCGGTCTGGTAGAGAACCGCGATGTTCTGGCCGGTGGTGAGGGTGTTCACCCGGATCACGTCGAGGAGTCCGTCGTTGTTGACGTCCCGGATCGCACACTCGTTGCCGAAGGCCTGGGCGAGCTGGTTGGAGGTCATGCGGTTGGCGGCGGTGTCGACGAAGTAGCCGGGATTCTTCGCGCCCTGGTTGAAGATCAGCTTTCCGTCGTAATCCTTGCTGGGATCCTCGCCGGGGGACTGGTTGCATTCGTTCACGCCGTCCACGACGTCGTCGGTGTCACCATCGCCGTTGAGGTCGATGCAGATGGTTCCGCTGGTCTCCGGCGTGTCGTAGTCGACGAAGTACATGTCCACGTAGCCGTCGTTGTTCAGGTCACCGACGTCGATCGCACAGGCGCGGGGGTTGGCGGCGTTCCCGTTCTTCGCGAAGAGGGTTGGCATGCGGTCGTCCTCGAAACGGAAACCGAGCCAGTTGCCGTCGAGGTCCTCGCCGAGATTCATGTAGATCCGGGGCTGGCCGATGCGGGCGCTCTTGTCGTCGCTCATGGTGGTCGAGGTGACGAGGTCGGGCCAGCCATCGTTGTCGAAGTCCGCGACCTTCACGTCACGGTCGTTGGTCAGGGCCAGAAACCCGTTGTCGCCACTGACATCCGAAGTGCTGGCGTACTGATCGGTCCGGTCGATGAGCACGCCTTCCTCGTTCATCAGCAGGATGTTTCGGGCGCCGCCTTCGATCGATCCGGGGAACTTCCGGACGATCACGAGGTCGGTCCAGCCGTCCTTGTTGAAATCGTCCCAGGCGAAGTCCTTCTCGATGTTGTCGTTCACCGAGTAGAGCGAGTCGATCACGAGTCGTGAATCCGTCGCCTCGATGTACTCGACCCACTGGGCACTGGCGCTCGCGGTGATGGCGAGGCCGGCCAAGAGGGTCAAACCGTTTTCAAATGTGCTGCCGAATCGCATCTGGCTCTCCAAGAATCCGCGGTGGCGGACGGGGTATGGGTCGTTTCTGAATCAGGGTCCCGGAGGACCCTCTTCGACCATCGGTCAGGGGCAGGCGCCCCAGCCGGCGATCATCAATCCGAGATCCGCGCCATTGACCACGCCGTCTCCGGTGAGGTCTTCGGGGCATCCACTGCAGGAGCCCCATGCCGCGATCATGAGTCCGAGGTCGGCGCCGGTCACACTACCGTCGCCGTTGAAATCCGCGGGGCAGGGGCCGGGACAGTCGTCCGGCACGCCGTCCTCGTCGCCGTCCGGGGCGCCGTTGAAGATCTCTTCAAGATCCGTCTCGCCGTCGCCGTCACAGTCGCCGTTCACCCCGTCGAAGGCCAGAAGGAATGAATCGAGATCGGTCTGGGACACCATGCCGTCCTGGTCGATGTCCGCGATTCCGCAGATCATGTCGGGCGAGATGACCGAGTCCTCGGCCGCGCAGTTCAGGAAGCCTCGCCAGTCGTCGAGGTCGATTTGATCATCGTCATTGAGATCGAAATCCGCTCGGCCGAGTGATTTGAGGAATTGGATGAGCGCATCATCGTCGTCCTTCTCGAGCAGGGCCCAGTTCGCGGCGGAGGTCGAACCTTCGCCGAACGGTCCGTGGGCGGCGATCGCCTGTCGCAGCCGGTCGTCGATGATGCCGCCGGAGATTCGTCCGTCGTGGATGAGGGTTTCCCGTCGCGCGACGCCCATGAGCGGTGTGGTCCGGAACTCGTTCTCGCCCGCCTCGCCCTGCGGGAGGCCGTCTCCGAGGAGACCCATGTCGTGGAGGAGGAAGTCCGAGTACGGTCGGACCGTGGCGTTTCGAATCGGGTCTTCGAGACCGGGATCGTTGCTGGTGGTGAAACTCGAGACGTGGCAGGTGTTGCAGCGGAGGGTGTTGAACACCTCTTCGCCTCGCATGCCGCTCCGTGGGCTCTGCGGCGGTGCGGCCATGTAACGCTGGAAGTGGGTCACTCGATCGACGAAGGTGTAGCCCTCGACGTCGGGATGATCCTCGGGATCCGCCACGTCGTCGCAGAGCGCGAGTCGAGCAAGGTCTCCATTGGGTGCGGTCTCTTCGCCGAGGATCTGGTTGGTCAGGCCCATCTCCATCAGGCTGGCGTCACCGGAGAAGTGTTCGATGGTCGCGATGATCGACTTCCAGCCGAATCGGCCGGCTCGCTGGGGGGATCCGGCGGGGGCGGCGAGATCGTCCACCCAGTGGACCCGCCCGCTGACGCCATCACCATCGGCGTCCGAGGTGTCTTCGTTCGCGGCGATGTCGGCATCGGAGATGGCTTCGACCAGGCCGTAGCCCATCATGCCCGGGGTGATTCGATTGGTGGTGAAGTTCGCTTCCGGGGGGATCGTCTCCTCGCATCCGGTCGCGATCGCGACCAGTTGCCGAAGCGTCCCGCCGGGGAGGGTCACGAATTCGCCCTTGTCGGCGAAACCGAAGTGGGTGACCGCGATGTTTCCGGGGCCGCCATCCGGGTTGGAGTGGCAGGAGCGACAGTTCGACTTGTTGAGAACCGGCCCCAGACCGTCTTCGATCGGAATCGGTGTGGCGTAGAGACTCCTCCCGAGGTTGAACTTGTCGAGCTCGTCGGCATTGAGACCGACCAGGGGCGACCCCACTGGTGGCTGTGGTTCGATCAGTATGCCCCGGCGTCGACCATCACCGCGTCCGTCGAGCGGGGCGGCGTCCGAAGAGGACAGCACCCCGGCGAGGGCGGCGACCGAACTCGTGAGCAGGCCGGCGATCAGGATTCGTCGCGGGTTTTCAGGTCTCACGGTCGGCTCCAACGGGGGACACGGTTCCGCGCGGTACGGAAGGGAATCACCCGAATTTCAGATCTTGCAATGTTCCCGAAACGAACGGGGGCATCCTCCGGGGTGGCGTCGACGAAGTGACTTCGATGCCGAAATGCCCTCGCACTGGATATTGTTGCTCCTTGAGGAGTTCCAGTCCAATGATCGGACGCGGGAACTTCCGGTTGGGTCCTCGTTTTTCAGAGTCAGGTCCGGAAGCCTTCATGAACGCTCCGCAGGGCCGCGAATCGAGGATCCGGGATTCAGGATCTTTCTTCCCATCAAGGAGATTCTTCGACCGATGACCGACTCCCGACAGAATGCCGCCGCGTGCCACTGGCTCGGACTGTGGGTTCTGGTGCTGTTCCTGACCGCTTGCGGCGAACTATCGGACGTCGATCCGGCCCCGGAACCCGTTCCGGCCGAGGTCGTTGCGGTCGAACCACTGGATGATCGGCGCCTCGATCTCGGGCTTCAGCTCCTGAGCGGGGGCCGGTTCGAGGATGCTCGACTGGCATTCGAGGCGGTCCGCTCGGATCATCCGAATCATCCTCGCCCTCGATTTCTTCGTGCGATTTCAATTCAGAAGCAGAAGAATTACGCGCCGGCGCTCGTCGAATTCGATGCGATTCTCTCCGATCCCCGGATCTTCAAGGGACGAGAGTCCGTGGATCACTTCCGGGGATGGTGTCTTTTCTATCTCGGCCGACCCCGGGAGGCGGAGGTCGCCTTCGCGACTCATCTGGCCAGCCGACCGGGATCGCCCGATTCGCAATTCGGCCGGGGTCGCTCGTTGCTGGAGCTCGGGCAGCCGGAATCGGCCTTGATCGCCTTCGATCAGGCGCTCGAACTGGAAGCCGCCGGGGCGGGGAGGCGACGTTCGATCGGGAAGACCTGGATCCGTCGCGGTGATGCGCTGTGGGAGCTGGATCGTTTCGAGGAGGCGACGAAGTCTTTCCACAAAGGCGTGATCCAGTTCGCGGACCACTACGAAGGCTGGTCGAAACTCGCGCGGGGACACGAGCGCCTGGGGAACCCGGACAAAGTGGCGTGGGCGCGAGGCGAAGAGCTTCGAGCTCGTCGCCGGGTCGGGGTGCCGGTCGACGGCGAGGCCATGCTCGATCCATCGGAGAATCTGGAATGACGCCGCGGATCTCGTATCAGGTGGCATCGATCGCGGCTTTCGCCGTGACCGCGCTCACGGGCTGCGGGAACGACGCGAGTTCCGAGCGGACATCGGACGGGCGTCCTTCATCGATCAGACTCCGGGACGTGACCGAGGGGTCCGGCCTCGACTCGTTTCGATCGACCAGCGGACGCGATCCCTCCAGCACCATCGTGGAGGTCAAGGGTGGAGGGCTCGCCCTGATCGATGGTGATGGTGATGGGGATCTCGATCTCGTTTTTCCCAACGGGGCCACGCTCGACCGACCGTCTTCGGGGCCGGGCGCGCGGTACCTGCGCAATCTTTCGGTGGAAGAAGGCCGCCTCGCGTTCGAGGATGCCACCGACGGATCGGGGCTCGACGGTCATCGTGACTGGAGTTTCGGGGTTGCAGTGGGAGATGTCGACGGTGACGGCCGCGATGATCTGGCCATCGCCACCCTCGGCGGTGATCGCCTCTGGCTCGGCCGGGGTGACGGCCGGTTCGAGGATGGAACCTCCACCTGGGGACTGGGCGGGGAGACGGGGTGGTCTTCCTCCATGGGCCTGGGCGATCTCGATGCGGACGGTGATCTCGACCTCGTGGTGGTCGGATACCTCGATTTCGATCCCAGCGATCCACCGGGGACCTCGACCTTTCGAGGGATCGAAGTGCTCTCCGGACCTCGGGGGCTTTCCGCGCGATCGGACCGCTGGTACGAGAACGTCGGCGGACGTTTCGAGCGACGTGAGGTTCCGGCGATCGCTCGGTACGGGCTCAACCTGATCATCACGGATTTCGATGGGGACGGACTCCAGGATGTGCTGGTGGGCAACGATTCGCATCCGAACCAGTACTTTCGGAATCTCGGCGACTGGAACTTCGAGGAGATCGGGGTGCGGACCGGGGCGGCGACCAATCGCGAAGGAGATGCTCAAGCGACCATGGGCATGGCGATCGGCGACGTCGATGGCGATGGATCACCCGATGTGTTCAGCACCAATTTCTCGAGCGACACCAACACCCTGCACTTGAATCGTGATGGATTCTTCGACGATCGAACCCGACCCCTGGGTCTGGCCGAGGGATCACGACCGATGCTCGGTTGGGCGACGGAGTTCGTCGATCTCGAGCACGACGGCGACGAGGATCTGGTGGTGTTCAACGGGCACGTCTACCCGCAGGCGACCCTGGAGACGATGGACAGTCCTTATGCCCAGTCCCCCGGACTCTGGGTACGAGAAGGCGAGACCTTCCGCTTCGTGGATCCCCGGGATCCCGATCGGGCTTCGTTCTTCGAGGCCAACGAGTGGCTTCGACGGCCCCATCGCGATCGAGCCGCGGTCTTCGCCGACCTCGACCTCGACGGCGACATCGACGTGGTCGTGATGGAACACAACGGACGTCCGCGACTGCTGGAGAACCAGCACGACGGTCTCGAGGACTGGCTCGTGGTGAAGCCGATTCCATCGTCGGGGGCGGAAGTCACGGTTCAGCGTGGTGATCGCACCCAGCGTCGCTGGATCAGGGGCGGCGGCCCCTACCAGTCGAATGCCGCCCCGGAGGCCCACTTCGGATTTCCGCCCGGGGGCTCGGGATCGATTCGGATCCAAGTGCGGTGGCCCGACGGGACGGTGCTCGAGGAGACCGCCTCGCCCGGCCGGCGGGTCGTGGTCGAGCGGAGTTCCGGCGATCGTGGATCCTGAACGCGGTCAGAGCAACGGCGAGAGAAGTCCCGCGGCGTTCTCGAGAAGCCGGGTGCGGGTCGATCGCTCCGACCATGCGGAAGGATCGACCAGAACGCTTCGGTCGAAGTAGGACTGCTGGAGGAACCGCAGGTTCGCGGCGAAGTCCCGGTCGAACACCAGGACCCCGGCCTCGAAGTTGAGTTCGAAGCTCCGACGGTCCAGGTTGCAACTGGTCACCAGGGCGACCCGACGGTCGACGGTGATGGTCTTGGCGTGGAGCAGTCCGCCCTCGAATTCGAGGATCCGCACCCCCGCTTCGAGCAGCGGGGCGTAGTTGGACCGGCTGGCCAGCCCGACCAGGCGGGAGTCGTTGCGGCGGGGGAGGACGATCGTCACCTTGATGCCCCGTCGGGCCGCGGTCGCGAGGTTCACGATGGTTGCGGAATCGGGAACGAAGTAGGGCGTGGTCAGGACGAGTTCTTCGTCGGCTTCGTGGATGCAGGATTGAATCAGCTGGGTCGCGGCGTGGTTGCGGAAGTTCGGTCCGGATGCGACCACCTGGGCGACGACGCCGCTCTCCTGCGTTTTCACGGGCTGAAGCAGCTCGTCGACCAGTGATTCCCCGGCATCGAGGAACCATCCCTCGGCGAAGAGGATGTGAAGTTCCTTGGCGACGGGACCGACCACCCGCACCACGCAGTCGACCCACGGCGCGAATTTCGGCTTGAGCGCGAAATCGGCTTCGGCGAGATTCTGGCTGCCGGTCCAGGCCAGACCGTGATCGATGACCGCGATCTTCCGGTGATTCCTGAGATCGATCCGTGCGAAGATCGCCCGAATGGCATTGGCCGGGAGTGCCGGCTTGACCTGTACGCCCGCCTTCTTCATTCGCTCGCACAGGGTTGATTTGAGGAAGAGCTTGCTTCCCACGGCGTCGACCAGCACCCGACAGGTGACGCCTCGGGAGACGGCTCGAATCAGAGCATCGCCGATGCGGGTTCCGGCCGTGTCGTCAAGCCAGATGTAGAACAGCAGGTGGCAGTGGATCTTCGCGGCATCGATGTCCATTTCCATCCGCTGGATGACTTCGGAGGTGTCTCCGAACAACTCGATGGCATTGCCCCGGACGGGAGCGCCGCCGCTGATCTGTTCGGCGAGGCGGGCCAGGTGTGAACTGCTTCGATCGAGTTCTCCGTGAGCTCTGGCTTCGGTATCACCGTCGGCGTGGATTTCCGGCCGGTCGAGTGCCTCCCGAATTCGACGATGCCGCTCGATGCGGATTCGGCCGAGACGGGTTTCTCCCACCAGCAGGAAGACCACGGTCCCGACGAAGGGCAGCCCGAGGAGGAGCAGGATCCAGCCGATCCGGGATTCAGGGCTTCGTCGTTTCTGCGACAGCACCCAGATCACCAGGGTGAGCCGAACCAGAAAGTCGCCGAGCAGCAAGAGTTCGCCGACGAGTCCGTATTCGCTGATCTGCTTCAGGGCATCAAGCATGAAGACCCCGCAAGGTGGGTGGGATGTGGCTCATCCGAGCAGATCTGGTGCGATGTCCGAGGCCGAGGGCCCCGGATTCAGCAGAGTTCCAGAACTTCGAACTGGGTCGGGCCCTTGGGGAGGTCGACCCTGACCACGTCGCCGACCCGAGCCTTCATCAAGGCCTCACCGAGGGGACTGGTGCTGGTCACTTCGATGTAGTCGAGCGAGAAGTCGCCGCTGGCGGTGCCGACGATCTTGTAGAGATCCTCGTCGTCCGAGTCGATCTCCCGGAGTCTGACCGTGGCACCGACGAAGACCATGTCTTCGGGGATGTCGAGTTCGTCGGTCACCTGCGAATTGGCCAGTCGGCCCTCGATTTCCTTGATCTTGGCATTGTTCATGCCCTGATCTTCACGGGCTGCGTGATACTCGGCGTTCTCCTTGAGATCGCCAAGGGCCCTCGCTTCCGCGATTCGAACGATGATCTCCTTCCCCCGCGTGTGCAGCATCTTCAGCTCTTCCTCGAGCTTTTCCTTGTCTTCACGGGTGAGGAATTCCATCGTCTTCTCCGAGGTCGGGACGTTCCGGTGACCGCAGTCCGGTGAACAAGACCTCGCCACACCAGGCGAGGCCTCTTCGTAGAAAAACTACTGGATCAGGCTACCTCGATGCCGCCGGGGTCGCCAGTCCATCGGGTGGGACGGATCTGATGGCAAGGCCCCACAGGACCAGGCCCACGCTGCCGACCACGGCGGTTTGAACCCACGTCTCGGGCGGGATCGCCGCCGGCCCGCCTCCTCCGAGGGACCAGGCTCGAACCAGGGGACTGAGCGTCGCGAAGGGCTGGGGCTCGGAGAGGCCGAGTCCGATCAACGGCGGGCCGATCAACCAGGCCAGAAGCCCGATCATCGCCAGCGTCCTTCCGGATCGATTCCATCCCAGCAACGCGATGAGTCCACCCACCAGCACCGAGACGGAGATCAGATCGATGGCGAGGATGCTCAGGCGGGGAACGGTCCACGAGGTGACCAGTCGCAGTGGCCAGAGGACGATCTGGGTCAATGCCAGAAGTGAAACGGTGTCGAGCATCGCGGCGGCGATGGGGCGTTTCGGTGACGTCATCGAGAACCGGGCCAGCGGCCATGCGACCACGATTCCGATCGTCAAGGCGACGATCATCATTCGAGCCGCGGGGGTGTAGGCGGTGGAAGTCGGTTGAAGCGGCGGGCGGACGCCGATGGAGACCAGCCAGGAAGCGGCGATCCAGACACTGGCGCCGAAGACCAGGCCGCGGGGGAGTTCCGCGGGGGGGAGGGGCCTGGTTCCGGAGTGGGAGTGCATCACCGCAGCATAGGAGGAACGGCGGCTCGAACGGCCCTTCAGCGGGAGCGATCGAGAATCACCGACCCCGGTGACTGGATGAGCATGTCGGGACGGGCGTCGAACTCGCCTCCGGCGCAATGTTCGTCGAAGTCTCCGAACTCCCGGACGTAGTAGTCCAGGTACTCGATCTTCTGGGCGGTCGGAACCTCGGACGGGCTGGGATCGTCGGGAGATCGGCCCCAGACGATCGAGCAACCATTGGTGCGAAGGACCAGGCCTCGCTTGGGGTTCCGGTGGTTCGAGACGTCGATGATCTGGATCTGGTCCGACCAGGGACGCGCGGCGATCGCTTCGTGAAGCACGATGCCGGCGACCACGTCGTCACCCCAGGGTTCGCCGACCGGCGGGGCCTGGCCACGATCGGCACCTTTGATCCGAGGCAGATCGCGGGCGGTTCCCGGTTCGAAGGCGTAGGCGAGGCGGTGTCCTCGGACATCCACGAGCACATCCTTGTCCTCGCCGTCGATCTTGGCGTACACCACCGCGGCCGGGCGGACCCATCGTCCCTCGACTCGGATGGTGTCGGCATCGATCCAGCGGAGTTGATCCAACGATTCGAACCAATGGCTGGCTTCGAGCGCCGCATGGGCGTCGATCAGACCATCACGAATCCGAGCCGAGCGCCGTTCGGCCCCGACGGCGTTGATCACGATTCCCTCGAGCTCGAGGGGAAGGGAACGATCGATTCGAAACCAGTCGGGCGCGCCCTGGAATTCGATCGTCAGGTCTTTGGACGACTGAAGATCCCGCGCGACCGCTCTTTGCTCGAGTTCGGGAATTCCGATCATCAATCCGCTGGTCACCGCGGCGATCAGGAGGAGCCATCCGGCGACTCGAACGACGATCCACGTGGTGGGACCGGGGACGAAGGCGTTCTTGAACGCCTCGATTCGGGAGGATCCGGTCCCCGTCGTTCGGCGGCTGGAGCTCTTGGAACGTCTTTTACTCGTGGATTTCGCCATGCACCGTTCATCGGTCCGCAACCACTTCGGTCCCCAGAATCGCGGTGGTTGATCACCCGCGGGAGAAGGCCGCCGCCGCCAGGTTCCGACAGAGCACGGGCATCGACGTTCCGGAGGCCGCGGCGGCCATCGGGACCAGGGAATGGTCCGTCATGCCCGGCATGGTGTTGACCTCCAGGAACCAGGGGCGGGGGGTTCCGTCCGGCTCGGTGTCCAGGAGCCAGTCGATCCGGGAGAGGTCTCGGCCGCCGATTCCCCGGTGGATGCGCTGGCTCCAATCCGCCAGCATCGTTTCGATTCCCACCGGCAGGGGCGGCGAGACTTCGTAGCGGGTGTCGTTTCGGAGGTATTTCGCGTCGTAGTCGTAGACCCCGTTCGAAGGCAGGATCTCGATGACCGGCAGGGCCTCTTCGCCCACGATTCCGATGGTGAGTTCTCGACCCTCGACGAATGATTCCGCCATGAGTCGTCGATGACTCGCGCGGAGTTCGGAAACCACGGTCGAGGCCTGATTCTCATCGGTGATCACTCGGACGCCCACGCTGGAGCCTTCATCGATCGGTTTCACCACGAACGGAGTCTTCAGATCGATCGTTCCGTCAATACCGACGTGACTGGAGGGGGGGGTGGGAATTCCCAGTCCCCGCACCTTCTCCTTGGTCCGCATCTTGTCCATGGCGAGGGCGGCGGCATCCGCATCGCAGCCGACGAACGGGATCCCGATCCGGGCGAGGAGTTCCTGGAGCGGCCCGCCTTCGCCCCACGGGCCATGCAGCACCGGGAACACCACGTCGGCGACGTCGGCGGTCAGGAGGTCGCGGAGGGCGTCGAGGTCGGGGGCGTCGATGGTCCGGCGAACGACCTGCAGATCGTCGAAGGTCTCCAACGCGGTGGCGACCCGATCTCCGGAAAGGAGACTCACCTCGCGTTCGGCATCCGGGCCGCCCATGAGAACGGTGATGGTCCGACCGGCGGGAAGGGTCATCGGCTTGATGCCTCCTGGTCGCGTCGCCAGACCACGACTTCCCGTTGCAGCTCGATGCCGCGGGCATCGGCGACCCGTCGGGCGACCTCGTCGCCGAGGGAGATCGCATCGTCCGCCCTGCCGCCCCGCTTGATCGTGATGAAGTTCGCATGGACTTCGGAGACCGTGGCGGAGCCGATCTGGAGGCCCTTGAGTCCGGTCTCGTCGATCAACCGACCGGCGGAAACCGTTTCCCCGGTCTCGGGGTCGACCGGATTCCGGAACATGCATCCCGCGGATTTCTCCGCCAGAGGCTGGGTGCTCTTCTTGTAGGCCGCGATCTCCTTGATGCGAACGCGGAGTTCCACGGGATCGGTCTGCCGCACCCGAAAGACCGACCAGAGCACGATCGGATCGACGATGTTCGTCCGTCGGTATTCAAAGCGGAGTTCGGATGCCGGGTAGACCCTGGTCTCTCCGTGATCATCGAGGCACGCCACCGCATGCACCACGTCTCCGATCGACCCGTATCGACCGCCGGCGTTCATTCGGATCGCCCCCCCGATCGATGCGGGGATCCCCATGAGGGTCTCGAGGCCGGCCAATCCGCTGCGGGCCAGTTCCAGGAGCGTCCGGGCGAGGTCCGCCCCGGCGCCGACCCGGACCAGGTCGACCTGACCGTCGGCGTTGCGTTCGACCGCCCGAAACGCGGGGGCGTCGAGTTTCACCACGATGCCGCCCACGCCCTCGTCCGCGACCAGGAGATTCGCGCCTTCGCCGAGAATCCGAAGCGGCGTGTCCGTCCGCCGACATCTGCGGACGACTTCGGCGAGGGTGGCGGGATCACGGGGATGCAGCAGGACGTCCGCGTTTCCTCCGGCGGAGAACCAGCTCTCGCGGCCGATCGGCGCGTCGAGTTCGACCTGGACATCCAGATCGCCGAAGATCCCGCCCGTGGTGTCGCGGTTCAAGACCCCGCCTCCGCGGATCTCGTTCGATCACCGCGTTCGACCAGGTCCCGACCGATCTGCCAGACCGGGCCGGCGCCCATCACCACCACGAGGTCACCGTCGCGCAGCACCTCTTCGAGGTGCTCGACGATGGCCGCGAACGGATGCACATGCATCGCGGTGGTTCCGGAGTCACGAAGGCGATCGACCAGATCGGCGGCCGAGATCCGACGGCGTTCCTCCTCACTGTCCCGGACGAAGAAGATCTCCGGGACGATGACCAGATCGGCCTGCGTGAAGGCGTGGGCGAACTGTTCGAGCAGGAATCGGGTGCGGCTGTGCTGGTGCGGCTGGAAGACGCAGATCAATCGGCGGGGACGAAACGAGGTTCGAACGGCGCGGAGCGTCACGTCGCACTCGCTCGGATGATGCCCGTAGTCATCGATGACACCGGCGGATCCACCGTCCCGGGTCGGGACCTCGCCCAGTCGCTGCATGCGACGGTCCACACCCTCGAAGTCGGCCATGGCCCGGCCGATGGCATCCCAGTCGGCACCGAGCCAGTGGGCCAGAATCGCGGCGGCGGCGGCGTTCAGCGCATTGTGGTCCCCGGCGAGCCGGGTGTCCCAGCCGACGATGTAGGCCCCGTCCTCGAGCAGGCCGATCCGTCCGGCGGACGCGTCATGGACGACCTGGTAGTCCGAGCCGGGGGCGAAGCCGAAGGTGCTGACCCCGCAGGAGAGACCGCTGCAGATCTCCCGACGATGCCCGCCGTCGTGGGCGATGAGCAATCGACCGTCGGCCGCCGCCGGAGGCAGCAGGCGGGCGAAATCGCGAAAGCTCTCGACGATCTCGTCGATCGATCCGTAGAAGTCCAGATGGTCCTCTTCGACGTTGTTGATCAACGCCATCGTCGGACGATGGCGATGGAACGAGTGGTTGAACTCGCACGCTTCCGCCACGAAGATTCCGGGACGAACGTCTTCGGAATCACCGAGGTCCGACGCACCGACTCGCCATCCACCGCCGAGCTGCGGGCAGCGGGCTCCGGCGATGTAACTGGGGTCCAGGCCGCACCGGACCAGGCAGTGGGCGAGCATCGAGGTCGTGGTGCTCTTCCCGTGAGTACCCGCGATCGAGACTCCGGTCCGTCCCTTCATGGCCAGCCCGACCGCGTCCGCGTAGCTCAGGACTCCGACCTCGGCCCGCCGAGCAGCCTCGAGGGTCGGATCGTCGGAACGGATGGCGGCGCTGGCGACCACCAGATCGCACCCCTCGGGGAGGCGATGGGCGGCAGGATCGTCTCCGGTGGAGATCGGTATCCCGGAGGTCCGGAGGTCCGCCACGACTTCGGATTCGATGGCATCCGCGCCGCTCGGCTTCGCCCCTCGATCGAGCATGATCCGGGCGAGTCCGCTCATCCCCGAGCCCCCGATCCCCAGAAGGTGGATCCGGCGGTCTCGGAAGGGATCGCTCGGGCCGGGAGCCGGCACGGAGGCGGAGGGGTCGAAAGGAGGGGGGGCGGACGAAGACGGCATCACGGGAATTCTATCGGCGGGATCGGCCTTCCGACCCCACCCGGGAGTCGTGATGGAGGTGACGGGGGGTTCCGACCTACAATCGCGGCCATGACTGGATCGACACGAGCGTCGGAAGCGGAGCGAACGGTCCGGGCCCAGGTCCTGATCGTCGATGACGAGGGCGAGCACGCGGAGGTGATGGCCGAGGCGCTGCGCAAGCCGGGTCACGTCTGCACCATCGTGAACGGACTGGAGGCCGCCCGCGAGGAGTTGCTCCACGGGGTCTTCGATGTCGTGGTCACGGATCTGGTGATGGAACACGAGACCGCCGGACTCGACGTCCTGTCACTGGTCCAGGAGCAGCAGCCGGAGGCGGCGACGATCCTGGTGACGGCTCACGGGGACATTCCGACCGCGAAGGCCGCCCTGCAGGGCGGAGCCTACGACTTCATCGAGAAGCCGCTCGACCTCGTGGTCTTCCGAAATCTCGTCGATCGAGCCGCGGAGACGGTTCTGCTTCGTCATCGGGCGGCGAGGCTCGAGGATCAACTGGACGCGGCCTACGGCATCGAGGGGATCATCGGCGAGTCGGCCGGCATCCGAGGGGTCATCAACCAGATCCGAAAGGTCGCACCGAGCACCCTTCCGGTCCTGGTGACCGGCGAGAGCGGGACCGGGAAGGAACTGGTGGCGGCCGCGATCCACCGTCTGAGCAAGCGGGCATCCAAACGCTACGCCACGTTCAACACCGCCGGCCAGAGCGAGAGTCTGCTGGAGGACCAACTCTTCGGCCATGTCCGCGGGGCCTACACCGGGGCGGATCGGGATCGGGAGGGCGTCTTCGAATATTCCGACGGCGGGACCCTGTTCCTGGACGAGATCGGAGACATGCCGGTGTCGATGCAGCCGCGGCTGCTCCGGGTTCTGGAAAGCGGTGAGGTGATCCGGCTGGGATCCAACGATCCGAAGAAGGTCGACGTGCGATTCGTGAGTGCCACGAACCGGGACCTGCGACAGGCATCCGAGGACGGCGGGTTCCGGGAGGATCTGTATTTCCGCATTCGAGGGGTCGAGATCCACATCCCTCCGCTGCGATCCCGCCGGGACGACATTCCCCTGCTGGTCAATCATGCGGCCGGTCGTTTCGCGGCCGAGATGGACCAGCCGATTCCGCTGGTCACCGAACCGGCCATGCTGAGGTTGGTCGGATATTCCTGGCCGGGCAACGTGCGCGAACTCTTCAATGCGGTCCACCGCATGGTGATCGCCTGTGAGGGAGACCGGATCGAGGTGCGGGACGTGCCGGAGGAGATCCGGAGCGAGGATCACGACGATGATTCCGGCGGGATCGAGGGTGGTTCTCTCGCCGGGGTGGGACTGGATCGACTCGAGAAGGAGGCGATTCGACAGACCCTCGCCCTGACCGGTGGGAATCGAGAGCAGACCGCGAACCTTCTGGGCATCGGCGAACGCACGCTCTATCGCAAGCTGAAGGAGTACGGGCTCCGCTGAACCGGGGCTCGACCGGGGTCGAAGCCGGCTCAGGGAATCGAGTGGGTGGTCGTTCTGGCCACGCCGGTGACGAGTCCGATGTGGACCATCCACGCGTCGTCACCATCGGCCACCTCGAACCGAGGCGTGTCGTCGGCCCGGGCCACCCCTTCGCCGTCGAAGGTGAGGGACGGGGTCGAGGGATCATCGAGCCGTCGCACTCGCAGTCCCTCCAGGGCGGCCGCCACGTCGTCGCCGAAACGAACTCGCCAGGGCCGGCCGTCGACTCGGAGAATCGGACGGCTTCGATTGTCGTGGGCGAGCATCCATCCGCCTCCGTCGGCATCGAGGATCAACGAGATCGGAGTCCCGGGATCGACCACCGTTCGATGGCGAGCCTGCTCGAGGTCGTCCCGAAGCATGCTGGTGGCCGCGGTCAGTCTCGACCCCGACTCTCGGCCGGCGAGAGGCACCATGACCATCGCGACGGACGCGAGGACCGCGACCGTCACCGTCAGTTCGACGAGGGAGAAGCCGCGGCGAGCCGAGATGTTCGCGGCACGATTCATCGTCGGCCCCTTCCTTGATCCCGGTTCCGATGTCGGTCGTCATCGCGGTGATGACCCCATCCACGCCCTCGTCGACCCTTCCGATTCTCTCGGATCGCGTCGGCATTCTCGTCTTCATGGAGTTCCGCCGCCGCGGTTGACGGGGCGACGATGTTTCCCGTGGCGCAGACCGCGACGCCGATCTCCTCGGCGATCACGCTCATGACCTCTGGATCGGCCCGGTCGGGATCGCAGACCGATTCCATGAGATCGCCGTCCGGTGTCCGGTGGGGGCCTTCGGGGGCGGTGAGGCCGATGATGCGTCCGTCGTCGGGGCGGGCGTAGACGATCGCATGATCTCGGAGTTCCACTCGTGACGCGACGATTCGACCGTGCAGCACCGCATTCCCGGTGATCCTCACGGTGGAATCCGGAGCGAGGATCGTGCCGATCAGAAGTGAATCGCCCGCCAGTTCGAACACCATGTCCTCGTCGGAGGTGATCAGCACGCGGTCGGCGATCGAAGCCGATTCGATCGAAAGCATGCCTCCGTCGTCGATCTCGCGCCCGTCGGCCGTCGTCCCTTCGATCGACGTGCTTTGAATCCGGATCCGGCGTCCGGCCCGCAGAATCAGCGATCCCTCCGGTTCGATCTGGATGTGGGTGTCGCGGAGATGAAGGTCCCGCTCGGCATCCAGTACCAGGGTGCCTCGCTCGATCACGATCCGGGTCTCCGGATCGGTGAGCTCGAGATCTTCCAGACTGCGAACGACCCGATCCTCCCGGATCACGAAACGTCGATCGAAACTGGAGACCATTCGGCTCCGGGTACGCCCCTGACTCTGGCAGAGCGTGGATTCGATCGCTTGATCGGCACGCCGGGGAATCGGGGGACCGGTCGGAACCTCCGGGGCCGTGATGGGTGGCAGTTCCTCGCGGATCAGGCGTTGGCCCGGAAGCTGTTCGCTCCCGGAGTCGGTGTCAAAGACCAGGATCTCGGTGCCGGGGGCGATCGCCTCGGGACCGAAGTGGACGTCGACCGGATCGCCTCCAAGGGTGCCGATCAGGATGGGACCGACATCGTGGAGTCCGGGGCCGGTCCAGGGGAGGATCGCGGATTGATCGAGCACCTTGATCGAACGTTCGGCGATGATCGCGGTCTCTCCGAATCCCAGATCGATCACGGGTTCCGCGGGTTCGAACTCCAGCGTCCGCTCGCTCGAGGCTTCCAGGCCGTCGACCGTGGCGGTGCATCTGAGAAGAACACGAATGGTCTGGTCGTCGATCGATTCCTCGTCGTCCGCATCGCGGACCTCGCAGCGAACCATCGCCGCATCAAGTGGGAAGGGCTGGTCGAAGCGGCCGTTGGTGATCGCGGCACGCCAGTCCGGTTCGGCATCGAGGGTCGACATCGCCAGGTCGAGTCCACTGGCGGCCGCGTGTCGGGCGATGGTGGCAGCCGCGATCCGACGAGCCACCGGAACCGATTCCCGTCGACCATCAAGCCAGGTCGCGGTGAGCATCAGGCCGACCGACACCGCCACGAGAACGAGCAGCATCGCGGCCCCTCGGCGGTGGGGATGTCGAGGTTGGTGCATCATCGGTCCCATTCCTGGGGCGTGGTTCCGACCAGCCGGACCACGGTGGTCGCCGGAGAGGGGCCGGTCTGGAGGTCGAACGCCAGGTCGAGGCGAAGGGTCGATCCGTCCGGGGCGGCGGTGAACGTCGCATCCGAGAGGCCGTCGACGAGGACCACCCGCTGGACGTACCCCCGGCCCCGAAGACCCGCGAGGATGCTGAGATCATCCGATCGTGGTTCGAGCCGGTGATCCGACATCGCCAGTTCGAAGGCGCCCCAGTCCTCGGGGAATTCGACCACTTCGCGGACGATCTCCCCGCGGTCGGGGTCGTAGGTGATCCAGGCGGCTTCACTCGATTCCACCGCCCCGCCGGGACGACGATCGCCGTTCCACAGGAGGGTCCGGTGAGCGTCGATGTCGAGGACGCAGTCGGCGGTCTCGAGTCGTTCGGTCAGTCGGCGGTGGCTGGCCGCGTTGGCGAGCATCGCGGTCCGGGTGTCGGAACCCGCGGCGAGTCCGGCGGTGACGCCGCTCAGGAGCGACGCGACGCCGGCGGCGACGATCGTGGTGACCGCCAACGCCACGAGGAGTTCGACCAGGGTCAGTCCATGCCGTTTCATCGCGGATCTCCGGGGGTGTGGGGGATCCAACGCTCCACGCTTCCGAGTCGTCGTCCGGTGCGGTCGATGGCGATCACCTGAAGCAGTCGTCCATTGATCGACGGTCCGTCGCCGATGCCGCGAATCGATTCCTCGACCCGGATCCGACGACCGACGCGGGCGGCTCCGCCGAGGATCGGGCGACCTTCCGCGTCGACCAGTTCACCCGGCATCTCCTCGTGGCCGTCCCAGTCCAGGGGATCGATTCCGCGGCGGTCGCAGTCATGGAGCACCCGGTCGAGCAGGTCCTCGGCCGCCACGGACGCCGCCAGATCATCGGCGGACGCCCCCGCATGGGCGGTTCCTGCAGCCAGAGCCGAGAAGATCCCCGTGATCGCGACCGCGAGCACCGCGGTGGCGATCACGGATTCCACGAGGGTCAGTCCCCGGCGGACCGGTGTGTGATGTTCGCCCATGGCGGTTCCTCCTCGTGATCCGGACTCCCGGGACGGAGCCGGACCTCTTGTTCATCGGATTCACTCGGACGGGAGGCCGATTCGTCCGGGGGGGTATGCACCTCCCGTGGTTCCCGGTCCGTCCCTCGACGTGACAGCCATCCCAGACGGAACACTCCGGGTCCGAGATCCTCGGGGGCTTCGGGTTGCGGGGGCCGCCCTCCGCGACGACCATGTACCGATGTTCGGTCTCCTGACCCGCTACGTCGCGGTGGAACTGCTCAAGACGATCCTCCTGACCACCGCGGTCCTGGTGGCGGTGATCGCATTCGGGGTGGCGATCAAACCGCTTGCTCGGAATCTCCTGGGCGGTGCCGACATCCTTCGCTACGTCGCGATGGCATCGGTGCCGATGCTGCAGTACGCCCTGCCGTTCGCGGCGGGCTTCGGAGCGACGCTGGTGATGCACCGGCTCGCCTCCGACAACGAGATCCTCGCCATGAGCGCGGCGGGTCTGTCCTATCGACGCATTCTTCGCCCGGTGATCCTGCTCGGTGTCGCGCTGCTGCTGGTGATGATCACGCTCGTCAACTTCGTGGTGCCGGTCTTCTGGTCCCGCATGGAGTCGATGCTGGCTCGGGACGTCACGCGACTCCTCGCATCGGCGGTGGAACGGGGTGAGGCCTTCGATCTCGGTGACACCCGCATCTATGCGGATGACGTGATGATCGATGACGATCCGGAACAGGACGGAGTCAGCACTCGTCTGGTGCTCGTCGGGGTCGCGGCCCTGCAGGTCGATGGCGACGGTCGACCGGAGACCGAGTTCACCGCGGAGTACGCGACTCTCGATCTGTATCGCATCGACGGGCGTTCCATCCTGAAACTGGTTCTCGGAGATGCGACGGTCTTCCGGGGGGAGGATGAAACCCTCATCCGAATGCCCGCCGCCGAGCCGCGGGCGATCGACCTCGGACATCGACTCCAACCGGGGCCGAAACTCTTCACCCTTCCCAAGATGCTCGAACTCCGGGCGGAGCCGACGCGATTCTGGCGAGTGCAGGATCGGCTCAGGAACCTCCAGGGCGTCCAGGATCTCGATCAGCTCACGGCCGAGATCGATCGCCGATTCCTCGTGGATGGCGAAATTCAACTGGTGGATCGCGGACGAGGAATCACCTGGAAGCTTCTGGCCGGAGACAACCGCCCGGGTTCGCTTCTGATGAACCCCGTCGTCCGACTCACCGATCAGGGTGGCACTCGTGAGACCGAGGTGAGTCAGGTCGAATGGACGGTGCGAACGGTCGATGGGAACACGCTGGTCGACCTTGAGATCGAACTGGCGAAATCGGACGACCCCGATCGGGAGTTGATTCCGCGAACCGCGAGGTCGCTGGTTCTGGCCGATCATGATTCCACCTCGACCGAGCGGCTCGATGCCGAGGACCTGATGGCCTGGGCGAACGGATCCGACGAGCAATACTCCCGGAGTGTCATCGCCGAAAAAGCCGGCAGGACCTGGAGGGAGATCCAGGGTGAGATCCGCCGGCTGGGTTGGGACATCGATGCTCGCATCCAACAACGCGGGGCTCAGGCCCTCACCGGACCGTTGCTGCTACTCCTCGGATCCGTGCTCGCGATTCGACTTCGCCATGCCACGCCGCTGGTGGTCTACGTGGTGGCCTTCCTGCCGGCGATCGCCGACATCCTGCTGATTTCCGGGGGCGAGCAGACGCTTCGAAGAGGTCCGACCTTCTCCGGACACCTCCTGCTCTGGTCGGGGAACGCCCTGCTCGCCTTTCTCTGTGCCGCCGCCTTCTGGCGTCTTCGTCGCAACTGAATCATCGTGAACCTGATCGACCGTCACATCATCGTCCGGTACCTCTCGAACTTCGTGCTCCTGCTGGGGCTCCTGTTCGTGTTCGCGATCTCGATCGACGTGGTGGTCCAGTTCGACAAGTTCTCCGATGCGGCGCGGGAGGTCGCGGAACGGGACGGACGCTCGTACCCCATGATGCTGATGTTCGCGGTGCTTGATTTTCACGGACCCCGCATCTTCCAGTTCTTCGCGTTCATGACCGGTCTGGTCGGAATCGCCGCCGCGGGATTCACGCTGGTCCAGATGCACCGGACGCGTGAACTCGTCGCGATCATGGCGGCCGGAGTTCCTCTGCATCGAGTGGTGGCCGCGATCCTGGTCGCCCAGTTCGGTCTGGTGGTGCTTCAGCTTCTCGATCAGGAGTTCGTGCTGCCGCGTCTCGCCTCCCGACTCGTTCGTGAACATCGGGCGATCCTCGAGCCGGGCGTTCAACAGTTCGAAGTGGCGTTGATGCGGGATGGGGGGGGCAGTCTGATGTATGCGGCCTCCCTCGATTCCCGCACCCGGACCGCCGAATCCATCCTGATCCTCGAGCGCGACGAACGCGGAACCACCACCGGACGGATCTCCGCGGATGCCGCGGTCTGGGACGAAGCCCGCGAGGGCTGGGTGCTCGAAGGTGGACGACAGATGAGTGCGACCAGCGATGAGGACCGGCAAGCGGATCGGGTCGAAGTCGATTTCTGGGAGACCGATCTTTCCCCTCGAATGCTCCTCGCCCGCCGCAGCCTGAATTTCGCCCAGATGCTCTCGCTCTCCCAGCTTCGTGATCTCCAGGAACAGGGGGGGGCCGGGGATGCCCGAATCGAGCGCACGATCTTCGCCCGTTTCGCCGGCGCTCTGGTGAACATCCTGGTTCCGGCGATCGTCATTCCGTTCTTCCTGCTGCGTTCACCGTCGAGCGGGATGCTGCTGCAGAGTCTGCGGGCGGCCGCGGTGTCGATTCCCCTTCTGCTCGGTTCGATCGCGGCGATGACGGTCGCGGTTCCCGGGTTCCCGCCGGGGGTGGGGGCGTTCCTTCCGGTCGCCCTTCTGCTTCCGGTCGCGGTGGCTCGTCTCGCCTATCTCAAGACCTGATTTCCCGAGGGTTCCTGTCCGAGACTCCACCGGAGGGCCGGATCGAGTGGCTGGATGGAATCCACGGGAACCAGTCGGCGGGCCAGTCGATCCATCAGCAGTCGTTCCGCGGCGAGTCGGGTGACCCGCTCCGCCTCTTCGCGCCCGGCTTCGAAGGGCACCCCGTCCGCGGGGCGTTCTTCAAGCACTTCGACGAGCAGGATTCGACCGTCGACGGGCATGGTGTCCGACAGAGACCCTGGTGTGCAGTCGAAGATCGCCTCGCGAAATGCCCGGGGCCACGATGGGTCCAGCCGACTCAATGGAGCGAGTCGCCCTCCACGCGGCCCGCTGGCGTCGATGCTGGTCTCGACCGCCACGACCGAGAAATCCTCACCGGACTCGATCCGGGCTCGCGCCTTCTCCGCGGTTCGGAGATCGGTGGTGGAGATGATTCGCACCACCCGGCTCGCTCCGTGACGGGCATCCCAGGCACCGCGGACGATGTTCTCATCGAGGACGACGTCGTCGGCGATCAATGATCGCAGAATCGCATTGCGTCGGAGGAGGCCGGAAAATCGCACGGGGCCGAGTCCGCGGCCGTTTCGAAGCTCCTGAAGGATTCGTTCCGCACGGTCGGGATCCTCGGCGAGATTCTCCACCAGCAGTCGACGTTCGCGGGCGATCGCCGCTTCGTCGACGCCGACTCCGCGCCGAGTCGCCTCCCGGGCCACCGCAAGGTCGAGGGCCCGCTCGCGGACCACGGCCGCACCGCCGAGTTCGAGCAGGGACGCCTCGATCTCCGCGAAGTTCATGCGAACACCGTCGATGGTCGCGAGCGGTCGCTGGTTCGAGGTCGTGCCGACCATGATTTCTCGTTCCGGCGGCGGGGCATCGGTGCTACAGCCTCCGGTGAGGCAGAACGCGAGTCCGGTGATCGTGCTGACGAAGGCGGGGTTGCGGCGTCTCATGGTGTTCCAGTGTCTCCGATCTCGAGCAGAACCCCGCCGTCGGCGAACACGTGGACGGGCCGGACCCCGGCGACCGCGGCGAGAGCGGTGATGCGGGCCGGATCGAGATCGGCATCGAGCCAGCCGCTCTCAGACCAGATCTCCAGCATGGTGGGGGCGATCAGCACGTGGGTGAAGCCCGCCCGCCGGAGATCGTCGATCGCGCAGCGGGCCGCCGTTTCCGGCATGGCGTCTGGATCCCGGGAGAACGACTCCTCGAGCGGGCCCCGGCTCCAGACCGTGGTGTATTGAAAACGACGAGGCTCGCCGACTCGATCTTCAATCGGCAGATGAAAGGGATCCGCCACGCCGACCAGGAGGCATCTGGCGTCCGGTCCGAGATCCTCCAACACGAAAGCCCGACTGGCCTGGCGACGTCGTTCGCGGGCGGTGCGGGGATCGGCCAGCTCCATCAAACGGGTTTCGAGACTTCCGTCGAAGACGTCATCCGCCCCCACACCCCAGCCAGGCTCGCCGTCGCGTTCGGTCGCGTACATCACGCCCGGTCCGAGGGCCAGGCACCAGAGGAGCACGATCCCGGGGATCTGAAGGTTCCGACGCTCCAGGAGGCGAGCCAGCACCACGCCGGTCGGAGCGGCGAGCAGCGGTGCGACCGGGAGGAGGAACCTGGCCTTCCCGTGGGTGGCGAACACCCAGGCCAGCAGGGTGAGTGCGATTCCGGCCAGGACACCGACCGCGAGACGTCGAGCGTCGGTTCCCCGCGTTCGAGGACCGAAGACCATCACCAGCGTGGCTCCGATTCCGACCAGCGGGAGCCACCACCACTGGGGACGAACCGGTTCGCCGTCGGGGAGACCTCCGAGAAGATCGTCGAACAGGAACTCCCGTCCCAATCCGATGAGATTGATGCCGGGATCCATCGCCCCGTGGGCCGCGGAGAAGCGGGCGATCTGCTGGGCGGTCCAGGGACCCTCGCCGAAGATTCCGGTCGCGAAAGGAAAGAACGGATTTCCCGTCCATCCGGCATTTCGGAGAAGCCAGGGAAGGCAGGCGACGAGGCCGACGCCCGCGGTGGCGGACGCGATCGGCAGCCACCGGCTCCGAGGAATCGTCACCGCCGCGATCGCCGCGAGCGGGAGAATCACCAGGACTCCCGACGACGCCTTGGCCAGCATCGAGGCCCCGAGGAGCATTCCCAGCAACGAACCGATCCGGATGTCTCTTCGCCGTGGAGATCCCGAACCGACGGGGTTCAGGATGATCGACCCGGCCGCCGCGGCGAGCAGGATGACCAGGCCTTCGTCGTAGGCGAGTGAACCCACGACCACGATCCAGGGGGTCGAAAGAAGTGCGAGGCCGGCGATCGACCCGGCGAGCCGGGATCGGTCGCCCGAGGGACTTCCTTCACGAACGAGGGTTCGGGCGAGGTCACCGGTGGCCCCGGCGGCGAGCAGGGTCAGACCGACCATCAGCAACTGACAAGAGACCGCGGCGTCGGCCGGATCACCGGTCAGGGTCATCAGGTGGAGAAAGGCGGCCGAGACGCCTCCGGGCAGATACCCGTAGGCGTTGTGGGGGGTTTCGATCAGGCCGCCGGCGAACCACCATTCTCGCGGGAGCTGAAGGTGATAGCTCAGAGCGTCGTATCCACCGAATTCCGTGGCCCAGAGCCAACCCGGGGTCGAGACGGCGGCGAGCAGGAGCACGCCGATCGGAATCGCCCAGGCCAGGGTGACCGGGCCGGGTGCCTGGACACGCGAGGTTCCGCTCATCCATCCGCTTCGCAGGGTCCGCAGCATTCGAGCGAGCAGAATCGCGACGGGGATCACCAGCACGATCCAGGCGATCGCTTCACGGCCGCGGCCGAGGAGATGCAGATCGGCGAGGGTCGTGTCGAGAATGACCAGGATCGCCGTTCCGATTGCGCCGCGAATCCCCAGGCGGTAGCCCGCGGTGTCGCAACGGCCCGCCACCAGCGCCAGGAACCCGTCTCCCAGGGCGATGGCGGCCGCCAGCCAGAGGAGGGCGGGCCAGCTCCGGCTGGCGATCAGGATGAGGGCATCGAGCCCGCGGACCGGCTCACCGGCGGGAACCAGGGTCCCGAGCAGGAAGATCACCGCCACCACGATGGTCAGTCCGAGGACCGGGGCAGCCGGAATTCGGTCTCCAGGTCGGGCTGGATCGGTGGTGGGCATCCGAGAAGGGTACCGCCCTCGGCGGACCATTCCGGTTTGGCACGCGGCTCGCCCTCTCCGAGTGTCTCTCTCGGAGGATCCGTATGAAGACGCAATTCCTGCGCATTCAAAGCATAATTCCGGTCATGGTTGGCGCATGGACCGCGCTGGCCGGCCTTCTCGTCGTCCACCCGGCTCACGCCCAGGACGTCCTTCTCCAGAACATCCTGGCGTCGGAGTTCGAACGTCCTTTCACGGTGAGCGGCATCGGGGTGGTGGTGGGCCTTGACGGTACGGGTGACACCGGCGCCAACTTCGCCGCCGCTCGGATCTACGCCGAACAGCTCCTTCGATCCAAGGCGGTCGATGAAGCCGACGCGTTGAACGCCATCATCAAGGAAGGGTCGATCGCCCTGGTCAGCGTTTCCACTCGGATTCCCACCCTCTTCGGTGGGGCCCAGCGGTACGACTGCCAGGTCACGGCCGCCGGTGGCGGAACCGAATCCCTGGAGGGGGGCACCCTCTGGATCGCTCCCCTGCGAAGTTCCCGTCTGGTGCTTGACGCCGATGCGGACCTCGAAGCGAGCACCATCGGATTCGCGGAAGGCCGTCTCTCGGTGGATGCCACGACTCCGACCCGGGGCATGATTCCCGGAGGATTCCAACTGGCCAGTGCGGCGGCGCCGCTCTGGGAGGAATTCCGGGCCCTGCCCTCGGTCATCTTCGATCTGCAGATCCCCGCCTATCGAAGTGCGGTCACCATGCGACGGCTGGTCGAAGCGATCAACGACGAACTCCTCGAGGACGGGTTCATCGACCTCGCCCGAATGATCTCGATGAGTCAGATCGAAGTCACGGTTCCGGAGGGTGAGGATGACGCCTTTCTCTTCGCCGGACGGATCCTCGGTCAGAGCATCGACTTTCGAAACATGGAGCCACCGGCGGAGATCCGCTGGAATCCCGCCACCGAGGTGCTGGTGATCAGCGGCAACGTCAAGATCAGCAGCGCGGTGGTGAGCGTGCGAGGCATCACGATTCAGAGCGTGGTTCCCGAGCGTCCCGCGACCCTGGACAACCCACGGATCAAGACCGAACGATTCATCGCGATGAACGGACGGGAGACGCCGTCGCTCACCCTGGCCACGCTCAAGAATCAACTCGACCAGCTGCAGATCCCGACCCGGGATCAGGCGGCGGTCCTTCGCGAACTCTTCAACCTCGGTGCGATCGGGGCTCGATTCATTCAGGTGGATCTCGAATCATGATGTCTCCCACGTCCAACTCGATCGAAACCCTCGGGTTCCAGTACCCGGGGCGTCGATCGGAAGGCCCGGCGACTCGGGAACCGGCCGCCGGTTTCCCCGAGATTCGCGAGGGTGGCGTCGCGGCGGATCCCGCCACCAAGCCCGCCGCGAAGACCGAGGATCAGGCTGGTCTTCTGCGTCGCATGGCCCGGCGTCTGGGGGCCGATCCCTCGGATCCCAAGATCGGTACCGCCGAGGGACTGGCCCGGGTCGGGGCGGAACGCTTGATCTCTTCCGCCTTTCTCGAGCCGATCATCCGCGACGCCCGTGAGAAGTCGGCCCCGACCGGGCTCTTCGCACCCGGGACCGGTGAGAAGCGATTCGGGCATCTGTTCGACCGGGCGATCGCGGACTCGATCGCGGCATCGACTGAATTCACCGGCGTCGCCTCGATGGAACGTCGCTTGCTCGCGAGGATCGAGGATGCACTCGGATCGAACGTCACGCCGACGGAACGAGTCACATCGGAGACCACTTCATGAATCAGGCCCACCCTTCGAAAAGACCGTCCGCCGCGGCCCTGGTCGCGGTTCGAGAACTCCAGGAGATCCTCGACACGCAGGCCGAGGGCTACCGACGTCTCCTGGCCACCATCGAACGACAGCGGGAGGCGATCCGAACCGCCGACATCGCCGCGGTACCTGATATCGCCGGGGTTCAGGAGAAGATCGTCCAACGTCTCAAGGTCCTCGATGACCGGCGGGAGATCGCGGGGGCAACCGTCGCCACCGCGTTGGGAATCGACGCCGATTCGACCATCTCGATCATCGCATCGGTCCTGCCTTCCGGCACCGCCGATCGGCTCGAGGTTCGAGCCGCCGAACTTCGTCAACTCGTCGAGCAGGCCCGACGCGAGCAGTCGCTCGTCAGGAATGCCGGCGAGGCGCTGGCCAGACACATGGCCGGCATCGTTCAGAGCGTCACCGGGGCGCTTTCCGGAACCGGGGTCTATGGACGTCGTGGTCGGCTTCGCGAGGGATCTCCCCTCGTGGCCGGCGTCGATCTGACCAGCTGAGGAGGTTGGAATGGGTCTCAACGGTGCCTTGCAGATCGGCCGCTCGGCCATTCTCACCAGTCAGGCTGCGATCAGCGTGGCCGGCAACAACATGGCCAATGCGGCCACCCCCGGCTACCACCGCCAGATCGCGAACCTGACGCCGAGTCGTCCCGAGGCGATCGGTCGAAACCAGTTCGTGGGCAGCGGGGTGTCGCTGGTCAGCGTGAACCGAGCGATCGATCATGCCCTGCAGTCGCGGCTTCGCGATGCGATCAGCGACGAGAACTCGGCCGGCATCGATCAGCGGTTCCTGTCCGCGGTCGAGACCATTCAGAACGAACTCTCCCAGGACGATCTCTCGTCCCGGCTGTCGACCTTCTTCAACGCCTTCAGTGAACTCGCGAACAACCCCCTGGACAACGCGATCCGCACCGTGGTCATCCAGCAGGGGGTGAGTGTCGCGGATCACGTGAACATGATCCGGGACGAGTACGTCACCCTGCGGGAGGAATCCGATCGGGCCCTCGGAACGTCGGTCGACCGGGTCGACGGTCTGCTGGGCGAGATCGCGACCATGAATCAGCAGATCGCCGCGGCCGAAGGAGGCCAGGGCGGTACGACCGGAGGTGCGAACAGTCTTCGCGACCGGCGAGACCAGTTGATCGACGAACTCGCAGGCTTCATCGACGTCACGACCATCGATCAGCCCAATGGGGCGGTGGACATCCTCGTGGGATCGACCCCTCTGGTGCTGGCGGGTGAGAGTCGCGGGATCCAGCTCCGGAAGGAGAGCGGTCCCGAAGGAATCGAAGTCTCGGTCAGGGTGGGTGACGACGGAACGCTGCTGGACATCAAGTCAGGGTCGATCGGAGCCCTGGTCCGTCAGCGGGACGAGACGGTGAATCCCGCGATCGAGGCGATCGACGAGTTCGCCGGTCAACTCGCCTTCCAGGTCAACCGCGTGCATTCACAGGGACAGGGTGAGTCACTTCGTTCGGAATTCACCGGTTCGATCGGACTCGCGGATCCTGCGGCGAACCTGAACGGCAGTTACTCGGGACTCCCGTGGGCGATCGAGAACGGAACCTTCGAGATTCACGTGGTGGATCCCGAAAGCGGCAACCGGACCACCCATCAGGTGGCGGTCGATCCCCAGAACGACAGCATGCAGGACGTCGTCGATCGCATCAACCTGGAGATCGGAGGCACCGAGGTCTCCGCCTCGATCACCGCGAACGGCGAATTCAAGATCGCGGCCGCGACCGGGCGACAGATCGCCTTCAGCGACGACTCCAGCGGTTTCCTCGCCGCGGTCGGCGTCAACGGATTCTTCACCGGCACCGACGCCGCCGATCTGGCGGTGGCGGGAGACCTCTTGGACGATCCGTCGCTGCTTTCGATCACCAACGACTTCACGCCCGGCGGCAACGGGGCCGCCCTCGCGATGGTCGAGCTCGAGGATGCGGGGATCGATTCGTTCGGCGGACGAAGCCTGCGCGAGAAGTGGCAGTCCTCGGTCAATGAACTCGCGGTGCGGACCAGCGCTGCCAACACGTCGCTGGAATCCAGCCGGCTTGTGCGAGCCAATCTCGACGCCCAGAGTCAATCCGTGAGCGGCGTCAGCATCGACGAAGAAGCGATCGACCTGATGACCCTGCAGCGTCAGTTCCAGGCTGCGGCCCGTTTCGTCAGCGTGATCGATGAAGCCATGCAGACCCTCCTCAGCATCGTCTGACCTTGGATCGGAGTTCGACATGAGTAGCATTTCCTCTTCGTTCGCCCGGGTTCCGAACCTGCTCGCGTCTCAGACCGTGCTGGGCTCGATCACTCGCAGCAACAACGCGATGCTTCAACTCCAGGTGCAACTCGCCTCGGGACGGGAGATTCTCCGGCCCAGCGACGATCCGATCAGTGCGGGCAGCATCGCGGTGCTCGACGACGTCCTGGAGCGGCGCGATCAGCGATCGAGGAATCTTTCGGAGGCGTCGGCGGTGCTCGGCACCCTTGATTCGGCCCTCGGGGACGTGAACGACCTTCTGCTGGAAGCCAAGGGCGTGGGGCTGTCGCAGGTCGGCATCGGCAGTGACGCCGATACCCGTCGAAATCAGGCCCTGGTGATCGATTCCATTCTGCAGAGCATGCAGGGCATCGGAAATCGGGATCATCGGGGTGTCCACTACTTCGCGGGCAGTGCCGTTGGAGCCACTCCATTCGAAGGCCTGCTCGGGGGTATCCGGTACGCCGGATCGGGCAATGGTGCGGTGAACGACATCGGACTCGGGGGTTCGACCCCGATCACCATGTCCGGGGAACGGGCGTTCGGGGCGGTGAGCGCCCGGCTCGAGGGCGATCGGGATCTCGATCCGGATGCCCAGCCGTCGACCGGCCTCGAGGATCTGGATGGGGCGCGTGGACTCGGAATCGCTCCGGGCACCGTGACGGTGACCGTGAATGGCAGTCCGATCGACGTGGATCTCACGGACGCGGCGACGTTGGAGGATGTCCGCGTCCGGATCGAGGATGCGATTCGAAACATCGACGGAGGAGCGGTGGTCGATCTGGATCCCGCCACCGGCGATCGACTCCGGATCTCGCCGTCCCCCGGATTCGACGTCACGATCACCGAGGCCGGCGATTCGACGACCGCCTCGGATCTCGGAATCGATGCGACGTTCCCCGGCGGGGTCGCGACCACCGGAGCGGATCTCCGACCGCAGCTCACCTGGTCGACGCCGGTCTCCGGACTCTCCGGCGTTGACACGCCCCTGGGCACCATCCGGATCGGAAACGCTGGTCAGTTCCGTGACGTGGATCTCTCCGGGGTGGAGACGATGCAGGACCTCCGAAACCGGGTCGACGAACTGGGACTCGGGGTCCGGGTGGAAATCGCGGATTCAGGCGATCGGATCCAGTTCCGAAACGAACTCTCCGGGGGTGCGATGTCGATCTCGGAAGTCGGTGGAGGCTCGACCGCCACCCAGCTGGGGGTTCGCTCCTTCTCCGGCGCCACCCGCCTGGAGGACTTCAACGACGGTCGGGGGGTTGAAATCCTCTCGGGTGGCATTGATCCGTTGAGTGGGCTCGCCGATCCCGACCGGGATGTCGATTTCACGATCGGGTTGCATGACGGTCGGAGTTTCGACGTCGACCTGGTGGGAGCCGAGGACGTCGATGACGTGATGAATGCGATCGATGCCGCGGCCACCGCGGCCGGAATCGCGATTCCCGGCGACTTCGACGTCTCGCTCGCGGCAGACGGAAACGGGCTGGTGCTCACCGACGGAACCGCGGGGGGCGATCCGCTCGCCGTGACCGCCCGGAACAACAGCAGCGCGGCCGCCGATCTGGGAATCCGCCAATCCACCACCAGCGCAAGCATTGCGGGTGAAGACCGCGCAACGGTGGCCGTCGATGGTGTCTTCGCGCACCTGATCGCCCTTCGGGACGCCTTGATGAGCGATGACGAGTCTGGCATCGCCTTTGCAACAGGGAATCTTGAATCGGATATCGCCCGTGCCACCGAAGCTCGTGCCGAGGTTGGTGTGAGGGCCCAGCGGGTCGAGGCAGCTCTGACCCGCGAAGAGGATCTCAAGGTGCAGGACCTTTCGCTCAAATCGACGCTCCAGGATCTGGACATCACCGATGCGGC
>NYWY01000039.1 GCA_002685335.1 Planctomycetaceae bacterium
CCCTTCCCGGGATCGTGGACGAACGAAGTCACTTCGGGCTGCCAGTCGAAGGTGCCTTCCCCGTCCCGCCGTTGCTCTCGTTCGTCGAGACGCTCGATCGACTTGATCTGATCGCGAAGGATCGCCGCCCGCTCGAATCGAAGGGCCGCCGAGGCCGTCTCCATCTCCTGTCGCATCTCCTTGAGCATCTGACTCCGCTTGGAACCGAGGAAACGAAGAAATCGATCCATGTCCGCGCGGTAGTTCTCGGGTGAGATCCGATTGGCGCAAGGCGCCGTGCACTGGCCGATCGAATGAAGAAGACACGGTCGGAACGAACGGTTCCGCGGATCGTCGGACTTGATGTCCAGTTCACAGGTTCGGTACTTGAAGACTCGCTGGAGAAGTTGCACCGCCTGCCGAAGCGAGTTGGCACTGGTGAAGGGGCCGAAGATCCTCGCACCCTTGAAACGATCGTCCCCCGGATTCCGGGTGACGTGCACCCCCGGGAACTCGTCCTTCAACGTGACCACCAGATAGGGAAACGTCTTGTCGTCGGTGAGCCTGGCATTGAAGCGGGGCCGGATGTCCTTGATCAGACGACTCTCGACCAGCAGCGCCTCCCATTCCCCCTCGCACTCCACGATGTCGAAGTCTTCGATCAACGGCAGCATCTGGTTCTTGCGCTGGCCGTGATCCGCGGCAGGCTGAAAATAGGACGTGACCCGATTCGGGAGGATCGAGGCCTTTCCGACGTACAGCACCACGCCGGCGGCATCCTTCATCAGATAGACGCCCGCAACCTTCGGGAGCCCTCGAGCCTTCTCGGAAAGTCGATCAAGTCGATCCGGAATCCCGGAGCCAGATGTCCGTGCCACCCCTGGAACCGAGTCGGGGGACAGCCGGTCTGCAGGGTCGGAATCGGGCTTGGAGGGCTGATCGCTCAACGAAGGTCCGGGAATTCGGGAAATATCGGCTTCGATATCGAACCAATCCTGGTTCTTGAGGAACGGACTTCACCTGATGTCATTGCGTTCCGATGGCATGCTGGCCTAGGATAGGCGCTCCGGGACGACCAGATGGGACGCAAGGTGCGCTCATCAAAGCTGAGCTCCGTCCTTTCGAACTGATTTTCAGGAGTTGACGATGAAGACCATCATGACTGCCGCGACCCTCGTGGCCGCTTTCGCTCTCGCCGGTTGCAACAACAACAAGGCCCACGATCACGACGCGTCCATGGGCGCCACCAGCGGCGACTGCTGCGGCAGCTGCGCCGGCGGTGCTGCGGCCCCCGGTGCCGTTTCGGGTGACGAAGCCTGCGCCAGCAGCTGTGCCACCTCCTGCTCCGACACCAAGGAAATGCCCGCCGCCCCCGGCGCCGTCTCCGGTGATGAAGGTTGCGCCAGCAGCTGCTCCGACACCATGAAGATGCCCGCCGCTCCCGGCGCCGTCTCCGGTGACGCCGGCTGCGCCAGCAGCTGCTCGGAAGCCAGCACCTCGGGCTGCCCGATGTCCAGCAACAAGGGCTGATCGTCCTTTCGGTCGCTCCATGCGGCCGTTGCGAATCTGAAACGCCCGTCTCACTCCGGTGAGGCGGGCGTTTCTTCATGACCGCCTCGTCCCGTCGTAGGATGTCCCAAACCCCTTCCCGGACAACCCCATGACCAAGCCTCGACCCCATCGGACTTCCCCCTTCCTGCTCTTTGGACTTCTCGCCGCCCTGTCGTGGGCCGGAGGCTGTTCAAACGCCAGGGCGGTGCAAGGTTGGAACGAGTACGGAAACGCGAGGCCCACGGCGGACTCGGTGGCGTTGACCGGTCGGATCGAAGATGTCTGCATGGTGAAGGGATGCTGGATGAAGGTCCAGGAGGACGATGGATCGGAGGTCCTGGTTCGATTTCGGGACTACGGGTTCTTCGTTCCCATGAACGCCCGTGGCCGTCTGGTCGTGGCCGAAGGCCAGAGACAGGTGCGGACCTTCAATCAGGAGCAACGACGACATCTGGCTTCGGATGCGGGTGCCACCGACGCGGAGATCGAAGCGATCACCGGTTCGACCACCGAGACGATCTTCATCGCCGACGGAACCTGGATCCAGGGTGGAGGACTCGACGCCCCGTACGCCCCGCCGGTGGCCGAGGAATGCGTGCTGGACGAACCTCCAACCGACGAGACCACCGGGCCCGAGACCTCGACGGAGACCGGAGACCGATGAGCGATTCAGATCGACTTCTTCTCGCCGGTGGTCGGGTTCTCGATCCCGCCTCGGGCTTCGACGCCACCGCGGACATCCTGATCGAGGGCGACCGGATCGCCGCGATCGAGACCAGTCCCGGGCGACTCGAGGCTTCGGGCGTCGTTCGCCATGATCTGGACGGCCTTCTGGTGTGTCCGGGGCTCGTCGATCCGCACGTTCATCTTCGGGAACCCGGGCAGGGTGCCAAGGAGACGATCGCGACTGGAACCGCCGCCGCGGTCGCCGGCGGCTTCACCACCGTCTGCTGCATGCCGAACACCGCTCCGACGCTCGATTCGGTCGACATGGTCGACTGGGTCTCGATGCGATCCCGCGAGACCGCCGCCTGTCGGGTCTTCGTCGCCGCGGCCGCCACCCTCGGCCGACAGGGCGAGGCCCTGGCCCCCATGCAGGCGATGCGAGACGCCGGAGCCGTGGCCTTCACCGACGACGGTGATGGCATTGCGGATCCCGACATGATGCGACGGGTGCTTCAAACCTGCGCGTCGCTCGGGACGGCCTTCATGCAGCACTGTCAGGAACCGACTCTGACCCGTGGAGCCCAGATGCACGAGGGCGCGGTCTCCGCCCGGCTCGGACTCATCGGCTGGCCTCGGGTCGCCGAGGAGCTGATGCTGGAACGGGATCTTCGGCTCGACCGCGCGATCGGCGCCCGCTATCACGCCCAGCATCTTTCCAGTGGTGGTTCGGTCGAGATCCTGCGGCAGGCCCGGGCTGAAGGCGTGCCCGCGACCGGCGAGGTCTCCCCCCATCACCTGCTGCTCACCGATGAAGCCTGTGACGGATTCGACACCCACGGCAAGATGAATCCCCCGCTGCGGGAGGAATCCGATCGTCGCGCCCTCGTCCAGGGCGTCGCCGATGGGGTGATCACCGTGCTCGCGACGGATCACGCCCCCCATACCGAAGCGGAGAAGGCCAGGCCCTTTGAAGACGCACCCCTCGGGATCATCGGCGTCGAGTGCGCCCTTCCGCTCTACGCGGAGGCCCTGGTCGACAGCGGGGCGATCGACTGGCCACGTCTCGTCGCCCTGCTCACGATCGAACCCGCACGGCTGCTCGGCCTCCACCACGAGGGAATCGGTCGAATTCAGGTGGGCGGGCCCGCCGATATCACGGTGATCGATTCCACCCACCAGTGGATCATCGACGGCGACGAATTCGCCTCCAAGGCTCGCAACTGTCCGTTCGACCGCCGATCGGTCACCGGACGTGCGGTCCTCACCGTGGTCGAAGGCTCGGTTCGCTGCGACCGGCTGACCGGGGCCGCGGTCGGCGGCTGAGCGACTGGGATCACACGAACAGTCGAACGCCGACCACCCGGCATCGGGCCCCGGTCGATGCACCATGTGTCACATCGAAGAACCTCTCCATGAATACCCAATCATCGGGCTCCAATCATTTCTTTCGCATCGGTGCTGGGCCCCTGCGAAGAAGACGACGAGGAAAAGTGGCCGGGTCCGTCATCCGGCTGGGAGTGCTGCTGCTGATCCTGTTCGGGGTCGCGGTCTTCGGCTGGTTTCAACGACCGGATCTGGTCCGCCGCCACCTCGGCCTGGAAGCGCCCGCCCGATCGGAGGTCCAGGCTCTGGAGTTCGCCAACCACGAGCTTTTCAATCTCGCCACCGATCTGACGAAGGCGGAGGTCGCCCTGCTCTCCCGGGGCCGGGATACGTTGAGCGCGATGATCGAGAACGGCAATGCCGGGAATCTGGTCAGTGAGGAGGCGATTCGGGAGACTCCGAAGGTCGTCGCGGCCGGAATGGCCGGTGCCCTGATCCAGATCCAGACCGATGTGGATCGAGCCATGACCCTCCTTCAACCAACGAGCTTTCGAGCCGCCTCCAATCAGGCCGTGCTCTGGAAGACGCTGGATCTCGCGATGCAGGTGAGCAGCGTGATGAAATCACTCGATGGAACCGGACTGGGAGACGCGCTCGCGAGCGAAAAGGCGGACGCGACCAGTGAATCCGTGCTCGCCACCCTCCGCGACATCCAGCGAAAGACCGCACCCCGTGCTCGTGATTCCGCAGCCGATCCCATGGAGGATGTCTCGAATCGCTCGGGCGGCGCCGGCTCCGACTGATCGATCCCTGATGTCCTCTGATGGACGAAACACTCTGGCGTGCGCGAGATATCGTCGGCGACGCGTCGATCGTGCCTGGGATGTGAATGAACCGGAGAACAGGGCGTGACGTCGATCGGTGGGCGATGGGTCCGCCCAAGACCCGCGGCTTTCGAGTGATTTCAGCAGCTGTTGCCGAAGGCTGAGATGAACAATCCAAGGTCGGACCCGTTCACGATGCCATCGTCGTTGAGATCCCCTTCGCACGGCCCCGTACAGCCCCAATCGCCGAGCAGAATTCCCAGGTCTTCGCCATTGACGATGCCATCACCACTCAGGTCGGCGGGGCAGGATGCCGTGGTGCCGAAGTAGGCCACCGCGTGATCCCAGGCCTGCGGACCGATTTCCAGACCGATGAGTCGTCCCGGAATGTCGTCCGCGGGAGGATGGATGCCTCCCCAGATGCGACTGAGCGAGCATTGGTCGCTGGCGTCCCGGTAGGACGCCCACTGGAGACGGACCTCGACGCTGGGTCCGTCCTCGAAGACGAGGAATTCATCCGCCGGAGCCACGTACTCGCCGAGGCCACCGGGAAACCAGGGTGATCCGGTGAGCAGGGTCAGGAGTTCCGCCGCGGCCCGACTGAACGTGGAGTGCCCCGAGACGAAGCCCGCGAAGTTGGGGGTGACGAAGGTCGGACGTTGATACGGCCACCAGTTCTCCGCGAGAATCCAGTCGCAACCGGCGACGTCGGTCTCCGGATCGACGATGAATTCCGGCCCCCGCCAGCATCGAACCGCGATCTTGCCCAGGTTCTCGTCGAAATCGCCCCGCAGCCCCTCGTGTCGTTCGCCTGGGGCGCTGGAGGTGACGGTCACGATCTCGACCAGGTCATCGACCAGGGCGAGGCCCCTCGGATCGAAGCTTCCGGCGAGAGGATCGGTGCGTTGGCCGTTCTCCGCCATCCAGCGAATGGCGGAGATGGGTCGGGCGTAGTCGTACCAGCCCTTGCAGCTCCAGGCCGCGATCGCCGCGTCGTGCATGCAGCCGCCAAGGGCGAAGTAGGCCTTCACGTCGAATTCAAGGGCGCCGAGTTCGGCTCCGGTGCCGCCGATGCGACGTTCGAAGAGCGGATGGTCCATGACCTCGTTGAGGATGGCGAACCAGTGCCCGGGAGGCGTTTCGGAATCCGGGCCGTCAGCCCAGAATTCAGCCAGCACGCGGGCGTAGTCGGCCCGCGGGACCATCTGGGTGGGATACGGCTGACCGGTCACCGGGTTCAGGCTGTAGCCGACCCCGATGTCCCCGCCCCCCGCGAGATCGTAGAACGAGGCGATGTCATCGAGGTCCCCCGGCAGAGTCGCGTTTCCGATCGCGTTCGGGCTCGCATCGAGCATCACGCCGTCGGCGGGATCCAGATGCTCGGACCATCGGAGGACCTGCTCGAATCCTTCGAGAAAGTCCGACTCGGCGACGGTGTCGAGCATCGGTGGCGTGCCCGGATCCAGATAGACCGGATACGGAAAACCTCCGCGTTCCTGCAGGGTCATCTGATCCTCACGGAGCGAGAAGGGAGTCACGTTCCCCCACTCCGCCCCGAGGAATTCCGGATAGCCCTCGATGTCGATGTTTCCGCTCTGATCGACGAAGTAATCCAATGCCAGCGGCTGCCAGCGATCGGGCACGTCCACCGCCTGGGTGCCCGCTTCGGGGGGCAGCAATGGTTCGTTGATCGGGGAATACCACTGATTCACGTGATCCGCGACTTCGTTGGATCCGTCGGAAAGTCCGAAGATCACGTAGCCGATCGCGATCCGATTCCCGACCGCTCGAGGATCGTTCCCCGCGGTCGCGGAGAAGTCGGGATCAAGACCGAGTTCCAGCATGAGGGCTTCGTATTCCAGTGAGACCTCGGGATAGCCGGGCGAATTCGCGAATCGAAAATTCAGCATGGTGAAGGCCACGTGCGAAATCGCCGCACGGCGAGCCGCCTCCACGTCCTTGACCTTGATGGGACCCTCGTCGACCAGCCAGGGGCTGGAATCACCGTCACCGAACGCCCGCCAGGCATCCCACATGGCGGCATGGATGTGGCAGAGATTCCTCGCGTGGACCACCGGGCGTGCCCGGTCGTTCCGGATCGACTCGAGCAGCATCTCGTTCCACTGCCGGGCCACCGAAGGATCTTCGACGCCGGCCGTGGCCGGACCGGCCATGGCGGTTCCAAGGACGGTCGCGAGGGCCAGACTGATCTTGAATGAGAGTCGCATGATGGAAGATCCGAAGGAGAGGCGGAGCGGGTTCATCACCTTCCGCCGCCGCGCTCCTGATCTTACGCCCCCTCAGACGAGTTTCCGGCATATTTTGCAAAACCCCCCTCTCTACTCGGGAATCCCTTGCGGCCCTCCATTCTCGGACCATCTCCGGGGGTTCGAACCCTCCCCGGATTCGTCCTCCGCCGCCCGCGGGTGGTCCTGGCGGTGGCGGTCCTGCTGGCGTTGCCGGGCGGACTGTTCGCGACCCTCGTGGGGCTCGACTTCCGGCGAATCACTCCGGTCCTGATCGAACGAATGGAGCGATGTCCGATCCACTTCCGAGGAATGCGACGCGGCGCGGTGATCGCCGCGGTCACCACCGGGATCGGTTCCGGATCGCTTCCCGCCCTCGTCCGCCTGATTCCACCCCGTCCGGCATCGTGACCTTTCATCCTCGAACGGTCAGAGCGTGTCGAAGCCGCCCGGGTGCTCGAAATCATCCGGGGAAGGACTTGAATCCGACCATTCGTCAAAGGCGTCGTAGTCCTCGACCATCGTCTCCGGAGGCTCCAGCGGTTCGATCTCGACCCCCTCGGGCAGCGCGGCCTGGAAACTCCGTCCGTAACCCTTGGTGACGATTCGAGGGTCGAGCACCACCACCCGCCCGGTGTCTTCGCTCGAACGAATGAGGCGGCCGACCCCCTGCTTGAACCGGATCACCGCCCGGGGAACCTGATCTTCGAAGAATGGTTTGCCCCCGCGTTCCTCGATCATCTCATGACGGGCCTGCACGATGGGACGATCAGGGACGTCGAACGGGAGCCGGGTGATGATCACGTTCCGAAGACCCTGCCCTCGGACGTCGACTCCCTGCCAGAAACTCGTGACGCCGAAGAGGACCGATCGGTCGTCGTCCCGAAATCGCTGGAGCACCAGGGAGCGGGGCCCGGTTTCATTCTGTACCAGGACCTGGTGCCCCGCCGCCTCGAGTCCGGGGCGTGCCTTCTCCGCGGCCGCGGACATCGCGGCGTTGCTGGTGAAGAGCACGAAGGCGCCGCCGTCGGTCGCCCGAACCTGTTCCACGATGCGATCCGCCAGCCGATCCTGATACTCGGCATCACGGGGCTCGGGCATGTGGGGATCGACGAAGACCCGCATCTGCCGCACGAAGTCGAAGGGTGATCCGACCTGCAGGGTGATCGGCGCCTCCGCGCCCAGTCGTTCGGTCACCAGGGAGAAGTCGTCGGGGCCGGTGGCGAGGGTGGCACTGGTGCAGATCACCGAACCTTCGCGGGCGAAGAGCTGCTCCCGGAGAATCGGTCCCACATCCACCGCGGCGCAGGCCACGGTGACCGAGCCGCGATCCCGCCGCCCTCGTCGGGCCGGCATCGCATCGACCCAGTAGACGCAACCGCCGATCGCCTGCTCCATGAGCATGGAGGCGGACTCCGCGACCTCCGTCGCTCGGGCCGCGAGGGATCCGAGCTCCATCTCCTCGGTCTCGTTGGTCGATTTCGCCCGCAGGAGTTTCAGGGTCGAAGCGAGTTCCTTCATCGCCGGAGTCAGCGGATTGTCAACCACTTCAGGTCCGACCATTCGTCCGGAACCATGCGCGGGAATCGACCGCCAGGCATGAAGATCGTCGAAGAATGCGTTGGCAGCGGTCTCCGTTCGCTGTCGGGCCGACAGCGCGTCGCGAAGGGCCGGATCGCCGTCGGCGGTGGTGGCCAAACTGGCGAGCACGCCTCGATTGGTTCGCTCCGACAACAGCATTCGGAGCAGGTGACGGACCCGCCCCTCGGAGACCCGCAGTCCGAAGTGCTCGGCCGCCACGTCCTCGACCGTATGAGCCTCGTCGAGGATCACGTGTCGATACGGCGGCAGGAATCCGGCTCCCCGCATCCGGAGCGCGAGGTCGCTGAAGAACAGGGCGTGGTTGCACACCAGCAGATCCGCGTTCTCCATTCGTCGCCGCGCCGACTGGTAGAAGCACTCGTCATGGGTCGGGCACCGCCGTCCCAGGCAGTTGCCGCTCTCGCTCTGCACGTGATCCCAGACCGACGGACGCTTCAACTGCGGAAGCGTCGCGAGGGTTCCGTCGTCGGTCGACGCCGCCCACTTCTCGATCTGCTGCAGGGAATGACGCTCGGTGTCGTCGGCGAGAAGACGAGTCTCCCGCTCGACCGCGAGTCGCAATCGACGCTTCGAAAGATAGTTCGCCCGTCCCTTGACCAGCACCGCGGTGAACTCGTCGGGGACCACCGCTCGGAGGAGGGGAAGGTCCTTGTCCATCAGCTGCTCCTGCAGGCTGATGGTGTGGGTGCAGATGACGATCTTCTCCTCACGCCGCTCCAGCAGCCGGGCGATCGCAGGTAGCAGATACGCGAAACTCTTGCCCGTTCCGGTGCCCGCTTCGACGAACAGTCGTTCACCACCCTTGAGAGCATTCTCGACCGCGGACGCCATTTCGATCTGCTGCGGCCGCGCCTCGAAACCACTGAGGCGACGAGCGATCGGGCCATCCGGGGCAAGCAGGTTGGCAACGGGGGGCAGCATGGGACGGGACCGGTTCCGAAGGGTTCAGGTGAGGGGCTTGCGCTTCGGCTCGCCCACCGCTCGAGGGTACGCCCGCGGCACCGCTCGTTTCTTCGCCAGGACCACGATCCGCCCCGTGGGCGTCGGCCGGACCTCGACCACTTCGAGGTGCAGGTGGTAGATCGCCTGCTTGGCCTCCAGAATCTCGTCGTCCGCCTTCGCGCCCTTGGTGGCGAGAATCGTGCCGTCCAGCCGGGCCAGCGGCGCGAGGTATTCCACCAGCACGTTGAGCGGCCCGACCGCGCGACTGGTCACCAGATCGTACGCCTCTCGATGTCGTGGATCCCGACCCACCACCTCCGCCCGTTCCGCGAGGACGCGGACGGCATTCAAACCCAGAGCCGCCGCGGTCTCCTCGAGGAATCTCGCCTTCTTTCCGGTGGCCTCCACCAGGGCGATCTTCAATTCGGGATTGACGCACGCGAGGACGAGTCCCGGGAGACCTCCTCCGGAGCCCACGTCGATGACCCGCGGCTCTCGCCCGTCGGCGAGCGCGGCTTCACTGACGGTCTGCAACCAGGGCACGAGGGTCAGGCTGTCCAGAACGTGCCTGGACCAGGCCTCGGCCGGGTCGCGGACCCCGGTCAGGTTCATCCTCGCGTTGGCCTCGTAGAGGAGGTCGAGGAAGCGAGCGAGACGATCGAGGTCCCCGGTGTCGAAAACGACTCCCAGGGCCTCGGCATCCGCGAGAAAGGCATCAGGTGCGGTGGTCATGTGGCCCCATCGTCGCAGATGCGGCCCGATCCCGCCGGACTCAGCCGGTGACTTCCCACCGTTCCATGCGGCGAGGCCGTCGGAGTCCCACGTTGAGCACGAGCCCCACCGTCATCCAGGCGGTGATCAGGCTGGAGCCACCGGCGCTCACGAAGGGAAGGGTCATCCCGGTGATCGGAAGCAGGCCGACGGTCATTCCCGTGTTGATGACCATCTGAACCAGGAGCATGGTGACCAGCCCCGCGGCGAGGAGTCGACCGAAGACGTCGCGGGCGGCGGCGCTGGCCAGGTATCCACCGAGTGCGAGCAGTCCGAACAGGGCCCAGGTGGCGATCCCGCCGAGCATCCCCCATCGGCAGGAGATCACCGCGAAGATCATGTCGTTGTGCTCCTCCGGAAGGTGGTTGAAGCGGACCAGGGTCGCGGCCTCATCACGACCGACTCCGGTCAATCCCCCGGCACCCACCAGGGTCATCGCCTTGAAACCCTGGTAGCCGATGTCCTGTCGATAGCGATCATCCTGTTCGATCTGAGCGACCAATGCCTTGACCCGGTCCTGCTGATGCTGCTTGAGAACGCCCTGGACCGCAGGAACGAACAGGACCGAACCCACGGCGATCACCCCCACCATGATCACCAGTCCGACATGCCAGAGTCGCGCCCCCGCGACCACCAGCAGTGCCAGCAGGGTCGGGATGAAGAGCAAGGCGGTGCCGAGATCGGGTTCCAGCAGGATCAGCACCACCGGGATGGCGGTGATGACGAAGGGCAGGATGAAGCCCCGGATCGAACGCACGTTCCAACGCAGACGGAACCATGACGCCATCGCCAGCATCCAGACGACCTTCGCGAACTCCGACGGCTGAAAATCCGTGAGTCCGAGGTTGATCCAGCGCCGAGCACCCTTCCGCGGGCGGACGATCGCCTCGGGCACCCAGGGGATCAGCACGAAGACCAGCAGCCCCGCGGTCACCACGCAGAGCAGTGGAACCCAGCGTCGAAATCGCCGGTAGTCGGGGACCGCCATGATCGCCGCGGCGAGAAGCCCGATCGGAACGAACAGGGCCTGCTTCCGGGCGAAGCCGGGCTCGGTGGTCGAAATCGCGATGATCCCGACCACGTTGAGCAGCAACGCCGCCCCCACGCAGATCCAACCGAAGTTCCACCATCGGATGCCCCCGATGTGGAGCTCGCGAGCATCCTCATGCAGACCCCGGGCGGTGAAGCGCTCACGCTCCGGTCGCGATGGATCCGTGGTCCGGGTGGTCGACGTCGGAATTCCAGCCTGATCCGACGGATCGCTCATGAAGCGTCCTCGACTTCAACCTCGGGAGCGCCCGAACCGACCCAGAACGTCTCGATCGGATCGAGCCATTCCACCGGAGTGGCACCGAGATTCTCGCGGGCGTCGTCTCCGAGATAGCCCTCGGCGGCCATCGCTCGGATGAGCTGGCCCGCGACCGGTCCCGCCGCCGCACCGCCGGAGTTTCCATGTTCGACGATGACCGCGAAGGCGTACTTCGGCGTCGGTTCACCCGCCGGTGCGACGAGTCCCGCGTACCAGGCATGGGGAGCCTTGCCGGTCACCTGAGCGGTCCCGGTCTTGGCCCACACCGTGGGCGCCCCTTCGCCGAGATCCGAGAAGTCGAGCAGCGGTTCGTAGGTTCCCTCGGCCGAGGTTCGGCGAAGCCGCGCCGCCGTGCCCTCCCGGGCCGAAGCTCGCATGCCGGCGAGGGCGATGTCGACCGCGGCGGGTTCCCATTTCCCCGACTTCGGACTCGAGTCGGTCCCCGGCTCCAGCACCATCACCGGTCGGATCGGCGCCCCCCCGGAGGCCAGTCGGGCGTACGCGGTGGCAGCGTGCAGCGGCGTCCAGGAGAACGGTCCCTGGCCGATGCCGACGATCATCCGACCGATCTCCCCCATCGCCTCCGATTCTTCGAAGGTTCCATCGAGGGCCGCCCCGAAGCCGGGCCCGAATTCATCTTCCAAGCCACAGCCTTCGCGATACCACCGTCCCAGCCGAACCGGTCCGAGGCGGTCGGCGATGGTGTAGAAATAGACGTTGCAGCTCTTCGAGATCGCTTCCACCGGACTCAGCGGTCCGTGGGCGAGGAATTCCTTTCGTTCCGGCCTCCAACCCCAGCACCGAGGTCGAAGATTCTGGATTTCGGTGCCACGGACGTACCCCCGGCACTCGATCTCCTCCCGCGTCCCCAGTCGACCACCCTCGACCCCCGCGAGGTAGACCAGCGGTTTCACGATGGAACCGGGGGCGTATTCGGTCGCGATCGCCCGGTTCCGGAAAGGTGCGAGTTCGATCAACTCGTCACGACGGGCTCGATCCTCGGGCGGAAGCGCTTCGATGCGTTCTCGATCCGGCGCCGTGCGGTCCGGCATCAGCAGCAACTGGTAGTCGCGATCCTCCAGGTCGAGGTCGGTCACGTTCGGTGTGGACACCAGAGCGAGCGTCTCCCCCGTCTCGACGTCGATCACCACGACCGCGCCCTGCAACGGCGTCCCCTCGGGAACCGTCATGTCCCGCAATTCGCCCCGCCGCCAGCCGTACTGCCACTTCTGAGAACGCATCAGCCCGAAATCCGGATCGAGAATCGCCCGCACTCGAGCCTGCAGATCGCCGTCGATCGCGATTCGGACCGCCTCCCCTGGAATGGGTTCGGTGTCCGCGAGGGTCTCCCCGGTCGCGACGTTCTCTTCGCGGTAGCCGATCGAACCGTGCAGGCGACGGTCGAACTCCAGTTCCAGTCCGGATGAACCGACGAGGCTCGGATGACGGGCGTCGTACCCGGTCAGGTCGGGTTCCCCGGCGCCGTCGATGCCGCGGAAGGGACGACGCCCCTCGTCCTCCCGGGTGATCTCGTTCCGAGTCGATCCAATCAGGGTGTCCGCGATCCCGTCGATCTCGATCATCATCGGAGTGTCACTTCGGAGCGGCATCGGCAGCGTGGAGCGATCCAGCGTGACGTTCGCCCGGCGATACCCACGGTCGCGACGACTGACGTCCCGGATGCGGAAGGCCGGATCCCGATCGGGATCCCCGCCCGCTTCGCGAATCAGTCGATCCAGCTCATCGATCGCCCGGATCAGCGGAAAGGCGCCGTCATCGTCGAGCCCGTCGATGACGGCATGAAAACCCTTCTGTTCGGCGATCGGTTCCATCTTGAATCGCTCGGTCGGATCGTCGTACTTTTCCGCGAGCCCCTCGAACCGTCGCTGCCAGATGTGCTCGACCAGTCGGCCGGTCCGGTTTCGGATGTCCGATTGACGTTCGGCCAGAGTGGCGGCGTCGATGTCTCCACTCGCGGCCTCCCGCCAGATCCGCTCCACGGCCTGCTCCCAGGGTTCGATCCTCGCCATCGTCTCGCCATGACGATCGCTGCCGGACAATTCACTCCACTTGGATCCGAATTCCCGCTTGGCATCGCGTTGCGCCTGCCGAAACGCCCAGTCGCCGGTCAGGGTCTCGTAATGGGCCTGGAACTCCCAGCTCGGTCGTTCCACCGCGAGGGGACGTCCGTCACGATCGAGAATCGGCCCGCGGGTGGTCGGACGGTAGCCGGATTGAAAGAGCGCTTTCCGAGCATCCGTCCTCCAACTTTCCTCGCTCGTCAGACGCCCCAGCTGCCATCCCAGAACCGCCACCACCGCGACGATCAGCACGCCAAGCATCACCAATCGCACCTGGAAAGGTGTGATGCCGTGCTCGGTCTGTCCGCTGGGAGGTCTCATGGGTTCATCGAACCATATCGACCGACCGCAGCCCGCGACCGTGATTCCCGGCCGGAATCAGGCTTCGATGGCGCCGTCGACCTCGAGGATGCGGACCTGAACCCCCGCCGGCGCGAAGTTCGCCGGATCCTGTTCGATCAACGGCCAGGTGTTCCAGTGACACGGAATCGCGACCGGGGCCCCGATCATCTCCGCCGCCCGCGTGGCGTCGGCGGGTCCCATGGTGAATCGATCGCCGATGGGAATGATCGCGACATCGGGCTTGTGGATCTCTCCGAGCAGCTTCATGTCCCCGAAAAGTCCCGTGTCACCGCAGTGGTAGATGGTTCGGTCGCCGATGCGGATCATCAGGCCGGCCGGCATTCCGGTGTACCGGCCTTCGAAGCTGGAGGAGTGGTAGGCGAAGGTCAGCGAGATCCGCCCGAAGGGCAGGTCGACGCCGCCTCCCGGATTCGCGGGCTCGAGATTCTCCAGGCCCTTTTCGCCGAGCAGATTGGCGAGTTCGAAGCCCGTGATGACCGTGGCCCCGGTCCGGGTCGCGATCGAGACCGTGTCTCCCACGTGATCCTCATGGCCATGGGTGAGGGCGATATGGGTCGCTTCGAGCGAATCGGCGGTGATCCCCGCCGCTTCGGCCTGGGGATTGCCGGTGATGAAGGGGTCGACCAGCACGGTGTGCGTGCCGTCGGTGATCGAGAAGGCGGCGTGTCCGAGGAAACGGATGCTGACAGGCATGGTGAATCGCCAGAGGGAGGTCGGGGGGTGATGAGCGTTCAGGATCTCGACCACCGAGCGGTCGGTCAACCCCGAATCCGGGTTCTGGAGGGATCCGAGGCGAAGCAGCGCCGTCTCCGAGTACCATCCTGCCCCCCGTTCGCACCCCCCCCTCGCGAGGAATCCCGCCATGGAATGCGGCATCGTCGGTCTGCCCAACGTCGGCAAGAGCACCCTCTTCAACGCCCTCACCGCCGCCGGCATCGAGGCCCAGAACTATCCGTTCTGCACCATCGAGCCCAACGTCGGGGTGGTCAGCGTGCCCGATCCGCGGCTCGGCGTGATCAACGAACACATCGAGACCCAGAAGATCATCCCCGCGGTGATCCGCCTCGTGGACATCGCCGGCCTGGTCGAAGGCGCCAGCAAGGGCGAGGGCCTCGGGAACAAGTTCCTCGCCAACATCCGCGAAGTCGACGCCCTCCTCCAGGTCACCCGCTGCTTCGAGGACGACGACATCGTCCACGTCTCGGGGTCGATCGACCCGGTTCGGGACATCGAGATCATCGGACTGGAACTCCTGCTCGCGGATGCGGAGCAGGTCGATGGCTCGCTCGACAAGGCCCAACGCCAGGCGAGATCAGGCGACAAGGACGCGAAGTTCCGGCTCGGCGTGCTCGAAAAGTGCAAAGCCTGCCTCGACGACGAGCAGCCGCTCCGAACGCTGGACCTGGCCCCCGAGGAGGCGAAGGCCGTTCGATCCTTCGGGTTCATCACCGCCAAGCCGATCCTCTACGTCGCCAACGTGGACGAGGATCACGCGGACGGTTCGGGACCGATGGTCGATGCGGTCCGGAAATACGCGGAGGAGAACGGCGGCGGCGTGGTCGTGGTCTGCGCGAAGATCGAGAGCGAACTCGCCGAGCTCGACG
>NYWY01000040.1 GCA_002685335.1 Planctomycetaceae bacterium
ATGAGCGGGAAGTCGATGCGGTTCGCGCTCGAATCGACGGTCGTGGGATTCGAACGGCATTCGTCGGAGGCGGCACCCCGACCTTGCTTCCCCCCGAAGGGCTGCGGCGGGTTCTTCAGGCCGTCGCGTCGCTGGGGCCGGGAGGCCGGATCGGGGAATTCACGGTGGAAGCCAACCCCGAGACCGTGTCCGAGGAGATCGCGGACGCCCTGGTTCAGGGTGGGGTGGGACGGGTCAGCATCGGATGCCAGTCATTCGATCCCCGGCATCTGGAGACCCTCGAGCGTCACCATGATCCTGAGAACGTGGGCCGGTCGGTGGGCAGGCTCCGGAGCGCCGGGATAGGCCGCCTGAATCTCGACCTCATCTTCGGGATCCCGGGCTCCACGCTCGATGACCTCGCTCGGGACCTGGATCGAGTCCTCGAACTCGAGCCGGATCATGTCTCCTGCTACGGCCTGGTGTTCGAGCCGGGAACCCCGTTGGCGGAGAAGCAGCGACTGGGGCGAATCGAACCGATCGACCAGGACATCGAGGCCTCGATGTACGACCTCGTCCGCCGTCGCCTTTCGGAGGCTGGATTCGAGCATTACGAGATCAGCAACTGGGCTCGACCCGGCGAAGCGTGCCGGCACAATCTGATCTATTGGAATCTCGGGCAGTGGGTGGCCCTCGGGCCGGCCGGTGCGGGCAACCTCAACGGCGTCCGCTATCGGAATCTTCCTCGTCTGGACGATTGGATCGACGGTGAGGGCCCATCGCCGGTGGTCGATGTCGATCGCCCGGACCGCAAGACCGCGATCGGCGAAACCCTGATGCTCGGACTCCGCCTGCGGGCGGGGCTCGCTCGGCACGTGGTGGCGCCGTTGCTCGAGGAAGACCCCGACCGAGCGAGGATCGTCGCGGAACATCTGGCCGCCGGGCGTCTGGAATGGCGTGGTGATCGTCTGCGGATCAGCGAGGAGACCGTGATGCTCGCGGACGGGGTCCTCAGCGAGCTGGTGTGAATTCGGGCCCTGGTCCGTGTCTGGACGGCGCGAATCGGATCAGCCGGTGAAGAATCGCTTGATCGAACGAACCGTGACCGCCCGGCCCATCGCGGCGATCGACTCGGTGAGCGGGATCTCCTTCGGGCACACCTTGACGCAGTTCTGGGCGTTTCCGCAGTCTCCGACGCCACCCATGCCGGACACCGCATCGATTCGCTCGTCGGAGAGGATGCTGCCGGTTTCGTGGAGGTTGAAGTACCGGGCCTGACTGATGGCCTGGGGTCCGACGAAGGAGTCCTTCCAGGCCGACTCGTCCTCTTCCAGCGTGAACTGTGGGCAGGCCTCGAGACAGCAACCGCAGCTCATGCACTGGCTGAGCTGGTACCGAGTGAGCTGGGTCTTGGGCGATTCCATCGGTCCGGCCCCGAGGTCGTAGGTGCCGTCGATCGGCACCCAGGCGCGGACCTGGTCGAGGGCCGCGAACAGCCGGGCCCGATCCACCGCCAGGTCTCGGATCACCGGGAACGACGTCATGGGTTCGAGCGTGATGGTGTTCGAGTCGTCGATGATGTTTTCGATCAACGCGGTGCAACTCTGACGGACGCCGCCGTTGATGACCATGGTGCAGGCCCCGCAGACCTCTTCCAGGCAGCCCGAGTCGTAGACCACGGGGGTGGAGTCCGTGCCGTCGATGGTTCGGGGGTTGGCGGCGATCCACTGAAGGCACGAGATCACGTTGGCCCCGGTCGAGAAGGGAACGTCGAAGTCCTCCCAGCGGACGGGTTTGCCGGGTCCGTCCTGCCGCTTGATGCGGATGAGAACCGTCTGAGAATCGGCGGCGGACCGGTTTTTGGGGGCGACCATGATGCTGCTCGCGTCAGGAAGGAAGATCGGGCCGGGGTCGGCGGATGGCCGGGGATCCGTATCGTAGCACGCCCCGGTCAGAAATCGATTCGCCGGGGAGGAGCCGGCGGTTTCGCCGTGGTCCCCCAGGAAGCCGACAGGTGGACTGGCGAGGCTGCATGGAATGGACGATAAACCCAGAGTCCGGTCTGGATGAAGTCTTCGGGCATGGCCCTCGGTCCGTCGGTCGGACGCCGGTCACGCCGGGAATCTCGGCGAAGAAACGATGCCCTTCGATCTCCTCAGGCTCATGCGTCCCCACGACTGGCTGAAGAACATCTTCATCCTGCCGGCGCTGATCTTCTCCCTGCCCGCCTTGTCCGAAGCGGACCGTGGGGGGGTCTTCTGGGACTGGATCGGGGATACCGCGGCCGTGATCCTCGCGTTCAGCCTGCTCGCGTCCGGCTTCTACGCCATCAATGACGCCCTGGATGTCGAACGCGATCGGTTGCACCCGCGGAAGCGGAATCGACCGATCGCCGCCGGCCGGGTCTCGCCCGTGGCCGGTATCCGCCTGGGGGTGGTTCTGATCAGCCTGGGGCTGGTGGGAGGATTCTTCGTCGACTACGCGGTGGGCGGAGTGCTCTCCGGATACCTGCTCCTGCAGGTGCTCTACAACGCGGGCTTCAAGAGGGTGGCGATCGTCGATGCGGTGGTGTTGGCCACCGGATTCGCGATGAGGGCGACCGTCGGCGCGTTCGCGATCGATCGGCCGGTCTCGACCTGGCTTCTGGGCTGTGTGTTCTTCCTGACGCTCTACCTCGCCTTCATCAAGCGGATGTGCGACCTCGCCGCCGCCCGCGCCGAGGACACCGGTTGGACGAGTCCGGCCGGCTACGACGATCGCTTCGAACTCAACTGGCTGCTCGGCCTGAGCGGCGTCACCGTCGTTCTTTGCTGGGTTCTCTACACCTTGAGCCCTCACGCCGCGAGTCTCTTCGGCATCCGTGCTTCCGGCATGGCCCTGCTCACACCCTTCGTGGTGATCGTGGTGCACCGCTTCTACCGACGTGCGAACAATGGCGAACGTGACAGCCCGACGGCGGCGATCCGAGAGGACCCGGTGATCTCGATCGCGCTCGGACTGTTCCTCCTCGGGCTCTTCGCCTGTCTCTATGCGCCCGGTGCGTCCGAAATCCTCGGTCGCCTGATCTATCCGGACAGCGGGGTCGGCGGCGGTTGATGCGCTCGCCCGTCCCTCGGATCGGCACCGAAGGCTCGCGTCGGATTGAAGGAAGGCGGTTTCGTGAACATGGTCGACCAAGGACCCAGGCCGGAGACCGAGTCGGTGGCGAAGGCCTTTCGTCGGCGTGGTTGGTGGCCGGGGATCCTCCTCGTGGGGTTCTTCCTGGCCCTGACCGCGGGGCCGGTGCTCTCCGGCGTCGATCGGCTTCCATCGAAATCGATCGACATGGATCGCAATCATGTGCCGGTGATCCGGGCCTTCGCCGCGGAATGGCCCGCGGTGGATGTTTCGGACTACGACAGTGCGACCACTCCGGGCATGCATCTCCTTCTGGCGATGATGGCCAGTCTCTTCGGTGATTCCGAAACCCTGCTCCAGTCGATGAGCGTGCTCTTCGGCGGCCTCCTGGTCGGCGTGGCCTGGTGGTTCGCCGCCAGGTCGGTGGATGGAATCACGGCGGCGCTGTGCATTCTCCCTCTCGCGCTGTCGCCCTACGTTCTGGGGAACGCGATCTGGGTGATGACCGATGATCTGGCCCTGGCCCTGGTGGCGATCACCGTCGGGGTGGCGGTCTTTCTCCCTCCCGGGGGCATGACTTCCGCGGGTTCGGGGCTCGCCCTGGTCTTTGGAGTGTTGGTTCGCCAGATCAACATCTGGGTCTGTGCCGTGGCCTGGATCGCCACCCTGCTGCCCTGGTCGAAGGTTCGACGTCATCTGCCGTTTCGTGATCGACTGGACCTCGAGGGTCGTCCGTTCGCCGCGGCCTCGATCTTCTCCCTGGCCATCCTGGCCGCGGTCGGAATTCTCATCGGTTTCGTCCTGCTCTGGGGCGGCCTGGTGCCGCCGCGATTCCAACCCGGGGGCGCGGGAGCGGCCCAGCATGCCGGTGGGCTTCAGACCGCCGTGCTGCCGTACGTGCTCACGCTGTTCGGGATCTACGGGATCGCGGTCCTGCCGGGATTCCTCCAGGTCTGGATCGATGACGCCCTGGTTCGGCGTTCAAGCCTGCTGGGCCTCGCGATCGGTCTCCTCGCCGGCCTTCTCCTGCCTTCGGTTCCCGGACTCGAATATGGGCGCAACGGTGGATGGCTCTGGAGTCTCGCCGCGTCCGGCCCGGTCGTCGCCGATCGCTCGCTGGTCCTCATCCTTGGGGCCACCCTCGGGGGACTGGTGTCGGGGACGTTCGTCGGGGCGCTGATCCGGGGGAGGCGGGGCCGAGCGGCGTTGCTCCTGGTCGGGTTCGCGATCAGTTTCGTGGCCGCCTACACCGCGAACGTCCAGGCATTCCAGCGGTATTTCGATCCTCCGGTGCTGCTCCTGCTCGGATGGGCCGCGGCGCTGACGGTGGGATCCCGCACCGATGCCGGGGTGATCACTCGGAACCGGGTGGTGTTCGTCGTGGGGGTCGCGGCGTTCATGCAGGCGGTCTTCGCGATCGCCACCATCTACCTGCCGCTGATCCGCGTCGCGGGTTCCGGGTGAACCGTCGGGGAGATGGTGATCGGGATCGCTTTCTTCCCCGTCTCAAGGCACCGTCTCGAAGTTCGTGCGCGAAAAAGAACGCCCGGATCTCCTCGAGGGAGCATCCGGGCGATATCGACGGTGAGCCACGTGTCCTGGTCAGGCGCCGGCGGCCGCCGGGGTCTTCTTGTCCTTCGCCGGGGCGTGGGTCGTGGTGTAGTTGCGTTCTCGCGGAACCACCAGGCCGGTCTCGACCGATTCGTAGGAGAGTTCGGGCTGCTCGGAGGCGGGGTCGTATCGCGCAACGGTGGTGCGGAGGAAGTCCCCGTCGTTTCGAGTGGGGAAGTCCGTGCGGTAGTGGCTCCCGCGTGACTCTTTTCGGAGGATGGAGGCTTCGATCATGGCGTCGCCGATACGAAGCATGTCACCGACCGCTCGGGCGTAGGAGAGGTTCTGATTCGTCCAGAGACCGGTGTCCGAAAGTCTGATGTTGGCGTAGCGTTCGTGGAGTTCCGCCAGCTTGGCCCGGGCCTTCTCGAGTCTCGGCTCGCTCTTGACCACCGTGCAGGCGGCGGTCATCTCTTCGCCCAGTTCCTTGCCGATCTCGTAGGGGTTCTCGGTTCCTTCGGACGCCACGAGATCCTCCACGATTCCTTCCTCCGCGACTCGGGCGGCATCGTAGATCGAGTTCTCGAGTTCGCTGACCGACTCCTCCTGACCGGAAACGTAGTTGACCACTCCGAGTCCGCAGAAAAGGCCGTCGAAGATGCAGGAGAGCAGGGCATTGGCGCCGAGTCGGTTCGCACCGTGGTACTGGTAGTTGACTTCACCGAAGGCATAGAGGCCTTCGATGCTGGTCATCATGGAGTTGGGCGCGCCCGATTCCATGCCCCGCAGATCGGAGGAGGGGGTGTACGTCGTCCAGAGCCCGCCCATCGAATAGTGGACGCCGGGGAAGATCCGCATCGGGACTTCGGCCGGATCCTCGCCCACGAACTTCCGGTAGATCTCGACGATGCCGCCGAGCTTGCGTTCCAGATAATCACGATCGAGGTGGGTCAGGTCGAGGAACACCTGATTGCCGCCCGCGACTCCGAGACCCTGGTTGACGCAGACATCGAAGATCTCGCGGGTCGCGATGTCCCGCGGCACGATGTTTCCGTAGGCCGGGTACTTCTCTTCGAGGAAGTAGTACCGCTCCTCGGTCGGGATCTCCCGTGGATCGCGGGCGTCGCCCGCCGCCCGTGGGACCCAGACGCGACCACCTTCACCGCGAGCGCTTTCGGACATGAGCCGCAGTTTGTCGGCCCCGGGGATCGCCGTGGGATGGACCTGGACGAACTCGGGATTTCCGTAGAGGGCACCCTCGCGGTAGCAGCGACTGGCGGCGGCGCCGGTGCAGATCACGGAGTTCGTGCTCTTGCCGTAGACCAGGCCGCATCCACCGGTCGCCATCACCACGGCGTCGGCTCGGAAGGAGCGGATCTGCATGGTCCTCATGTCCTGGGCGACGATGCCGACGCAACGTCCCCCGTCCTCGACGATCGGCCGCAGGAACTCCCAATGTTCGTACTTGACCACTCGCTTCTCATGTTCCCAGCGACGGGTCTGCTCGTCGAGGGCGTAGAGCAGCTGCTGGCCGGTGGTCGCCCCTGCGAAGTGGGTTCGCTTGAAGAGCGAGCCGCCGAACAGGCGGAGATCCCGTCGTCCTTCGCTGGTCCGATTGAAGGGCACGCCCATTCGGTCCAGAAGATCGATGATCCGAGGTGCCCAGTGAGTCATCTCGTAGACCGGGGGTTGGTGGGCGAGGAAGTCTCCGCCGTAGACCGTCTCGTCGAAGTGCTCGTATTCGGAATACCCCTGCTGACGAGCCACCTCGTTGCACGCGTTGATTCCACCCTGAGCGCACACGGAGTGTGACCGCTTGACGGGGACCAGCGAGAAAAGATCGACGGGGACGCCGCTTTCGGCCACTCGGACCGTGGCGGCAAGGCCGGCAAGGCCTCCTCCGACCACGATGACTCGGCGATTGTTGTGCTGCACGAGGGGACTCCTGAACTCGACGTGGGCGTGATTGCCATCCTGCGGTTCGCGGGCGGGGGCCGGGCGGATGCCTTCAAGACCCAGCCGATTCGAACGTTGCTCTGATCCTAGGAACCGTTCGGACCCCGGCGACACCGGTCAGCCCGGGTTGTGGGCGATCTCCGATTCCATCACCGGGGTCTCTTTCATTTTCATTTCGTTTTCCACGATCTCGGCCTTTTCGGGGTTGAGCGTCGCGAATCCGACGATCGCGGTGACGCTGGCGGCCGCCAGTCCCATCCCGATGCCCGCACACGCGTAGCCCCAGCGTTGCTGGGACGTCGCGCTGATGGTGAGGCCCCAGGTGATCGCGGCGGTCCAGAGACCGTTGGCGAAGTGGAAGACGATCGAGAGCACGCAGACCAGGTAGAAGACCGCGGCGAAGTTTCCCCAGGCTCCATCCTGGAAGTGGATCGCGGTCGAACTTGCCGCGTGTTCCGGATCGAAGGGGGGCATGAGCCCCCAGAAACTCCAACCCCATCGCAGCGAGGCGACGTGCATGAAGATGAAGACGAACGCGATGTAACCGGTGATCCTCTGCCAGGAGTACCGCCAGTTCGACTGGTAGGAGTAGCGGTTGGTGTTGAATCGTCCGGTGCGGGCGAAATACACGCCCAGTACGGCGTGGAAGCCCAGAGGCAACCAGAGTCCGAAGACCTCGATCAGCAGGAGGGCCGGCAACGAGTGGATGAAGTCCACTTCGTGCTGGAAGGTCTCCACACCGCCCGCGACATCGCCCCCGTATCCCAATCGGCCCCAGACGATCGATGAGTTCGTCGTGAGGTGGGGGATCAGGAACAGGCCGATCGGAAAGATGCCCGACAGCGAGTGGAGCCTGCGAAGCAGGAGGTAGTGGCGGTCGATGAAGCTGTGCTCGTTGGTCACGGGGCTTTGCCTCGAGGAACAGGGGCGGGTTCGTCAGACCCGGGTCGGACGGATACCGGATCAGGGTTCTTGGATTCGCAGGTCCGGCGGGGGCGATGCAGGGTCGCCACCGGGAATCTGGCCTCCGGGCTGGCCTTGCTGGGCCACGATCTGCGCGATCTGGACGAATCGAGATCGGAGTTCGGTGACGACCTTGTTGATCTCCGAGGTCTCTTCTTCGCTGAGGTTGCCCGCCGTCTTCTCCTCCAGCACGCCGAGGAGGTCGATGGCGAACTTCGCACCGGGGAGGTCGACCACCACGCCGCCGGAATCCGGATCGGTGTAGGCGCCCAGGCCCATGATCGCCTGAGAGGCGAGAAGACCCATCAGCGACTTGAAATCGGCAGGAGGCATCTCGCCCGGAGCGGGCGCGGTCCCGGCAGCTTCGGTCTTCTTCGCGGCGTCGGCGGCCAATCGTTCCTTCTCCGCCTGGGCCTCGGCTTTCCAGTCGCTGTCGATATGAAGTTTGGGGGTCTCGTCAGACATGGCCGAATGCTCCGATGGAGGGCCTGGATGGGTTGAATCGTTCATTGTACGGGGCGGCTCCTCCCGCCGCCCTCCCCGGGGCGAAGAGTAGGTTCCGATACTAGGATGTCGGGGTGCCGATTCTCTCCATCAATTCGATCCGATCCGCCCCGGAGGTCGGCCGGTACCACCTCTTGAAGGCCTCGGTCGCGATCTTGCTCGGCGGACTGGCCTTCACCGGCTGCGGACCCGACATCCCCAAGGCGACCCCGATGATCGTGGCCCCGTCTGCACTGACGTCCACGCTTCTGGAGGATCCCATGATGGGGCCTCCGACCGAGGATCAGGTGGCGTTGGAGACTGCAGGGACCATGCAGGCCGACGACGGAGCGATCCGCGGCGAGGAGATCATTGCGGTGGTCGGAGAGGACGGAATCGACGAGGAGCGGGAGATCGTCGTCGACGATCTGCCCATCGGTGATGCCTATCCGATCGAAGGGCTCGTCGGGCAGATCAATGGCCGGCCGGTCTTCGCGGATGAATTCCTCCTCCCATTGGAGGATCGCATCTTGAGAATCGTCGCCGAGCGTCCACTCGCGCAGGCGGTGCGGGACGTCGATCGTCTGGTGGTGCTTCGGTTCGACGAATACATCAATTCGGAGCTCATCATCGCCGAAGCGGAGAGCATGCTCTCCGCCGAGCAGCAGCAGGGCGTGCTCGCCTGGCTGACGTCGGTGCAGGAACAGACGATCACCGATCGCGGGGGCACGCGTGACTCCGCGGCCAACAGCATCGAGGATGAATTCGGGATCAGTCTCGATGAATTCATCGCCCAGCGTCGGAGTGTCGCGCTCGCTCAGGATCTGCTCCGCAAACGAGTCCAGCCCCGTGCGATCGTCTCCTGGCGGGATGTCGAGCAGGCCTATCGGCGGAACTACGCGACGTACAACCCGCCCGCGACGATTCGAATCGGCCGGCTTCGATTTCATCGTGAGCGACAGTCCGAGGAGATCGAGGAGGCAACCCGGCTCTTCGGTGAAGGGCTCGGCTTCTCGGCCGTCTGCGAACGTCTGAAGATCGCCGACGGCGGGGAATGGCTTGAGATCGAACTCCCCGAGGACGGCATCGAGGGGACGAGCCTCGCGACTGCAGTCAAGTCCCGACTTGATCTGGAGGCGCCAGGAACCGTCACCGACTCCCTCGAGCAGGGGGTCTTCGTCTCCTGGTTCTCCGTGATCGGGGTCGAGGAACAGCCTGGCCGAAGTCTCTTCGACCCGCTCGTCCAACTCTCCCTCGAGGGAGAACTGGCCGGCCTGCGATACGCCCAGGAGCAGGACCGCTATCTCGCCTCGCTCAAGGATCGCTGGGTCGCCGGCGATATCGATCAGATGCGGAAGCGACTGTTGCTCATCGCGCGGATCCGGTACCTGAGCAACCGCTAGGCGGCGTCAAGATGATCCTCGGGCCCGGATTCCATCGTTGCCGACCGCGCCCTCCAGCCGGATCCGGCGGATTCCCGCGGGCGAGGTCGAGAGATCGACGGAGATGACTTCGATCGCAACGGGATGATCCCGACCTACCGCTCCCGCGGCCCGTTGCAGGCGTCCGCGTCGTCGGCGGTCCACCCGGTCCTCGGGATATCCGCCGATCGAGGTCGTCTTCACCTCGATCAGGCGGTGAACGCCGTCGTCGGGATGCACGACCAGCAGATCGATCTCCACCCCGGCGATCCTGCGATTACGAGCGAGAATCCGGTGGCCTTGGCTTCGCAGGAACTTCGCGGCGATGTCTTCGCCCCGTCTTCCCACCGCCAGGTGAGTGGGGCTTCGATCTCGAGGATCGCCGTCGCGGACCGAAACCGTGATCTGCCGGAATGCCGCCAGAGATCGCCTCAGCCACCGGACGGGGGGTCTTCCGGATTCTTGAGATCGGCGACCACCTGTACCAGTCCGATGACGCTGGAGGTGGAGGTTCCGTCTTCGGCGATGCGTCCCATCAGCGGTCGCGATACCGACGCGGTCACCAGAAGCCCACCGCTTCCGTCGGGAGGGGTGAGCCGAGCAGTGCCCGGAGGGCAGTTCGGCGGGGGTGCTCCGATCTTCCATCCCGCGGCTGAAAGTCGCGAGGTGAGGCCGGCGGTGAAGGGCTTGCCCAGGCTCTCGATCAGAAGTCGGCGGCCGGCTTCATTGGCGGTGGTGATGGCGTCCAGGTCGAGGGCGGCGGCGTCTTCAGCGGTGGCGCCGGAAATCCAGAGGACGCCGTCACCGGGACCGGGCACCTCGGAAGACGGTTCGATCTCGAAATCGACGCCTGAGTTCCGGGCCCGTTCAGCCAGGCGTCCGAACATCGCGGGTTCCGGCTCCCAGCCGCCCGGGTATCGGTTGCGGGAAAGGCGGATCGTTCGACGGAGATTGGCGTCGGTGAGGGGCGTGGGCTCGGCTCGGGACGGAAGCCGGCCTCCGGTCTCCGCGAGGCAGATCGCGGAAAGCATGTTGGCGGCATCCTTGACGTTCTTGGCGTTGGAATCCGAACCCAGTGCAAGCCGCGGCGTCGTGACCAACCAGGTGCGGACCGGAGATTCGAGGATGTCGGCCCGGCCTCGCCAGGGCGTCGGTTGATTGCGGACCGGATCCTTGGACTCGATCTTGCGACTGGTGAGCGTCGGGTTGGAGTTTCGAAAGAGGGTCGCGAGGTTCTTGCTGAACAGGCCGCGATCAGCCGGCGCGGTCATCACCACGCCGCCGTTGGCGGCATACGTGAGCAGTCGTCGAGCCTCCGGGGAATCGGGGTCCTTGAGCCATTTGGCTCCACCATCCCCTCGAACCACCACCATCGGAAGGCGATTCCAGGCGTCGAGGTCGTCATCGAGACCGATGCGGGTCCAGCCCACGCCTTCTTCGATCACGTCCGAGAGGGTCTGGGCCGCGGGCCCCAGTTCGTCGTTCACTGGAAGAGAGCCGGTGGTCTCGAAGAGTCCGAAGGGAATCGATTCAAGGCCTCGATGCAGCACGAACAGGGCGAACGCCAGGTGGTCGTTGGCGGGGCTCCATTTGATGGAGAGGCCGGTTTCCAGGTTCCCCTGGAACATCCGATCCCGGATCGAGGTCGCACAGGCCTCGAACCAGTCTTGATCGCTGAAACGCCGGAGTCCGGTCGCCCGACCGGCTCGTTCGAGGGCATGGAGCCAGTAGTAGAGCCAGTAGTCACCATCTTTCCCGCTTCCCGCATTCATTCGCGGCGTGTGCCCGGGATTGGTGTCGGGGTCGAAATGTCGATTCAACCACGCGATGGCTCGGGAGATGGATCGTTCGACCGCCTGCCGAGTCCGGGCGTTGGCCGGGCGGATCCGTTCACACAGGGCGAGCGTCGCGAGGCCCGCGGCGGTCATGGAACCTCGCGGGGTGTCGGTCGCCTTCTGGTATCCCCAGCCGCCGTCCTCCGTCTGCATCGCGAGAAAACGGTTCCGAACCATGTCGATGATTCGCGGCGGAACCGTGAGTCCGGCTTCGTGGGCGTCGGCGATCGCCTGGAGGGCGTACTGCGTCAGGGACTGATCGACGAGCCACGGTCGGGGTTCGGGGATGTAATCCCAACCACCCGCCTCCAGCGAGAATCGGTCGAGCAGCCTTCGGAGCTCCGCATTGGCGAGCGGACGGTATTCCTCGGGCATCCGGCACCAGACCATGAGTCGGACGGCGATCGCGTAGGTCCCGTTCGCTGGATTCTCAGCGATCCACTGGAGTGCCTCCGCGAGTTTCTCGGACTGCGCCGGTTCCCCCGCCTCGAGCATCGCCAGTGCGACCAACGCGGTCCGGCCGGTCGGTTGAGCGGTGTTGTCGTCGGGGTAGACCGCCGGTTCCCAGTGTCGAACGGCGTCGTGCCGGATCCGGAATTCGGTGACCATCGCCTCGACCATCTCCTCGACCTCGGCTTCAGTGACGTCGGGGGCTGCGTCGACCGGACCGCACAACGTCAGGCTGATGGCCACCAGTGCGATCATGCTTCGGCGGATCAGTGCACCGGATCGGAAAGGGGTCAGTGGGGTGGTACGAGCGAGATGGTGGATGGTGATCGGCATTTTGGGGAGGAATGGGGCCTGGGCGTTGGTCCGCGGGCAGCCCGGGAAAAAGATTGATCGAGCCTCACGGCGGCCTTTTCCGGGCATCAGCCGTGAGGAACACTGTAGCGGCCGGACGCAGTCCTTCGATCATCCCGTCCGACTTCCGATCCCCCGTCATTCCGCCCCGGTTGAGTGAGATGGTGATGCCGCGTACCGTGCGACGATGCCGATTCTCGTCTTAGAACACTCCAACGACCCCGGCTCGGGGTCCGTCGGTCGGGCCCTGGCCCGACATGGGCTCCGCATCAAGGCCGTCAGGGTCGGAGGCGGCGAGGCGATTCCAACCGACCTCGACGACGTCGACGGTGTGGTTTCGATGGGAGGGCGGCAATCCGCCACCGACGACACCTTGCCGTGGATCGCCGCCGAACTGCGGCTCCTCGCCGCGGCGGTGGCCGCCGAGATACCGGTCCTCGGCATCTGCCTTGGAGCCCAGCTCCTCGCTCGATCCCTGGGCGGCAAGGTCGGACGACTGTCGGAACCCTCGATTGGAATGCCGCGGGTGGATCTCACGCCGGTGGGTCGGGACGATCCGCTTTTTCGAGGCCTCCCATGGTTCGGAAGCTGGCCGAGCTGGCACCAGGACGAGGTGACCGAGATCCCCGATGGAGGGCGGATCCTCGCCGCCAGCGACGAGTGCAAGGTCGAGGCCTTCGCGGTCGGCATCTATGCCTTCGGTGTCCAGTTCCATCCTGAATGGAGTGCCGGAGAATTGGCTGCCCAGTGCAAGCAGGCCGACCCGGGCGCGATGGGAAGCAACGCGGATCTCGCGTCGATCGCCGCCGCCGCCCTTGATGCCGCCGAATCGATCGACCGGCAATCTGAGCGGTTCGCAGAAAACGTGGCGTCGTATCTGATGCCGATCGAGCGGGTCAATCAGGGGGTTGCCCGAGACATCCATCACTGAGATCGGACGGGGACCCCGCCGCATGTCGTGGCCACCCTTGATGCTTCACCGATCGATCCTTCCGGCTCTGATCATTCTGGTCACGCTCTTTGGCGGGAAGGCCATCGGTCAGGAGGTCGCGGATCCTGCCGATGTGGTCGTCCCGGCCGGAACCGCATCCGGGATCGGCGAAGACTCGACCGCTGATCGAGAAGCGTGGTCCACGCGGCTCTCGGACATCGCTGCTGCGCATCCGGACGTCCTCGACGATCCGGAAACCAACGTGGCGTTCCGGGCATTCTCCGACCGTTCCCTGGACTTCAATCTCCGCGTGTATCTCGCGGGAACCGAGGGAATGGCGGGAGTGAGAACCGATCTGAACATCGCGATCAAGGAACGGTTCGACCTCGAAGGAGTGGCGATTTCATTTCCCCAACGAGACATCCGGGGCGAGATGGTTCGCAGCGGGGAGGCCGAATCAGGTCCGTCGATTCCCCTCCCGGTCTCCGACCGACCGGAGGTCCCGCGGTCCGACAGCAGCCCCCGTGTGGGGCGTGCCGGTTCACGAGGTTCCGGAGTCGAGGACCTCGGCAGCGGGCCGGACGGAGATGTGGAATGAACCATCGTGCGGGGCCGTCATCTCGTCTCGAATCTTTCGGCACCTCGATCTTCACCACGATGTCGGCCCTCGCCCGTCGGCACGACGCGGTGAATCTCGGTCAGGGTTTTCCGGATTTCGACGGTCCCGAACCCGTTCGCAGAGCCGCGGCGGATGCCGTGATGAACGGCCCGAATCAGTACGCACCGCTTGCAGGCCTGCCGGTTCTTCGGGCGGCGATCGTCGAGTGGTTCCGTCGCCGGCAGGGAATCGAAGTCGATGGCGATCAGGAGGTCACGGTGGTGGCCGGAGCCACCGGGGGTTTGAGCGACACGATGCTCGGGCTGCTCGAGCCCGGGGATGAAGTGGTGCTGGTGGAGCCCTGGTACGACGCCTATCCGGCCGCGGTGGTGATGGCGGGTGGGACGCCTCGGTTCGCGATCCCGGCAGCGCCCGCGTATCGAATCGAGCGTGCGGTGCTCGAGCGCGCGATCACTCCTTCGAGTCGCGTCCTGGTGATCAACTCTCCGCACAATCCGACCGGACGGGTCCTCGACGAGACCGAGTGGCGAATCATCGAGGAGGTGGTTCTCGAACATGACCTCATCCTGGTGAGCGACGAGGTCTACGAGACGCTGGTCTTCGACGGGGTCCACCGAAGTCCGCTGGGCCGGCCCGCGCTTCGAGACCGGACGATCGTGATTTCAAGCATCGGCAAGACCTTTTCGTTGACCGGTTGGAAGGTCGGATGGACGATCGCGTCACCGGCACTGACCCGGGCGATTCAAGCGTCGCATCAATTCACCATCTTTTCGGTGGCCACCCCGCTCCAGGTCGGCGCGGCCACCGCGCTCCGCCTTCCGGATGCCTATTTCGACGAACTGATGTCGGACTACCGCCGGCGTCGCGACCTGATGGTCGCGGGGCTGGACGACGTGGGGCTGCGGCCGGTGGTTCCGGAAGGCGCGTATTTCGTGCTGGCGGATGTCGCGTCGCTGGGGGTCGAAGACGACCTGGAATTCTGTCGGCGACTCGCCCGGGAGATCGGCGTCGCCGCGATTCCGACCTCGCCGTTCCATGACGACCGACGGTCCGGTCCCATCCGGTTCGCCTTCTGCAAGGAGAACGAGGTTCTTGAGCGAGGCATCGAGCGGCTCCGACGAGTCGGTTCGATCCTGCCGTGAATCCACCTTCGGACGAATCCGGATTCGCCACCCTCGACTGGGTCGTGGTGGGGATCTATCTCGCCATCGTGCTGGGGATCGGACTTCACTTCGCCAGGCGGGCTTCGAGGGGAACCACGGACTTCATCCTCGCCGGGAGATCGTTGCCCTGGTGGGTCGCGGGAACTTCGATCGTGGCCACCACCTTCTCCAGCGACACGCCGTTGCAGGTGGTGAAACTGGTGCGCCAGGGTGGGATCGCGGCGAACTGGTGGTGGTGGTCGATGGCGGCCGGTCACGTCGCGGGGGTGTTTCTGTTCGCCCCGCTCTGGCGACGCAGCCGACTGCTCACCGACGTGGGATTCATCGGACTTCGGTACGAAGGACGCGGGGCGTTCGCCTTGAGGATCGTCGAGGGGCTCTGGCAGGGACTGCTGGTGAATGGTGTGATCCTGGCCTCGGTGACCATCGGGATGGCCACGATTCTTCGCGTCACGCTGGGCATCGATCCCGAGGCGACGGTGGGTTTCGGAGCCTGGCGGCTCGATGTGGCGACCGCGGTGGTCGGCGGATTGGCGATCGCCACCGTCGGCTATTCGATGCTGTCCGGCCTCTACGGCGTTGCCTGGTCCGATCTGCCGCAGTTCGTGATCGCCATGGTGGGTTCGGTGGTGCTGGCGGTGGTGGTGGTCTGGGAGGTGGGGGGGCCGGTGACCATGCTCGAGCGGATCGCGGCTTCACCGCTGGCCCCGAGCGGTGCCGCATCGATGGTGCCCGATCTTTCGGGCGCCGCGGCCATCGCGACGGTGTCGGCCTACTTCTCGATCAACTGGTGGTCGAAGGCACCCGGTCATGGAGCCCTCGCCCAACGCCTCCTGGCGACCCGCGATCCTCGACAGGGGGCGTTGGCACTGGGTTGGTTCGTGGTCGCGCACTACATCCTGCGGCCGTGGCCCTGGATTCTGGTGGCCCTGGCCTCGCTGGTCCTGGTGCCGACCGTCGTGGACCCCCAGACCGGAAGCATGACGGCGTCGATCTCCGATCAGGAGGTGTTTCCATGGATGATTCGAAACCACCTCGGACCGGGGTTGCGGGGCCTGCTGGTGGTGGCGCTTCTGGGCGCGTTCATGAGCACGGTCGACACCCACGTCAATCTCTCCTCCGCGTACCTGCTCAATGACGTGGTCGGGCCGTGGCGAGGAGCGCGAACAACGCTGTCGGCCAGTGACGAGACCAAGGACGAGCCATCGCCCGCGGAGGCCCGCCGCCGCGTTCGCCAGGCCCGGTTGTTGGCACTTCCGGTGCTCGCCCTGGTGCTCCTCGTCGCTCAGGGCTTCGACGACATCATCAAGATCTACAAGTATCTCGGCGTCATCGCGGCGGGGACGGCGCCGGTTCTCATTCTTCGCTGGTATTGGTGGCGAATCACCGCCTGGACGGAGATCGCGGCGATGTCGGCGTCGTTGGTGGCGGGCAATCTCCTGGTCTCGGTCGGGCCACTGGCGGTTCCCGAGGACGGGCCCGACACGCTTTTCGGCCCCCCCCTCCTCGCCACCATGGTGATCGCCGCCGCCTGCTGGATCCCGGCCACGAGATGGTCCCGTCCGACATCGGATCGCAGACTCCGAGCGTTTCGGCAGGCGGTGGATCCCGGCGGGCCCGGATGGGCCCGGGTGGCCCGCCAGGATGGTGGACCGCCACCGCCGAGAATCGCTCCGAGGATCGGATGGATGGTGGTCGGAACCGTCGCCACCTGGCTGGGAATCATGGGAATGGGCTGGATGGTGCTGGGATCCCCGGGGTCGGGCATCCTGATGCTGGGGCTCGCCGCGGGGCTCGGATTCGCCTCACTTCGAGCGGCCGCCCGGCTTTCTGAAGGTTCGACGGGGGCCCCGGAGACCCCGCCGGGGGGGATCGGCGATGGTGGGGCTTGATTGGTGGGCCGGTTGCGGTATCCTGCTCGACTCTCTGCTTCCGGACGTCCGACGTCCGGCCGTCTGAATTCGCATTGGCTTCCATCGTCCATCGCGGGTCGCAACGACGACCCGCCCGCTCCGGAGAACACCGTGTACGCGATCATCGAGGATAGTGGCACCCAGATCATGGTTCGCGAAGGCGACGTGATCGAGGTCGACCTCCGACCCGAAGCCCCGGAAAAGGGCTCCAACCTGGTCTTCGATCGCGTGCTCGCCATCGGCGGCACCGACGGTGACTCCAGCGTCGGAACCCCGTACCTGGGTGGGGCTTCGGTCACCGCCGAGGTGATGGGCGAGACCAAGGGCGAGAAGCTCGTCAGCGTGATGTACAAGCGACGCAAGGGCATGCGTCGCAAGACCGGCCATCGGCAGCGATACGTCACCGTCAAGATCGGTGCGATCTCCGGAGGCTGAGTCCGCATCAAGCGACACGAACGGTCGAATTCACAGCCCTCGTCTTCATGGCGGGGGCTGTGTGCATTCAGACCCGACCGAGCATCGCCCGGACCGAATCGAAGGATTCGGTCTCTCCGGTTCGGGTACTCAACATCGCGGTCTCGCACGAAGCGAGCAGATCAAGCATGGCATCCAGCGGTCGGAGCGGGGTTCGATCCGCGATCGCGCTCTCCACCGATTCCACCAGCTCCCGAGCGAGGTCGTCGGGATGGGACGGTACGGGGGTTTCGAGTTCGATCTGGCGACCATCGGCGTCGCTCCAGTCCACCGCCCCGTTGGCGTAATGAAGACGACCGGCTTCACCGTGGATGGTGACTGAACGCGAATGTCGTCCACCGTCGGCGCCGGCGATGATGGTCGCGGCGCGACCATCGGAATATCTCGCCACCGCGAGGATTCTGGACGCGAGGTCCGAGGCTGGTGCATTCCGGGTGGCGATCGCCTGGACCGTGCCGGGCCATCCGAACCATTCCGAAAGCAGATCGACGGCGTCCAGGAGACGAGTTCCGAGCGTGCCTTGCAAGGCCGGCCCGGTGACCTCCACCGTGGCGGTGGAGGGCGTTCCGAAGGCGGCGGTGGCCTCGATCAAACGCCGGCCGGACCGAAGGGTTCGGAAGAGTGGCATGGGTCTCGGCGGGGTGCCGGATTCCAGTGCATGGGTGGTGTCTTCGATCTGATCGAGCACGAGACTGGGGCGGGGGGTCATCGAAAGCAGGGGCCGGCCGGCGTTCGAGGTCGCATCCATCATCGCGGTCAGGACCTCCGAGCTCAATGGCGTTCCCGGATCCATGATGAGGGTGGCGGGGGAATCGGCGCGGGCGAGGGATCTGGGGTCGTCCAGATGCGGGATTCCCAGCCTGCTGGCGAGGGCGCGGACCAAAGGGCCTTCCCCCCCCAGATGGGTGCAGGAGAGGGCTGAGATCTCGAGCATCCGTTCGAGAAGGCTTGCCAGGCGGTCTCCCACCCAGGCGGCACACGCGATGTCATTGTTCTCGGAGAGCATGGTCGGGCGAATCGTACCTCGACCACCTTGACCGGCGGGTAGACTCATCGAGGCGAGCGGGCGATCGCGGGACGTCTTCGGGCGTTTCGAGGAAAGTCCGAGCACGGCAGGATGACGGTGGTGGGTAACCCCCACCGGCCCGTGGACTGCGGGTCAGGGACAGTGCCACAGAAAACAGACCGCCTATGTGGCTTCGGCCGCAGGTAAGGGTGAAACGGTGCGGTAAGAGCGCACCGCCCGTTCCGGTGACGGACGGGGCACGGCAAACCCCACCGCGTGCAAGCGCAAGCAGCCTCAGACGGCCTTCGGGTCGTGCCCGTGATCCGCGGGTCGGGGCGGGTGGCGTGCCAGAGGTCGGCGGCGACGCCGGTCCCAGATACATGATCGCCTCGCTCGATTTTCGAGCGGACGAAACTCGGCTTACAGCTCGTCACAGTCCATCGCTCCGACCCTTCGGGGTCGGAGCGTTCTTTTCAGAATGCGGGATCCTGGTATCAGGAGCCCGTGTTCTAGGACGTTGATGGTCCAACGATCGCGACCAAAGGTGTGTTTCATGGGATCACAGAGCAGGATTCATCCGTATGGGTCTTACTGATCCGGCGGCACCACTGCCGGTAGTGGCTGGGGTGTTTGCCTCCTACAGCATGTAGTTTCGTCAAAATGAACGTTTCAATCTTGCCTTCCAGCAGGATCTCGGGACAATCGGAGTCGCTCAGCAATCGTTTGAGCGGGGGAAGGAGGGCCTTCCTGACAACTCGGATGAATGGTCTTCACATCACCGGCAGCCGTCACGGAATTCGATGAAATTCGTTGGATGACTGCCGAACAATGAAGTCTCAGGAACAGGATGTTTTCCTGAGAACCGGCCTCTACCCCGGATCGAGGCTGGACCATCGGGTGAAAGTTCGTGGCTCGGCTCGGTCCGGCGCGACTGGCTCGGAAGTGGATCCGAATTAGATACGAAACGTGTGATTTTGGATCAGAATCACGCTCGAACACGGCTATGTTCGATCTCTTCAGGCGTTCCAAGGTCGAAAGACTTCTGAAAGCACCTTGGGCGAAATGAGATCGATCACAAAATGGTTTGAGCAAGATTGGTCTTGGGGCACCTCGGCGGACGACAAGGATCGTTCCGTCGGCCGAGAACGCCGAACCCTGGGATGTGGCAAACCGCCATTTCCCGCCTCCGTGCGAATGGATCGTCCATTCGTATTCCGCCGATGTCGGTTTGAAAGTCAGCTGACTTTCCGCCGATGATCGGATCGACCGGTGAAAATGGCCTGTCATAGGCTGGGAAGGACCCATCACCATGTCGCTCGCGTCGAGCAAGTCCACGTCACTTCAGGCGTACACCATGCTGGTCTATCGAAAGCCACTTCACCCCGAGTTCTTCGGGATCGAAGGACGGCGTCGCATCGATCAGGATGATTTTGAATTCGAAGGTTGGATCTTCCCGGGCGGTCAGGTCGCCCGATTCCAGTCAGGGAACGTGACGGTCTGTGAAGTCGTCACCGATCAGGTCGAAAATCTCCCCGAGAAGGGGCTGGCCGCGAATCTTCCGTGTGCCGGAGAGCGTGACTACGAGAACACCTTCGGGGATCTGGTCACGTACATGACGACCATGCAGACCGAGACGCTTTCGGAGCACCTGTACGAGTCGACCTACCGCGAGATGCTCGACCACGCCCGCATCTCCAATTCGCTGGTGTTCATGCCAGAGCGAGGACACTCGCGACCGGAACTCTCACTGCTGGACATGCAGCGGTACCGGACCGAAGTCCACGTTCAGGGGTACCACCTTCGAGCCGATTGCGGACTGGTCCTTCGGACCCAGAGTCTGTTCAAGCTCGGGGTGGAAGAAGAGCCGGAAGACGAATGAGCCATGATCCGGTTCCCACCCCGGGAATCGCACCCGAACGACCGCACCCGGCGGCCGGTCTCCTTTCGGAGTCTGGTCGCCGGGTCGCTGTTCAGGCGTCCCATCGACTCGGTGGGGTGAGTTAGGATTCGAGGCATGACGGTGGATCCTTCCAACCTCAGGCGGGCCGCTCGGGCGATGGTCGAGAGCGATCTTCTGCTGGGCCTGGACTCGGTGCCGATCGGCGATGGGCCACCACCAGCACCGCGCTTCATCGAATCCTCGGAGCCGATGGTGTCGCAGGACCGACCGACGCCGGTCTCGGCGGCGTCTCCGGGTGATCCCGCGACGGCGTTGTCGGTCGCCTTGGACCCGGGGCCGCTGGGGACTGATGCCGGCTCGAGACTCGAGGAGCTCCAACGCCGACACGAGGCTTCCTGCACCCACTGCGGGAGCTCGAAGACGCACGAATCGGTGGTGTTCGGGGACGGGGATCCCGCCGCCGACGTCATGTTCGTGGGCGAGGCGCCCGGCGCCGAAGAGGATCGTCTGGGCCGTCCGTTCGTCGGGCCTGCGGGCGAACTCCTCGACCGCATGATCGATTCCGTCGGGTTGTCGCGTTCCGCGGTCTACGTGGCCAACATCGTGAAGGTGCGACCTCCAGAGAATCGCACCCCTCGCCCCGCGGAGTGTGCAGCCTGTGGACCATGGCTCCTCTCCCAGATCGCAGCGATCAAGCCGCGGGTGATCGTGGCGCTCGGGGCGACGCCGACGAAGTATCTGCTTCGGACTTCCACCGGGATCACGCGGCTGCGGGGCGGTCGGGTCGACATCGAGATCGGAGGACTCCGGTTCCCGGTCGTCCCGACGTTTCATCCCGCCTACGTTCTTCGCCAGTACACGACGGATGTCCGTCGCGCGGTCTGGGAGGATCTCAAGCAGGCGGTCGCGATCGCCGGCGGGTGAACCCCCGCGATCGGGATCCGGGCGGATTCGATCGATCGACCCCGTGTCCGGTGGCGGACCGGATCGATGTTCCATTCAACGCGATCGATCGTCCTGCGGAGCCGTGGGGCTGTCGAGCACGATTGTGATCGGGCCGTCGTTTTCGAGCCGAACCAGCATCGACGCCCCAAACCGACCGGTGGCCACCGTCACGCCGTGCTCTTGGATGAGTTCGCCGGTCAGCTCCACCAACGGTCGGGCCGTTTCCGGGGGTGCGGCTCCGGTGAAACTGGGACGGTTCCCCTCGCTGGTATTGGCACAGAGCGTGAACTGACTGACCAGGAGCACGCTGCCGCCCGCGTCGATCACGCTTCGATTCAGGCGGCCCGCCTCGTCGGTGAAGATCCGCAGCTTCGCGATCTTTCTCGCCGTCCATCGGGCTTCGGCCTCGGAATCTCCATTCGAGACTCCCAGCAGCACGAGCAAGCCTGCATCGATGGCACCGACGATCCGTCCGTCGACCTCGACGCTCGCGGAACCAACTCTCTGGACCACGCTTCGCATCGCGGTGCTCAGTCGCCCAACAGCGCGATGGCCGCCACGGAGACGAGTGCCGTTCCCTGGTCGTCGACCGCCTGGCGATAGTCCACCAATTCGATCTCCGCGGGTTTCGCGATCGCCGCGGCTGCGGCCATGTTGCCGATCGAGCACCAGCGGGTCGGGTTCTTGCACCACTCCATGGCTTCGAGGAAGGAACCGGTGTCCCCGGTGATGAACTTCCCGAGATGCTCGCGGTCGTGACGTTCGACTTCGACTCGGCGGGCATCGTCCACCGGCTTGGGCTCTCCGAAGTTCGGGCCGACGTGGGACAGGTCGGCGGATGAGACGAAGAACGTCCGGCCTCCCGTCTCCTCGAGCGAGGCCTTCAACGCTTCCACGAATTCCTCGTGTGAGACCCGTTCGCCATCGTCCGCGATCATCGGCTGCAGCGGATCGGGGAGCAGGGCGGCCACCACGGGAACGTCCCCGAAGAGATGCTGGATCCAGGGAAGATGGAGCTCGATCGAGTGTTCGGGCAGAAGATCGAGCTGGTCCTTGAAGAGACGATCGCCGAGACGCTGGCGGAGCCCGGCGGTCACCGCGGAATCGGGCGAGACCCGGCCCAGCGGGGTGTCGAATCCATGATTGGACATGATGACGCCGTCGCCGAGGCCGAAGTGGTTGGTTCCAAGGACCACCACGCGGTCGGGAGCGGGGGTGTCCACCCAGGCGCGATAGCCACCGGCGTAGACCGCGGCCCCCCGGGGGTAGTCAAGGTGGGGCACCACGAGTCCGATGACCGGCTGGTCGAATTCGGGGTCCTCGGCGTCCTCGAGCCACGCCTGAAGTTGGCGACTCGCGAGCGCTCGAGCCCATTCGGCCTGAGCGGCCTGATCCTCGGGTGGCTGATCACCACCGAGGGACTGGTGGGCGATCTGCACCAGGGAAATCGAAGCCCGAGGCGGAAACGCGCCGGTTTCGTCGAGTTTTTCGCCGATCTGCTTCTCAAAACCCTCGAAGGTCGGTCCCCAGAGAAGGCCGAATTTGTCCATCTGTTCCGCCAGCCCGGCGACCTGGGTGGCGGCTTTTTCGAGGTTCGCCTCGCGGTCCGGGTCATCCTCTCGAATGAGTCTGGAGGCAATTTCCTCGATCGAGAGGCTGCCATCGAAGAATTGAAGCACGCCCATGGCCTGCGGCGGGACCAGCATCGTCTGCTGGACCAGCATCGAAGGGTCTCGAAGGGCGATGAACTGCTTTCCCTCATTCTGAACCGGTAACGGCTGTACCGGGCGAGCATGGGGACGAACGAGGTGATCGGCGGTGGAGGTAGGTTCGGACATGGTGCGAAAGTGTACCCACCTGCCGCGAGGGACCTTGGATCTCCGGAAATGATGATTTCAGACTCCTGAGGACCCGGTGGATTCGAGCCAGCCGAGGCGAGTATCATTCCGAGTCGGTTTCCGGACCGGGCGGGACATCCCGCCTCCCGGCAACGTCTTCCGTCCATTGGGCGGGAAATCATTCGATCTTGTTTCCCGAACATCCGAGGGAACCGATTCGGCGGTCGTCCGTCGCAACATTCACAGGCTTCGCACGTTCCGTTCGTATCAATCCAAAGGCAAACAGGCGCCTTCCGGCATCGACCCACGAGACCACCACATGAAGACCTCAGACCTGACACTTCCGCGTGTCGCCGCTCCGGCCGTTCTGTTCCTCGCTCTTGCTGCGTGTGACGGCGCTAAGGATCCGCAGCCCGTTGCCCAGACTCCGACCACGGAGGCTGCCACGGACACACAGGCGACGACGGCTTCGTCCACGCCGGCCGCAGATGAAGCGACGGGACTGACCACCGCGACATCCAACTCGGCCAAGGCGAGAACCGCCGCTTCCACCGCCGCTTCCACTGGCGTCTCGGGGGAGGGCGCGGTGACGAAGAGCAAGCCTCGTTCCAAGGGAAGCGATCTGACCACCGCCGCCGAAGCCAGGCAGCTCACGGTCAAGGCGCCATCCCGACCGGACGCGGATTCGAAGACGGAAGTCGTCTTCGAGCCCGAGACGCTCGACCTCGGAAGGATGCAGCCCGGCGTTCCCAAGACCGGGATCGTTCGATTGACCAACAACGGCAGTGCCGCGGTCCAGATCAAGAAGGCGGTCGCCAGCTGCGGCTGCACCACCCCGAGCTGGCCCCGAGAGCCGATCCTCGCGGGCGAGACCGCCGAGATCGAAATCACCTTGAAGCCGTCGCTCAAGCAGGGGCAGCGACTCAGCAAGCGAGTCACGCTTCAGATGATGGCCGGACCTCCGCAGGTCATCACGGTCGAGGGCGAAGTCGGTGTCTTCGTGAAGATCGAGCCCGACTTCCTCGATGCGGCGAAGCAGGAATCCGCCGATCAGCAGGTGGTGGTGCTTGAATCCGTGGATGAGACGCCGTTCTCGATCATCGCAGTCGAACCCGAAGTCCTTTCCGGCGTCGGGGGCGAGAAGATGCTTCGCCACGAGATGGCCGTGGATTGGGCCGGTTGGGAGGAGGGTGGTCGACGACCTCAGGTCAAGCTGACCACCGATCACCCCAACGCCCCGGAACTGAGCATCACGGTTCGCCGGGCGATCACCCGTGACAAGCCGCTGCCGCCCCCGCGAACCGTCTCGACCGTGCCCAGCAGCAAGCTGATCGTCGCCACGCAGGCAGGCGATGTCGCCGGAGTCGCCAAGGCGATCGCCGCCGGCGAGAAGCTTGATGCTTCCAGCCTCGGCGGCATGACCTCGCTCCACTGGGCCGCCAAGAACGGCAGCATGGAGATCATCGACATCCTGCTGGAGAACGAGGCCGATCCCAACGCCGGCAACAAGGTCGGCAAGACGCCGGTCGCGATCGCGGCCGAGAGCGGTCACATGGCGGTCCTCGAGCGGTTGGTGGCCGAGGGCGGCAAGATCGACACCACCGATGAAATCGGTGGCACGCCGCTCCTCTGGGCGTCCGCCTTGTCCAAGCAGCCGGAAACCGTCGCGTTCCTCATCGAGCAGGGCGCGGATGTCAACGTCATCGACAGCAACGGAATGACCCCGCTGATCTGGGCGGCCGGAATCGGTCAGCCGGGCTCGGTCGAGCTTCTGGTCGGCAAGGGTGCCGATCTCGAAATCGTCGAGAGCAACCAGAAGGAGACCGCCGTGATGCGTGCCGCTCGTATCGGCAATATCGGGAACCTTCGGATTCTCGTCGACGCCAAGGCCGATCTGGAGAAGACGAACCTGCTCGGTCAGTCCGCGGTGATCATCGCCTCTTCCGCGGCCCCGGTCGAGAAGATCCAGCTTCTGGTCGACGCCGGTGTGAACCTGGAAGTTCGAGATGCCCGCGGCTGGTCGGTCCTCGATCACGCTCGGGCCCGAACCGACCCCAACCGCGCAGCGGTCATCGAGTTCCTCGAAGCCGCGGTCCCCGCGACGGTCAAGGACGCCACCCCCGCCGTGGGCGGCTGAACCGTTGATCTGAATCCTCGAGCACGCAGCCTCAACCAACCCCTCCGGCATCCGCCGGAGGGGTTTTTTCTGGGAGAGAGGCTTCGGGAGCCCGGCTTTTGACGTTGATCGGGACTTTGGGTGAACGTTTGACTACCATGTGCGACTCGTCACAACTCACCGCGACCGAAGCCACACGGGCCTGAAATCGATGACTACCACCGCGACCACCACCAGTACCGCCTACGACCAGCTCGCGGGGATCAGCCGCGAGGGAGGACTTCTCGGATCCATCAACGGCCTGCTCGGCTGGGATCAGGAGACCACCATGCCTCCCGGCGGCGCGGCGTACCGAGCGAGTCAACTGGCCCTGCTGGCTCGTCTTTCGCACGAAAGAATGTCGTCGTCCGAGACGGGCGAATTGATTTCGACCTGCGAGGGTGAGATGGACGTGTCGGCCGACACGATCGAGGCGGCCAACCTCCGGGCCTGGCGACACGATCATGATCGGGCAGTCCGGCTTCCGGCGTCACTGGTCGAGGAGCTCGCGGCGACCGCAAGCACCGCTCAGCACGAGTGGGCGGATGCGAGGAAGGACAATGACTTCAAGAAGTTCCAACCCTGGCTCGAGAAGACGATCGATCTCTCCCGTCGCAAGGCGGAATGCTACGGTTGGGCCGAAGGTGGAGAACCCTGGGACGCGCTGGCCGAGGATTACGAACCCGGCTGCACCGCGGCGGGAGTGGCCGCGGTGTTCGGTCCGTTGCGGGATCGACTGAAGGCCTTGCTCGACGAGATCATGGGCGCTTCGAAGCGTCCGTCCGGTCGGCTGGACTCGATCGAGCTGCCGATCGACGCCCAGATGGCGTTCTCCCGCGAGATCGCGGGAGAGATCGGTTTCGATTTCACGCGCGGCCGTCTGGATCGTTCGACCCACCCGTTCTGCGGCGGCTCGCACTGCGACGACGTGCGAATGACCACTCGCTTCCATTCGGCCATGCTGAGTGATGGTCTGAGCAGCACGATGCACGAGGCCGGTCACGGGATGTACGAACAGGGCATTCCCTTCGAACACATCGGCACACCCTGCGGAAACAGCATCTCCCTCGGCATCCACGAGAGCCAGAGTCGGATGTGGGAGAATCAGGTCGGCAGGAGCGAATCGTTCTGGCGCTGGTGCGCCCCTCGCCTCGGCAGCCACTTCGGCCCGGCGGTCGAAGGCATCGATGCTCGCGCCGCGTACGAATCATCGAACCGCGTGGAGCCTGGCTTCATCCGGGTCGAGGCGGATGAGGCGACGTACAACATGCATGTGATGATCCGCTTCGAACTCGAACGGAGCCTGATGACCGGCGATCTCAGTCCGGCCGACGTGCCGGCCGCCTGGAACGAGCGGTATCGCGACTACCTCGGACTCGAGGTCCCGGATGATCGACGCGGCTGTCTGCAGGACATCCACTGGTCGATGGGGGCGCTCGGCTACTTCCCGACCTACACCCTGGGCAACCTCTACTGCGCCCAGCTCTTCGACGCGGCCCGGGACGCGATCCCCGGCCTCGAAGAGGGATTCGCGGAAGGTCGTTTCGCACCGTTGCTCGACTGGTTGCGGGAGAACATCCACCAACACGGCCGTCGATATTCGGCCGCTGAAACCTGTGAACGAGTCACCGGAAAGCCGCTTTCCGCCGATCCATTGATGCACTATCTCGAGACCAAATTCCGTGCCCTGCACGGAATCTGATCACCCAATCCCAGGTACCACGGACTTTTGATGCCCGCTCCCGACGCCATCAGGAACGTCGCGATCATCGCGCACGTCGACCACGGAAAGACCACCCTCGTAGACGCGATCCTCTCGCAGTCGGGGGTCTTTCGCGAAAACGCGGAACGTGAGGACTGCATCCTCGATTCCAATCCGCTGGAGCGTGAGCGTGGCATCACCATTCTTTCGAAGAACTGCGCCGTCGACTGGCGATACGACGACGGCGAAGTGATGCGGGTGAACGTCATCGACACCCCGGGTCACGCCGACTTCGGCGGCGAGGTCGAGCGAGTCCTGCGAATGGCGGATGGCGTCCTGTTGCTGGTGGACGCCGCCGAGGGACCGATGCCCCAGACCCGCTTCGTGTTGGGCAAGGCGTTGGGAATCGGACTGAAGCCCATCGTGGTGGTCAACAAGTGCGACAAGCCCGACGCCCGGATCGAAGCGGTCGTGGACGCGGTCTTCGATCTGCTGGTCGATCTCGGAGCGGACGATGATGCCCTCGATTTTCCGGTCCTCTACGCGTCCGGTCGTGATGGTTGGGCGGTGGAGGATCCGTACGACGAGGCGTCGAGGGAAAGCGGCGTGAAGATGTTGATGGAGACCGTGCGGGGCAAGATTCCCGCCCCGTCGAACCCGGGAGAAGGGCCGCTGAGATTCCAGGTCACGTCCCTGGACCGTAACGACTTCGTCGGACGAATCGTGATCGGTCGGGTCCTCGGGGGCTCGATGCGGTCCGGCATGCCGGTGATCGTGCACGGGGAGGAGGGCACGGTCCAGACCCGGACCGGTCGGATCCTCGCCTTCGAAGGACTCGGACGACGCGAGGTGGAAGCGGTGGGAGCCGGAGATCTCTGTGCGATCGAAGGACTGGAGGCGGCGGGAATCGGTGACACCATCACCTGTCTGGAAGATCCGCTCAGTCTTCCGCGGGTCGGGATCGACGAGCCCACCCTGCACATGCTCTTCCGCGTCAACGACGGACCGTTCGCCGGTCGTGACGGCAAGTACGTCACCAGCCGTCAGATTCGCGATCGCCTCGATCGGGAGCTCGAGGCCAACGTCGCGCTTCGCGTCGAGCAGGGGCCGACCGCGGAGAGCTTTCGAGTCTCCGGCCGGGGTCTGCTCCATCTCGGGGTGCTGCTCGAGCAGATGCGACGAGAGGGTTTCGAAGTCGTGGTCGGCCGACCGGAAGTCGTTCTGCGGGAAATCGATGGCGTGGTGAACGAACCCTGGGAGCGAATGAGCGTCGACGCCCCGCCGGATGCCTCTGGTCCGGTCATCGAACAGGTCGGGGCGCGCGGCGGCGAGGTGGTCTCGGTCGATCCGGTGGGCAACCGGATTCGGATCGAGGGTCTGATTCCCGCCCGCGGATTGATCGGAATGCGAACCCGGTTGCTGAACGCTTCCGGCGGTGAGGCGATTCTCCACCACACGTTCGAGGAATGGCGTCCGGCCGGACCACCGCGTCGCGATCGCGCCAACGGCGTGATGGTCTCGACCGAGAGCGGACGCGCAACCACGTATGCCTTGTTGACCCTCTCGGAGCGAGCCATGATGTTCGTGGAGCCCGGCGACGAGGTCTATGAGGGGATGGTGGTGGGGGAGAACAGTCGGGACAACGACCTCGACGTGAATCCGGCCAAGTCAAAGGCGTTCTCCAACATGCGGGAGGCGAACAAGGATGCGACCGTCGTCCTGAAGGCGGCTCGGCGGATGACTCTGGAGATCGCGTTGGAGTACATCGCCGAAGATGAGGCGGTCGAGATCACGCCCGAGGCCATTCGCATGCGTAAGATTGTTCTCGCGGAGGTCGAACGTCGGCGCCAGGTGAGGCGAGACCGCCAGAAGACGGCGGGGGTCGGAAGCTGATCGCCTCGGATGCGAGATTCTGGGAGTGATCAGGGATGGACGACCAACATCGTGGCACCATCGGTCTGGGAAAGAGCGCCGGATCAGGGCCGGCCGATCGAGAGACGATTCGGATTCGCGGCTATCAGGTCGGGGAGTTTCTCGGTCGGGGAGGCTTCGGTGACGTCTGGAAGGGGACCCGTCTTCATCCTGGACCCACTACCGTCGCCATCAAGGTGCTTCGCAACCGTCTGGCGGGCGATCGCGACCTGGAACGATTTCGCCGCGAATCAATGATCCTCGGTCGTCTCGAACACCCCGCGATCGCGACGGTGTTCGATGCGGGGACGCTGGATGATGGACGGCCCTGGTTCGCGATGGAATTCGTCGATGGTTCCTCGCTGGGTGACGTCGTGCGGGACGGCCTGCCGATCGAAGAAGCCCTGGAGATCATGGAAGGGGTGTGCCGGGGCGTCGGCCATGCCCACGCGAAGGGCATCATCCATTGCGATCTGAAACCGGAGAACATCCTGGTCTCGCACATCGACGGTCAATGGCGTCCCAAGGTGATCGACTTCGGAGTCGCCACCGCGATCGAGGGTGATGAACCCGGGCGGACCTGTCTTCGCTCGACCGACGTGATGCCCGGCACCCCCGAATACATGGCCCCGGAACAACTCGCGTCGGGAGAGGTCGACACCCGGGTGGATGTGTGGGCTCTCGGCGTGATTCTCTCGGAAGTGGTTTCCGGTCGGCGACCCTTCGAGGTTTCGGCCGAAGATGGGGGGGTTCTCGAGGAGCAACGTCGAATCAGGACCGAAGAGGCGACCTCGCCGAGTCGCGGTCTCGGACGACTTGAACGAAGAGACGCCGTGGCCGCGGCGGAGATCGCCGGGCGACGAGGCACCTCCACCCGGGCCTTGATACGAGTGCTTCGGCGGGACATCGACTGGATGGTGCTTCGATGTCTGGAGCGGGATCCGGATGGTCGGTATCCGTCGGTTTCGGCCCTGGGTGATGAACTCGGGCGGCATCGCCGTCACGAACCGCTGGAGGCCGGCCCGCCGAACGTAGGCTACCGGGCGAAGAAGTTCATCCGTCGGAATCGGCTGCCGGTGGGTTTGGTGGCCCTGGTCCTCCTCGTTCTGTTCGCCGGTCTCCTGGGAACCGGGTTCGGGTTGGTTCGGGCGGTCGAAGCGAGGCAGGTCGCGGAATCGCGTCTGAGCGGCCTGGTGGAGATGACCGACTTCGGTCGGGAGATCCTGACCTCCGTCAACCCCACGGTGGCCCAGGGCCTCGACAACGAACTCATGCTGCAGATGCTCGAACGCAGTCGCGGCAAGATCCGCGACTCCGGGAATCTGCTCGTTCGATCGCAGTTGCTCTTCACGCTGGCCCAGGCATGGGCCCATCTGGGTGAGTACGAACTCGCGTTGGAGACCGGGCGGGAGAGCCTGGGCCTGGCCCGGAGTTCTCTCGAAGCCGCCGGCCCCACGCCACAGTTCACGGATCCGAAGGCCCTGTCCAAAATGGAGGGCGCCCTGGCGATGATCATGAACAACGCCGCTCGGAGACTTCCGACCGAACAGAAGGCCGAGATGCGGGGTCGAGCTGAAGAGATGTTCAACCGGGTGATCGCGTTCGATACCGACACCCTGGGGGCGGAACACCGGGACACGCTCCGCAATCGAATCAACCTGGGCTCGCTGCTCCTCCAATCGCCGGCTCGTCGGGACGAAGGCCTGGAGATGATCAGGTCGGTTCACGAGATCCGGGTACGAATCCTCGGGCCGGACCATGAGCGAGCACTGAGTTCCGCGTCGCTTCTCTCCGACGCGTTGATCCGGCTCAAACGCTACGAAGAAGCGCGGACCATGTTGCTCGGACTCTTTGGAGAATCGCCGGACACGACCGGGGCCGAACTGGGATCGCAGGAAGTTCTGTTGCTCAACAACCTGGCGGTGGCGGAGAGCCGGCTTGGCAACACGAGTGAACGGTTTCGTCTGCTCGATGGAATCTCGGATCGGGTGGAGCCGTTGTTCGGGGCTGAAAACACGGTGGCGTTGACCTTGCTCTACAACCACGGAACGACCCTGCTCGATCGCGGAAGATTGTCCGAGGCGGAAGCCCGGTTCCGGAGATGCCTCGATGGTTTCGAAGCTCGAACCTCACCCGGTTCGATGCAGCGGATCCGGAGCCGGGGACGACTCGCCCAATCGGTGATGCTCCAGGGCCTGCTGGAGGACGAATCGCGGTGCGACGAGGCGATGCGACTTTTCATCCAGATGGAAAACGCCGCCCTTGACCTGGCGACGAACGCCGCGGCGGCCACGTCGACTCGCATGCGGAGTTGGGGGGATGCCGCGGCCGCCGCGAGCAAGCGGGCGTCGATCGCCCGAAGGATCGGACGCCTCGATGAGGCCCGAGAGGCCATCTCGGGCGCCGAAGACCATCTGGCCAGGGTCACTCCGGGGTCGGAATCGATGCTCGATGGTCTGGTCGCGGCCGAGAGGCTTCGGTTCGAATCCGACCCGGTCTCGACCCGGCTCGTCTCGCGGATCGAGGCTTCGATCGAGACCCTGTCGACCTCGCGTCGTCGGGAGTGCGCGATCATGACTCTGGCCCTGGCCGAGCACGATCGGGTGAAACGCGGCGAGAACTGGTTCGCGGATCAGTGCCTGGAGATCGAAGAGATGCTTTCGGCGGATTCATCACCTTCGGCGGACCTCATTCGCCTTGACCTGGATGCGTTGGGACCAACCCGAGTGATCGACGGAGATTGAGTGGTCTCCGTGGTCGATGGTCCGCCCGCCATGCTGGGACGGCGTTCCCGCCGAGGATTCGTTCGGCACCCAGCCGGGAGTCCGGCGACGGGGGGAACCAGGATTCAGGCCCCCTCGCCCGGCTCGATCTTGGATTTGACGTAACATACATTATCGGCCTTAGGGAGCCGGGGCGGCTCCTTGGGGTCCGACCGACGCGTTGGGCCGTTGAACCCCGGCGATCCCGGGCGATCCCGGGCTTTCATGGCCGCGGCAACCGATGCGGTCACCGGTTTTCCGTTCGACCGGGGTTCGTTCGGCGACCCCGGCCGTTCGTGCGGCTTCGGTCGCGACCGATCGAACAAGAAGATCCAGCTGGCTCCGGCTTCGTCCCGATCTCGATGCCGTTGGAGATCGGTGGCCGTTCACCCCGAGGGTCACGAGTTCGTTTCGTCGACGGCCGCATCGATTGACGCCTGCACGATCGTCTCCAGTCGCTTGACCGCGTTGGCCGCCCGAGCTGGTTCCAATCGGGCTCGAATCCGGGCCTGAAGTGATTCGGCTTCCGGAGTGGTCGGTTTTCGCTCATCGGTCGCGTTCCACCCGGGGTCTGACCAGGGATCGAGCCCGATGGCGTCCGTCGGAACCAGTTCGGGATAGCTGAGCCGATCCGGAAGCCACGGCCGGCAGCCGGCGATCAACGCCTCGGCGACCGCGAGTCCGAAGAACTCATGGGTGGCGGTTGAAAGAACCCAGTCGCATGCGGCCAGCCGCTGCAGATAGTCCCGTCGCGGGAGGCTGGCGGCCTGTTCCACCCTCGAATCATGTCGTTCCAAGAGGGTTTTCAGGGCGTCGGGGACGGTCTGTCGCGGCTGGCCGAGGATGACCCAGCGAATCGCCGGGCCGCCATCCTGCTCGCGTCGCCAGGCCTCGTCTGCCAGGCGCAGGAACTCGTCGCAGCCTTTGTCGTGCTCCCAGCGATGCGGCCAGGCCACGCGAATCAGGTCGTCAGGGCGACCATCTTCGCCCGAATAACTGTCTTCTCCGTTGTTATGTAAAACCGTGGCATCCTCGACCTCGTCGAACTCGACCGGCGGCGGCACGACCACGCTCCGGTCCCGAAGGCGATCCTCCCACCGGCCACCCAGTGGCTCCGGGGCATGGCTCAGGATGTTCCGCATGCCCGTGACGAAGGATTCGAGGTTCCAGCGACTGTTCCAGACGACTCGATCCGCGGCTTCGATCGAGGCGAGGTTGGTGAAGGCGAGGTGGGCGTCTCGATCACGATCAACGGCCTTGCCACCATCCGAGGTTGGATAGGCGATCTGGTTTTCGTGCATCGAGAGAATGAGGGGGCGATCGCGCAACGGCCGGGGCAGGGTGGCTCGAAGATCGCTGGCGGAGAGCATTCCCGTTGCGACGATCGCGTCCGCATCCAGAAGCGGAAAGGGCGGTTCCCCTCCCCCACCCATTCCATCCCGGACCAGCTCGCTGAAGCGAAGCGCAGCGTGTCGGAGTCGCCATTTCGGGCTGCGGCCGGGAAGGGTGAGGAAGTGCCACCCCATGGTGCCGTGATGCTCGATCGACCGCCGGACCGCTCGATGCGAACCGGCGTCCCAGGCTTCGAAGGCGAGGACCCGTGTGCTCATGGCCCGGAGTCTACGGGAGGGGCCGAAAAAAACCGTCCGCGGAATCCTCCGGCACTCTCGTAGACTGGTGCCATGACCGACGAGTCCCCCATCGAGATCACGCCTCACACCCTCATGCCGCTCTGCTCGGTGTTCCGCCGATTCCTTCGGAATCATGGACTCAAGTACACGGTTGAACGGGCGGACGTCCTGCAGGCCATCATCGACCACGATGGACCGTTCGAGGCCGAGGAACTCCTGCTTGACATGCGCAACCGCGGTCATCGGGTTTCCAAGGCCACGATCTATCGCACGCTTCGCCTGCTCCAGGAAGCGGGCATCATCACCCAGGCGTTATTCGATTCCAAGCAGGCTCACTTCCAGTTGATCTACGGGAAGCAGCCGCGGGACGTCATGGTCTGCATGCGGACCGGGCGAACCATCGACTTCCAGAGTCCGGAGCTGGTGGCGCTTCGAGATCGCATCTGCCTCGAACTCGGTTGGAATCCGGTGGGTCATCGCCTGCAGGTGTTCGCGATGAGCCCCGAGGAGGATGGCCTGGCAGGTGGGGAACAGGAAATCGACGCCGTCTCGCCCAAGGAAAACGCGGAGGGCTAGCAACCGGTGCCGGAGCCCGTCGGAACCTCGGCGGGTTCGGATTCATCGGACTCCTCGTTCTTCCTTCCGGGAAGTTCCAGTTCGTAGATGCTGGCGGTCGCGGGTCTTTTCTCGAGCACCTCGAGGTACCGATCGTCGCCTTCGACGAAGGTCTTCACCCACGCCAGCGTGATCGCGCCGATCTCGGCCTGATGGTTCTCCGGACTGCTCGGAAGGAAGTGGCCGCCGCCACGAACCTCGTACAGAAGTCGGGGAGTGGTCTTCGGAGTGGAATCGAAGTGCGGCCGGGCATGCTTGCGGGTGCTCGCGATCTCGTCCTTGTCGCCGGCCAGAATCAGCACCGGTACCGGATGTTCGAAGCGGATCAACGGCTGCCAGGGAACCATCGCGACCACGCCCTTCAGGGTGGGATCGAGCATCGCCGCATGCTGGGCGCCACCCCCGCCCATCGACCAGCCGGCCACGCCCGCTCGTTCGCCGTCGAGCCGACCCTTGAGGGGGGAACCTTCACGACCCTGCTCGGCTCGCACCGTCTCGATTCCGTCGAGCAACGCTCGGCCTCGGGCGATCGGCATCACATTGGGGCGATTGGTTCCGATGGTCATGGTGACGATCCCATGGGAGGCGAGGAAACGGCCCCAGGGCCGCACGGACCCTTCGGAGGCCTGGAAGCCCGGGCAGATCACCATGATCGGGAGCGAGGTGCTGGCACCGACCGGATAGTGGATCGTGCCTCCGCGATATTCGGGACCGTTGCGGATGCCGTCCCGTTCTCGCAGGGTGGCGACCTTCCAGGGTCCTCGTTCCAGCGCGCCCGCGGCGAGTTCTTCGGTCGACGCCGAAGCGGTGGCAGGCGTCGTCGGGGTCGTCTCCTGGGAGAACGCGAAGTCGTTCCCGAGGAGGGACAGGACCAGGATCGCTCCTAGAAGAACGGGATTCAAGGAACGGCATCGACGCATGGCTGGTTTCCAGAGGACGGTCGAAGCAGCGTATCGGGCGTGAGGAGAATGTTCCACCGTTCCCGGGCGTCGAGAAAAGTCTTCGGGGCGAGGACAATCTCAGACGGGTTGTCTTCTTTTGTGATGACTCGGTGTCCCGAATGGGGATCATCAGGCAATGAATTCATCGGCCCGACGTGATGCCGAAAACGATCCTCCAATCAGCCAGGAATTCCAGAGATGAATCCGAGCCATTCCCTTGCCGCCCTTGGGGGCTTCGTTCTCGTCGCCACCGCATCCGCCGGAGGCCAGGATCGGACGGTCGGACTGATCGAGGGCGGCCCCGACGCGTCGCCCGGCTACACGCTCTTCACTCCGTTGAATTCGACGCCGACCTACCTCATCGACAACGACGGCAATCTCGTCAATTCGTGGATGGACACCAATCCCGGCGGCAACTCCCTCTACCTGCTCGAGGACGGCAGTCTGCTTCGCTGTTCCGACGCGGGACCGGCGAAGGGCAGTGTCCTCATCGCCGGCGGCGACGGCTCCAACGTGAAGCGATTCGACTGGGACGGGAACCTCGTCTGGAACTTCTCCTACAACACGCCTCAGCATCGACTTCATCACGACATCGCCCCGATGCCCAACGGCAACGTGCTGATGATCGCGTGGGAGTACAAGTCCGCCGAGGAAGCCATCCAGGCCGGTCGAGATCCCTCTGCCCTGGCGAGCGACTCCCTCTGGCCGCTTCACATCATCGAAGTCGAACCCGAGGGCGCCACCGGCGGCAACATCGTCTGGAGCTGGCACCTCTGGGATCACATCGTCCAGGACTTCGACGCCACC
>NYWY01000041.1 GCA_002685335.1 Planctomycetaceae bacterium
ACCCAGTCGAGGATGCCACTGGATGACCACCCGAACGCCCCGTGACTTCAGCAAGCGTAAGGACGGACTCCGGATCCCTGATCTCGTTCGAGTCCAGCGCGACGCGTACACGCGATTCCTTCAATTGGACACCCCTTCCGAGGATCGCGTCGGGGCCTACGGCCTCGAAGGCCTCCTCCGGGAAGTCTTCCCGATCGAGAGCTACGACGGCTCGATGCGTCTGGAATACGTGAGTTACTCGCTCGACGAGCCTCGCTACACCCCGGACGAATGCCGCGAACTCCGCCTCACCTACGGCATGCCGTTTCGAGTACGGGTCCGCTTCCACCGGGACGGCGTGGCTGAAACCCCCGAGGAAGACATCTACCTCGGCGAGATTCCGATCATGGCCGGCGTCCGCCTGCCCTGGGAGATCGCCCGGGCGAGCAACTTCTCGGGCGGCGGTGAATTCATCGTCAACGGTGCGGAACGAGTCATCGTCAGCCAGCTCCATCGCTCACCGGGGGTCGACTTCTCGATCGCCTCGAGTTTCGGTGACCGCCCGCTTCACAGCGCCCGCATCATCCCGGAACGAGGCTCCTGGATCGAACTCGAGGTCACGAAGAAGGACGTGCTGGCGATGCGAATCGACCAGTCGACCAAGCTCGCGGCCACGACGTTCCTCCGAGCCCTCCACGACGACTTCTCCTCGACCGATCGGATTCTCGAACTCTTCTACGACGTCAAGGACGTCAAGGTCGAGAAGATCCTGCCCGAGCACTACTCGGCGGAACTGATCGTCGACACCGACACCGGCGAGGAACTCTGCACCGTCGGACGCATGATCGGCGACGCCCTCGAAGCCATCCAGGCGTCGGAGCTCAAGAGCGTCCGGGTCATCACCGACGCCAGCGATCCGCTGATCCTCAACACCCTCGCCGAGGAACGCCTGGACTTCCTGGCCGAGGTCACCGAACACGAAGCCGCCCTGCTGAAGATCTACGGCCGCCTCCGCCCCGGCAACCCGCCGCAGCTGGACAAGGCCAAGTCGCTCTTCACCGAGAAGTTCTTCGACGACAACCGATACCGCCTGGGCCGCGTGGGTCGCTTCCGCATCAATCGGAAGTTCGAGGACGATTCGGTCTACAAGGTTCGCGAAGAGACCGAGCAGTACATCCACGGCGAGGACTTCCTGGCCGTCATCCGTTACATGATGGACCTTCGTTCGAAGCGTTCGCGAGCCCACGTGGACGACATCGACCACCTCGGCAACCGTCGCCTTCGGACCCTCGACGAGCTTGCGGTCGAGGAGATGCGGAAGGGCTTCCTGAAGCTCCGCCGTACCGTCCAGGAGCGGATGAGCGTCAAGGATCCCGACGAACTGAGCCGCATCAGCGATCTCGTGAACTCCAAGAGCATCTCGAGCGCGATCGACTTCTTCTTCGGACGTTCCGAGCTCTCCCAGGTCGTCGACCAGACCAACCCGCTTTCGATGCTCGTCCATGAGCGTCGCCTCTCGGCCCTCGGACCCGGCGGTCTGAACCGGAAGCGAGCGGGCTTCGAGGTTCGCGACGTCCATATCTCGCACTACGGCCGCATCTGTCCGATCGAAACGCCGGAAGGCACCAACATCGGGCTGATCGCGTCCCTGGGCATCTACTCGGAGATCGACGACTACGGTTTCCTGCAGACCCCCTACCGCACCGTGAAGACGGGCAAGGTCACCGAGTCGGTGGAACTGCTCCGTGCGGACGAGGAGCTGCAGCGGGTGCTCGCGACCAGTGACGCCATCTCCCCCGATGGAAAGCTCACCACCGGCAGCATCCTCGCCCGCAAGGACGGCGATCTCCTGCTCTGCGAGGCCAAGGAGGTCGAGTACGTCGACATCTCCCCCAAGCAGATCGTCGGCATCTCCGCCTCCCTCATCCCGTTCCTCGAGCATGACGATGCCAACCGGGCCTTGATGGGTTCGAACATGCAGCGCCAGGCCGTGCCGCTCATCAAGGTCGACCCGCCGTTGGTGGCGACCGGCATGGAACGCGAGATCGGTCCCTACTCGGGCATGCTGGTCACCGCCCGCCGCGGCGGCGAAGTGACCTTCGTCGACTCGACCCGCATCGTCATCGACAACGCGGACGAGTACGAACTGCGGAAGTTCGTCGGGCTGAACGAGCGGACCTGCCAGAATCAGAAGCCCGTCGTCAAGCTGGGCGACAAGGTCGAGACCGGCCAACTCATCGCGGACGGCGCCTCGACCCAGATGGGCGAACTCGCCATCGGTCGCAACGCTCTGGTCGCGTTCAACACCTTCGACGGCTACAACTTCGAGGACGCCATCGTCCTCAACGAGCGGCTGGTCAAGGACGACGCCTTCACCTCGATCCACATCGACTCCTTCGAAGTCGAGATCCGGGAGACCAAGCTCGGCCGCGAGGAGTTCACCAGCGACATCCCGAACGTCTCCGAGAAGATGCTTCGAAACCTCGATGACCAGGGAATCATCCGGATCGGAGCCAAGGTCGGCCCCGGCGACATCCTGGTCGGCAAGGTCAGCCCCAAGTCCAAGTCCGAGCTGAGTCCGGAGGAGAAGCTCCTCCACGCGATCTTCGGCCGGGCGGGCGAGGATGTGAAGAACGACTCCCTCGAGGTGCCCGCGGGCACCAATGGAATCGTCATCGGCACCCGGCACTTCAGTCGCCGGATGCACCTCAGCGACGACCAGAAGAAGCAGCTCAAGAAGGACATGCAGGAGTTCGAGGAACTCATGGATGCCCGGGCCATCGACCTCTTCAAGGAGATGGTGGGCCGCATCAACGAGCTCACCGGCTCCGAGATGGTCGACCCCTCGACTCGCCAGAAGGTCGGTGCGAGCGACATTCCCGAGGTCATTCTCGAACAGCTCGAGAACTTCTCCGACAAGTGGATCAAGGGCTCCAAGGAAGCCCGCGAGACCGCGATCAACGAGAAGAACCGATTCTGGCCCCGCATCGAAGGGATCGAGAAGGAGAAGCAACGTCGCCTCGCCCACATGAAGCGTGGTGACGAGCTCGCCTCCGGCGTGCTTGAAATGGTGAAGGTCTATCTCGCCACCAAGCGTGCCCTCTCCGTCGGCGACAAGATGGCCGGCCGTCACGGGAACAAGGGCGTCATCGCCCGGCTGGTTCCCGAAGAGGACATGCCGTTCCTCGAGGACGGCACCCCGGTCGACGTGATGCTCAACCCGCTCGGCGTGCCGAGCCGGATGAACGTCGGCCAGGTTCTTGAAGTCCACCTTGGTTGGGCCGCCGCGGTCCTCGGTTTCCAGGCCGTGACTCCCGTCTTCGACGGTGCCCACGAATCGGAGATCTTCGACGCGGTGCGCGAGGCCAACGCTCATGTCCAGGCCCGGCTCGACTCCTTCGAGTCCGACGGCAAGGATCCCGGCCATCCGCGGGAACTGCTGGCCAGAATGCCGGTCGACGGCAAGATCCAGCTCTTCGACGGTCGCACCGGCGAAGCGTTCCAGGAACGGACCACCGTCGGCTACATGTACATGCTGAAGCTCCACCACCTGGTGGACGACAAGATCCACGCTCGCTCCACCGGCCCGTACTCCTTGATCACCCAGCAGCCGCTGGGCGGAAAGGCCCGGACCGGAGGCCAGCGATTCGGGGAGATGGAAGTCTGGGGCCTGGAGGCTTACGGAGCCGCCTACGTTCTCCAGGAACTCCTCACCGTCAAGAGTGACGATGTGGAGGGTCGTACCAAGATCTACGACTCGATGGTCAAGGGAACGAACACGTTGCAGGCCGGCATGCCGGTGGTGTTCGACGTCCTCTGCCACGAGATCAAGGGACTTGGCATGAACATCTCCCTCGAGAAGGAACAGGAGGACACCGGCTCGGTCCTCTGACCGATCCGCGTCCCCTCATCGCCCCCGGCCATCGGCCGGGACCACGACCGGCTTCGGCCGGTGACAGAAACGACCGCCCTCGGGAGCACCCCCGATCATGTCCGAAAACGTCTTCGATCGCGTGAACGACTACGGCTCGGTGAAGATCACCCTCGCCAGCCCCAACGACATCCGAAGCTGGAGCTTTGGCGAGGTCAAGCGGCCCGAGACCATCAACTACCGCACCTACCGCCCCGAGAAGGACGGTCTCTTTTGCGAGCGCATCTTCGGTCCCGAACGGGATTACGAATGCGCGTGCGGCAAGTACAAGGGAACCAAGTACAAGGGAATCATCTGCGACCGCTGCGGCGTCAAGGTGACCCATTCCCGCGTACGTCGGAAGCGAATGGGGCACATCAACCTCGCCGCTCCGATCGTGCACATCTGGTTCTTCAAGGCGATGCCCTCGAGGCTCGGCAACCTTCTGGACATGAAGACCAGCGACCTCGAGAAGGTCATCTACTTCCAGGACTACGTGGTCGTCGATCCCGGCGACACGGAACTCCAGGTCCGCCAGGTGCTGACCGAGGACGAGTACCGCGAAGCCCGCGACAAGTTCGGCTCCGCCGCGTTCACCGCGATGATGGGCGCCGAAGCGATCCGCGAGCTCCTGGACCAGCTCGACCTGACGGAACTGTCCTTCGACCTCCGCCAGCAGCTGAGCGAAACTCGCAGCAAGCAGAAGAAGAAGGATCTCTCCAAGCGACTCAAGATCGTGGAGCAGATCCGCGGTTCCGAGAACGATCCGACCTGGATGGTCCTCGACGTGGTGCCGGTCATCCCCCCGGACCTTCGTCCTCTGGTCCTGCTGGAAAGCGGAAACTTCGCGACCAGCGACCTCAACGACCTCTACCGCCGGATCATCAACCGAAACAACCGCCTCAAGAAGCTGATGGACCTCAACGCCCCCGAGGTCATCATCCGCAACGAGAAGCGGATGCTCCAGCAGGCGGTCGACGCCCTGTTCGACAACGGTCGGTGCCGCCGTCCGGTCCTCGGTTCGTCCAACCGCCCGCTCAAGTCGATCACCGACATGATCAAGGGCAAGCAGGGACGCTTCCGCGAGAACCTCCTGGGCAAGCGGGTCGACTACTCCGCTCGTTCGGTCATCGTGGTCGGCCCCGACCTGAAGCTCTGGCAGTGCGGCCTCCCCAAGAAGATCGCCCTCGAGCTCTTCCAGCCGTTCATCATTCGCAAGCTCAAGCAGCACGGATACGCCGACACCATCAAGAGTGCGAAGCGGATGCTCGAGCGACGCGAGCCCGAAGTATGGGACATCCTCGAACAGGTGATTCGAAACCACCCGGTGCTCCTCAACCGGGCCCCCACCCTTCACCGGATGGGCATTCAGGCCTTCGAGCCGGTGCTGGTCGAAGGCAACGCGATCAAGATCCACCCACTGGTCTGCACCGGCTACAACGCCGACTTCGACGGCGACCAGATGGCGGTCCACCTTCCCCTCTCGGTGGAGGCCCAGACCGAGGCCCACGTGCTGATGCTGTCCCTGCACAACATCTTCAGTCCCGCCAACGGCAACCCGATCGTCTCGCCCTCGCAGGACATCGTCATGGGTGTCGCGTTCCTCACCGCCCAGGACGGCGACGAGGCCGAACGGCCCCTGAAGGAACTGCGGGTCTTCAAGGACGAGACCGAGGCCCTGCTCGCTCATGAGTTCGGCGAGATCGGCATCCACGAGCACATCCTCGTGCGACTGGCCGAGTTCAAGCAGGTCGTCGGAGGTTCCGAAGGAACCGAAGGCGAGAAGTCCCCCGCGACCGAGATGCCGCACAACCGCCGCATCCGGACCACGGTGGGTCGGATCTACCTCAACGAGATCATCGTCGACCGCGCCCGCATGCCCTTCTACAACTGCCCCCTCGGCAAGAAGGGTTGCGCCCGGGTCATCGACGAGACCTTCGAACGACTGGGCAAGGCCGAGACCATCGACCTGCTCGATGCAATGAAGGAAGTCGGCTTCAAGCACTCGACCACTTCGGGCCTCTCCTTCGGCGTCAACGATCTCCGGATCCCCAAGGAGAAGACCAAGCTCATCGACGGCGCCCAGAAGAGGGTGGACCGCGTCGAGAAGGCCTACCAGAGCGGTGCGATCACCGAGCGGGAACGTCACAACCAGCTGCTGGACATCTGGGCGACCTGCCGCAAGGACCTCACCGACAAGCTCATCGAAGCCCTCCGAGAGGATCGTCGGGATCCCGAGACCTTCGAAGAGACCTCGATCGAGGAGAAGGACGGCAAGAGATACCTCAACCCCGTCTACCTCTACATGAATTCCGGCGCTCGAGGCAACCAGTCTCAGATGCAGCAGCTCGCCGGCATGCGAGGACTGATGGCCAAGCCGAGCGGCGAGATCATCGAAACCCCGATCCGGGCGAACTTCCGCGAGGGCTTGAACGTCCTCGAGTACTTCTCCTCGACTCACGGCGCCCGAAAGGGACTGGCCGACACCGCGTTGAAGACGGCCGACTCCGGTTACCTCACCCGAAAGCTGTGCGACGTCGCCCAGTCGGTGGTGGTCACCGAGGTCGATTGCGGAACCACCCAGGGCATCGCCAAGCGGGCGATCTTCAAGGGCGAGGAAGTCGACGTTCCGCTTCGCGATCAGATCGTGGGCCGGACCAGCCTCATGGACATCCGCGATCCCATCATGGACGTCCTGATCGTCAAGAAGAACCAGATCATCGACGAGACCGCGTCGGATCGCATCGAGACCCTCGGCATTCCGTCGGTCCAGGTTCGCAGCCCGCTCACCTGCCACACCCCTCGCGGGGTCTGCATCCGGTGCTACGGTCGTGACCTCGCCACCGGCAAGGAAGTCGAGAAGGGTCTGGCGGTCGGCATCATCGCCGCCCAGTCGATCGGAGAGCCGGGCACCCAGCTCACGATGCGTACGTTCCACACCGGTGGTACCGCGACCCGTTCGCTCGCCGAGACCAACTGGAGCGCGCCGGCCGAAGGCATCCTGAAGCACGTCGACTGCAACGCGGTCGAAGTGACCGACGAAGACGGCACGTCGCTCGTCGCCCTGAAGCGAAACGGCGAGGTCCACCTCCTCGACGCCAAGGGTCGAGAGATCGACAAGTTCAAGGTTCCCTACGGCGGCAAGATCCTGGCCGTGGACGGGGAAACCGTGAAGAAGGGCCAGATCGTCGTGACCTGGAACCCCCACGTCGCCCCGATCCTCGCCGAAAAGGGCGGAGTGATCAGGTACGAGAATCTCATCGAGGACCAGTCCTTCAAGGTCGAGGAGACCAAGGCCGGCAAGATCGAGCGGATCGTCACCAGTCACACCGGCGACCGAGCCCCTCAGGTCAAGATCATGGACCCCGCGAGCGACACGACCCTCGACTTCCATCACCTGCCGGCCAAGGCCCGCATCGAAGTGGAAGACGGCGAGAGCGTGGCGATGGGCCAGATGATCGCCCGAGTACCGAAGGACTCCGGTCGTTCGGCGGACATCGTGGGTGGTCTGCCCCGCGTCACCGAGATCTTCGAAGCCCGGATTCCGAAGGACCCCGCCGTCATGGCGGAGTTCACCGGCCGGGTGGAACTCGATCCCGACAAGCGCAAGGGCAAGATGACCATCTTCATCCACCCCGACGGCGAAGGTCTCGATCCGGTCCCCCACTACGCCCCGCAGGGCACCGCCCTCCGAGTGCACACGGGAGACCGCGTCGACGCGGGCGATCGCCTGACCGAAGGCCCGCTGGTTCCGGCCGACATCCTCAAGATCAAGGGCGAGGAAGAGCTCTTCCTCTACATGCTCGACGAGGTCCAGAACGTCTATCGAGCTCAGGGCGTGCCGATCTCCGACAAGCACATTGAAGTCATCCTTCGCCAGATGCTCGGCAAGGTCCGCATCGTCGATCCGGGCGACAGTGAGTTCCTGCCCAACGACATCGTGGACAAGTGGCAGCATCGCCTGGAGAACGTCCGCTTGAGTGAACGCCTCCGGGTGGAAGACTCCGGCGACACCGATCTCCCGGTCGGTGCCATGGTCACCAAGGTCGAGGCCAAGGAGGCCAACGACAAGGCCAAGGAAGAAGAGAAGCAGACCGCCAAGACCAAGAAGCCGCGCATGGTCAAGGCCCAGCCCCTGCTCCTCGGAATCACCAAGGCGTCGCTGCAGGCCGAGTCGTTCCTCTCCGGAGCGAGTTTCCAGGAGACCACCAAGGTCCTGACCGAAGCCTCCCTCAAGGGCGCCGTCGACACCCTCCAGGGCCTCAAGGAGAACGTCCTGCTGGGTCACCTCATCCCCGCCGGAACCGGATTCTCCGACTACACCCGCATGCAGGTTCAGAAGCTGGTGGACGAACCGCAGATCGACCTCGCCAAAGAAATGGCGATGCGTCAGGAAGCGGCGATGGCCGCCGAAGCGATGGGTGCCGAACGCCGCGACGCGGTGGTCGAAGTGCTCACCCCCGAGAAGCTGCAGGAAACCGTCACCGAAGAAGGGTGACATCCGGCATCACACGTGTTCATTCACGCGGGGAACGACCAACCGGTCGTTCCCCGCGTTCCTTTTGATCGAGCGGACGAGGTCGGAATCACCGGCCCTCGTCCGGCGTCTCCCCCCCGAAGGAGGCGACCAGTTCGCTGAAACCTTCGGGGTTCTCGAGGACGACGAAGTGGCGTCCTCCCTCCCTGGTCTCGAAGATCCGCAGTTGCGACGCCTCGATGACCGAGTGCATCCAGGCCTGGCTGCGGCAGGGCACGACGCTCGACCCTGCGGTGGCGACGAGAGTGGGCCGGGGAAAGATCTTGCCCGGATCGATCGACGCCGGACTCAGACCGGATTCCACTCGACCACGTCACGGAGCATCGCACGCCATTCGCCGTAGGCGTAGGGAATGCCGTGTTCGTCGTGGATCGCCTTGATGCCCGCATGGGCCCGCTCTGCCAGTTCCGGCACCACGTCCGAAGCCCGGGGATCGCAGAAGTACACCCGACAGCCGGTCGGCCGACCCTCCCGGGCGGTACAGAGTCGCCCGTCCTGCCAGGGACAGTTCCCCTGTTCGACCGCGAGTTCGACCTGGGCCGCGGTGATGCCACGCCCATCGGTTCGACAGATCTCGACGCATCTCGCGACCTCGAGTCCACTCGCATAGAGGCGATGTCCGTGCGCCTCGAAGCGACAGCAGTTCCCGCTCGCCAGGCACAACGGCTTCAGCTCGCGGATCGCCTCCGCGATCTCCTCGTGAATACCGGCGATCGCCACCCGGATCTCGAATCGCCGGATCGCGGCGAACCAGGCTTCGACCTCCGCGACCCGCTCGGGATCGGCGTCCATCACCACGGCTTGTCATCCGATTCCTGCTCACGTTCGAGGCGGGCGACGATCTCTTCGATCGTGAACAGCTTTCCGTTCCCCATGCCGGGACACGGGGTGTCGTTCTTCGCCCGAGCCCACGCCTTCTTGCTCTTCATGAGTTCCGGCCAGAAGGGCCAGGTTCGACATTGGCTCGGGCGGGCGTGGTAGACGCCGCAGATGGCCTTGCCGGGAATCGTCTCCCGGTCGAGAAACTCGCAGTCGTGGCCGAAGCCGGTGAGGTGCTCGTTGAGCGATCGATGACCGTCGATCATCCGGCTGTGTCGAACCAGGAACTCGGGGTACGTCTGCCCGAGGACCTCCGCCATCGCCCGACCTTCGTCGTCATCGAACCAGACGGCGCCCTCGCCACCGGTGCAGCAGTTGCCGCAGCAAGTGCATTCGAAGCGGAGGCCGTCGTCGAACCACCGCGGTTCATCACCGTCGTGGTCTTCGCTCATGCTTCCGACTCTTCGTTCGTCAGTCACCGTGCGTGCTCCCGTGCCATCTCAACTGAGTCGTCCGCCGGGCGTGCCCCAGTCGGGAACCGAATCCCCACCCGACGGTGATCCGCCACCACCGGGGCCGCCCCCGGGGGCATTGCCGTCGCCCCACTCATCGATCGCGATCGAGTGGACCTCGGCCCGACTTCGTCGCGGAGGCAGATCCGAGAGTTCCTCGGGCCGTTCGTCGAAGGCGACCCGTTCGATCGAATAGACACGGTCGAGCAACCACTCGCCACTCCCCTCGACCGACGCCTCGATCAGATCCTCGGCCTCTTCGAGGCTCCGGGCGGTGGCCCACACCGCGATGTACGCACCCCCGACCTTCCCGTCGATCGGATCGGCCATCGCGATCGCATGCCAGAGCGTGAATCCCAGTTCCCGTCCACCATCGTCGATGTTGGAGTGGGGGTCGACGTCGAGCTGCAACCGCCAGTCGTCCCGGAGTTGGAGCAGAAGTTCGTCCAGATCCGGTGAATGCTCATCCTGGATGACCAGGATCTCCCGCATTCGATAGGGAGGATCGACGCCGTCGAAGGCATCCTCGTTCCAGGTCTCGGTCACCTGCTCCAGGCCATTGCGTTCCAGGATGGCCTCGATCGCATCCCGCATGTCGACCTGACAGTGGACCGAGATCGACTTCCAGGCATCAAGAAAGACCTCGAGGAACGGCTCCTCCGACGTCGCTCCCACCCCGATGGAGACCTCTTCGAGCAGAATCGGCTCGAACTCCCGCCAGGTGGCGATGAAGTCATCGATGAAGAGCGGCTCGGACGCCATGTAGACGTCGATCGACCGGTAGGCATCCACCGAGCCGATCTCGACCACCGGAGACACCTCGCCCGGAAGCAGCTCCAGGAGACGATGGAGGATGTTCTGGAGCTGTTCATGGCTGACCGCGATCTGGAACGCGTAGGTGTCCGGAGACTCGTCTTCGCCGGGCACGAACTCCACCACCCACCCCTCCCGGGGCGGTGGCGCGTCGAGACGTTCGACTCCGAGGGGGAGGGCATAGCCCTTCACCACGAGCCGATCGAGATCCTGACGAAGAAGGAACTCCCTCATAGCGATGATTCTACGGGGGGTCCGGGCGTCGGACGAGCGGATGGGCGGCACGGTTCGGGATATATTGCCCGACAGCGGAAACCCGCTGCTCTCGACACCCCGGAGATCAGAACGGCATGAGCGAACGAGCCCATTGGGGATCCAGGACCGGATTCATCCTTGCCGCGGCCGGATCGGCGGTCGGCCTGGGGAACATCTGGAAGTTCCCCTACATCACCGGCGAGAACGGTGGCGGGCTCTTCGTCCTCGTCTATCTCGTCTGCATCGCCGCGGTCGGCATCCCGATCCTGCTGGCCGAGGTCATCCTCGGGAAGTCGACC
>NYWY01000042.1 GCA_002685335.1 Planctomycetaceae bacterium
GATCTTGATCCGCTTGAGCAGACCCTTGTGCGACTTGCTCTTGGGCATTTCGGCACCGGAGGGACGGAGGTAGGAGCGTGATGACCCTTTCGGGTCGAATCGAGGATCATAGGGGAGACCAGCGGCATCCCGCAACCCGCAAGGGGGGTGGATCCGGCAGGATAAGGCACAAATTTTGCAGTCGCGCAGGTCCGAATAACCTTTGGCGGTGGTCTTCGTTGGCGATTCGGGGTCGAACAGGCGCCATTGAGCTTCACATCGGGCCTCAAGGCTTCGAAACCAACCTGGCGTCGGCGGTCAGTGCGCGAGGAGCTCGTCCGCCGGGGTCGCGGGTCGGAACGGTTGGTCGAGTTGGTTGGGGTCGTAGCCGTGATGGACCCAGAGAGAATCACCATCGGAGAGGATCGCACTCTGGAGCGTGTCGAGCGAGAGGTCGAACTTCAGCACCACCACGTGATCGAAGTCGTGAACCGACGAACCGATGGTGTGGCCGCCGGGGCGTTCCGATCGTCTCATCGCTTCGGCCACGGGATTCGGATCGGACAGCAGAATTTCATCCGCGGTGTGAGGAGCGCCTTGAAGCCGGAAGGTCTTCCGGGAGAAGGGGACTCGATAGGCGACCTGGGATTTCCTGGTGCCATCGGGCCCGATCACGTGCAGGAGTCGGGGGTCGCAGTAGCCCTGGTCGGCCAGCATCTGGAGATTGCCGCTCCAGTCACCCCGGATCGGGCAGGGCATGTCGGGGTCTAGCTGACCGCTCTGGTTGGTGAGCAGGCCCTTCTGGAGGGGCAGGAGATCGCTGAAATCCTCGGAGAATCCCGCCACGGCCTGGCCGACCCCGTTCAGTCGATTCTGCGACTGGGTCAGTTTGTCTTCACCGTCGATCACCTGATAGAGGGGCAGGCCGATGCCGACCGCGAGGAACATCGCGGCGGCGACGGCGAAGAAATCGGGGATCTTGGTTCGCCGCTCGGACACTCGAGGCGCGTTCTGGAACGACATGCGTGCGGCTTGATCCGCCTCTTCCCGGGCGACCCGGGCGAGGGTCGCATCGACCAGTTCCTGAGCGGCCGGTTCGACCGGGTAGTCGTCGAGGAGTCCCAGGAGTTCGAGGACCGCGGCGTCGCGCGGACCCCCCGACGGCGGGGCATCCGCGTCGAGCCCCGACTCCAGAAGTCGATCCACGGCTTTCACATCCGCTTCCGAGAGATGGGCGACCCGCTTGTCTGTTCCGCTGGATGGTTGGTCGTCGGAAGGCATCTGGGTGTCCGGGCTGTTCAATTCGGGGCCGACAGAACGTCAGGTCGGTCGGAGGAGGATCAGTCGCGATCTTTGCGCCGCGTTTCGCGTTCGGAGGCCGCTCGCCACGAATCGGCGAAGTGAGCCACGGCGGCGTGCAGCCGGCTCTTGACGGTTCCGAGCGGAATCTGGAGCGAATCGGCGATCTGGTTGTAACTCAACTTCTGGAAGTAACTGAGGAGAAGGATCTCCCGGTAATGGGGCGGGAGGTCATCGACCACCTCCTTCACCATTCCCTGCTTCTCCTGATCGAGAAGACCGGCATCCACCGACTCGTCGCTTCCGGAAAGCAGATCCACCAGGCTGGTCTCCCGGCCATCCGAGGAACCGACGGGGGCCGAGAGGCTCACGGCCGATCGACGACGTCGCTTCCGGTGGAAGTCCCGGGCCTTGTTGGCCGCGATGGTGTAGAGCCAGGGCTTGAAGCGGCGATCCGCATCGAAGCTGTCGGCCGACAGGTGGACCTGCAGGAAGGCATCCTGGAACACATCGTCCGCGGCGGCTCGGGATCCGAGGAACCTCTGGAGGAAGTGGACGAGCTCGTTTCGGTAGCGATCGACCAGGGTGGTGAACGCGCCGGTTTCACCCGTCCGGTAGGCGACAAGAAGTTCCTCGTCGCTTCGAGTCAGGTCCGAGATGGGGAGGTTGGTGCTTGCTTCGGTCACGGGCGTCTCATCACGTCGGGGCAGGAGGCGCCCGGTCGAACGAAAGGTACCCGATCCAGATCGGCTGTTTCCAGACCTCCACGCCACCGTGAATGCCGCAGGCATTCGACGGCCGAGCGACGCGAGGGTCGTCCAGAGGCTGAGATGGGGGTGAGGAAACGCGGTCATGGTGCTCGGTTACGCCGTCGAGATCGGCCGAGATCGCGCCAACCAAGGTTTTTTCCGGTTTTCCTTTCGAGATGATCCTCGAAGCCTCGGCGGATCCGGGGGATGCCATCCCATGCGGTCGATTTCGAGGGGGTCACCGCTCGGCAGGGCTTCGTACCGGTTCCGGGGTCATGGATGTGGACGGTCGCGAGCGACGTCGTCAGGCAGTGTCGCCTCGGGACGCGGTGGTACCCGCTGATGCTCGAGCCGCTCGTTCGCGACACTCTCGCCGGTGCCGGATGCGGCAGGATCCACGACCCACCCCACGTCCTGAAGCGTCAACACTCGATCGAAACTGTCTCGAGGTGGTGGACGAGCAAGGATCACGCGGCCGCCCGAGAGCCCGTCCTGCCGCGGGAAGCATCGCAGCCGGATCCCGGTCGGTGACGTGACGCCGCGGAACCTGGATCCTCGAAATCGGCCGACAGCGCTTTCCCGGCCCGTGTACAACCTGCCGGAATCGACGCTCGGGCCCGCCGGCCCCGCACAATCCTCAAATGCCGTTTCTCAGAGGATCCGTGACTTACGCTCGATTCCGGCTTGGCGGCGACGCCCCGGCCAGGATCGATGACACCGTGCTCTCCGCGTTGAAGGCCGGAGTGTTGACTCCGACCCTCGGGGTTCCCGTGGAGGTCGAATCCGGGTGGACGGCGGGCGAACACATCCTGGACCATGATTTCGCCTGGGAACGATGCGTCTACGAATCGTGTCTCCACGCCGCGATGCGGATGGATGCGGTTCGCGTACCGGCGGAGATCAAGGCCGCCTACGTCGCCCAGGAACAGACCGCCCTTCGAAAAGCGGGTGCCGACCGACACGGAGACGATTCCGGCATGCCGGCTCGGCCACTTGGTCGCAATGCGAAGCGGGAGGCCAAGGAGGCGGCGGAACGTCGCTGGCTCGAAGAGGTTTCCGACGGGCGGTATCGGTCGAGCAAACTGGTTCCGATCCTCTGGGATCCCGCCCACGCGACGATTCTCGCGCCCGCCACCTCGGACAAGGTCGTCGACGCCCTCCGGGATCTGATCCAGGCGACGCTGGGCGCGCGATTGCAGGCGATCGGGGCCGGCGGGATGGCGCTGGATCTCCTGGCCAGCCGAGGCGAGACCGCGGTCTTCGACGACGCCATGCCGGACGCCCTGAGTGCCGCCCCGGCGCCGCGGACCGCCGAGCTCGCCGCCATGGTCGGCGATCGACCCGAGGTTCCGTGGGCCCAGGCCGGTCCGGAGCCCAAGGACTTCCTGGGCAATCTCTTCCTGATCTGGCTCTGGTACCACGCCGAGCGGGCCGAAGGTCTCATCGATCTTCCCGATGGCCGGGGGATCTCCTTCGTGGTCGATCGGATGATCGACATGGAATGTGCTTGGGGCGTGACCGGTCGGCAGTCCCTTCGGGGTGACGCGCCGGGCCGCAGCGCCGAAGCGGCCAAGGCTCTGCAGCAGGGAAAGTGGCCCCGCAAGCTCGGTCTGCTGCTGTCCGACGGCGAGTTGGAGTGGGCGTTCGACCTGCAGGGCGACCTCTTCCGGGTGGGCGGCCTCAAGTTGCCTCGTCCCGAAGAGCGTCCAGGCAGCGAACGCGAAGCGGTCGAGCAGCGGATCGAAGCGACCCTCGACCTCGACTCGATCCTGGTCGGCCTCTACGACGTCTTCCTGAAGGAGCGGTTCAGTTCCGGCTGGAACACGCGACGAGGCGAGATCCGCGAATGGATCGCCGCCAAGGGCGGCCCGATGGTTCCCACCACTCCGGTGGTCGAGATGACCACCGGCTGAGTGGGCGGGGCTCCGGATGATTCGTGGTCAGCCGCGGGCCGCGGCGACGAATCCGCGGATGCGGTCGTGGTCCTTGACCCCTCGGGTCGACTCGACTCCGCTCGAGACGTCGACCCCGAACGTCCCCAGGTCGCGGACCACGTCCCCGACGTTCTCGGGGCCGAGTCCGCCCGCCACGATCACCGGCGTGCTGAGTTCCGGAAGCACTTCGGCGAGGCGTGAATGATCGAACGGCTCGCCGCTGCCGCCGCGTGGGCCGTCGACCAGGAGCATCGATACCGCCGGATGTTCATCCCAGCGGCGGCACTCCTCGGGATCGAAGCGAATCGCCTTGATGATCCGGTGACCGGTCTCCGCGGCGATCGAGGCGACCCGTTCCGGAGTCTCTTCGCCGTGAAGTTGGATCCACGAGCCCGGCCAGACCTCGATCACCTCCATTTCTGGATCGACGAACAAGCCGATCGGCTCGAGTTCCGCCGGCATGCCGGCGAAGAGTCCGAGGGCTTCGTGAAGATCGAGTCGACGAGGCGAGCCGGGCGCGAGGACGAGTCCGATCGCGTCGACCCCGCACGCGGCGCAGACCGCCAGGTCTTCCGGCGTTCGCACGCCACAGATCTTCACGAAGGGCCGGCGGCCGGTTCCCGGAAGTTCGGTCATGACTCGATCTCCTTGCCGGAACCATCGCCGTAATCAAGGCCGGCTTCGACCCGCAGTGCCTGGAGGAGGTCGGCGGCGTCGGGTTCCAGCCGCTGTCCGGCGAGCTGCTCGAGGTGGGGGATCGCATCCGCGGGCCGGTGAAGTCGTCGCACCAGGATCGACGCCAGCAGGAGCTGAAAATCATTGCTTGGACCGCCCGGACCCATCCTGCGATCGCCCCGTCTCTGCAACAGATCCGCATACGCCCGGGCGGCGAGGGTCGCCTCGCCCGCCTGGAGAAGACGGTTGCCCAGGTCGGCCTGGTCCGCGTCGTTGAGGATCACGGAATCGGGCGCCGCCTGGTAGAGCGAACGGAGGTTCTCACCGTCATCCGCCCGGAGTGCCTGGCTGATCGCTCGGCGGGTTGGTGCGTCGGGATCCTCGCTCGGTTGACCGCCCGGGGAGAGGCGGGACGGGACCGGCCCGCCGCCGGAGGGGGCCTCGAAGCCGCTGCCATAGGTCCGGGCCACTGCCCGCATCTCTCGTCGTCGTCGCCACTGCTTGACGAGGAAGAGCATGTCCAGCTCGGTTCGAGGAAGCACCCCGACCGCCAGGAGCACCATGGCGGTGGAAAAGCCGAAGGCGTAGCCACCGAGATGGGCGGCATTGGCGACGTCGTTGGGGCGTCCCAGAAGCGAACTCGCCTGGCTGAGCAGGTCGATCGCGATGTAGAAGGCGATGAACCAGATCGCAGGAACGTTGTAGACGCCGATCAGCAGGAAGATCAGCAGCACCCGGACCGAGGATCGTGGGAACAGGACCAGATACGCCCCGCTCACCGACGCGACCGCCCCGGAGGCACCGATCGCGGGGGCGGGAGTGACCACCATGTGGGCGAGGCAGGCCATCGCCCCTCCGAAGAGATAGAACAGGCCGAACCACCAGGAGCCCATTCGGGATTCCACCGCCTGGCCAAAGACCCACAGAAAGAGCATGTTGAAGCCCACGTGGCCGAGCCCCCCCGGATCGTGGAGGAAGACCGAAGTGATCAGGGACCGGAAATGGAAGTCACCCCGACTCACGGACCCCCAGCGAATGATCTCTTCATGGCTGGTGAGTCCGCCCCGGACCGCCACGGCGATCCCGATGAACACCAGGAGATTCAGAACGATGAGAATGAGCGTGGTGGTCGGCCGTCGGGGGGGGAGGCGGTCGGTACCCAGTGGAATGAACATGGCGGGAGTCTACGGTGCCGGTGATTGAGTCCGGAGCCCCAAAGGCTTACACTTGTCGATCCTTGAAAAATCCGGGCCCGGATCCGACCCCCCCCAGTGGCTGGATCCACGAATCCGGAAACACGTTTTCGACGAAGTCTGCTCACGAGTGAGCCTCGTCGAAACGCCCGACCAAACATCTCCGCTCTCTCAGGAGACGGATCAAACGGAGTTTTCGTGCCATGAGCACCGCCGCCGAGAAGCAGTTCGATCAGGGCCTGGTCAACACCATCGCCGCCGAGACCCAGATGTCCTACATCGACGGCGAACGAGGTGTCCTCGAGTATGTCGGAATCGACATCGACTCCCTGGCCCGGAATTCGACCTTCGAGGAATCGACCTTCCTCCTCTGGAACGGCCGGCTCCCGAACGCGAAGGAGCTTGAGGCATTCGAAGCCCAGCTTCGAGCGGAGTACGAGATCCCCGCCGGCGTGATCGAGATGATCAAGGCGATCCCCGCCGACGCCTCGACCATGCACTCCGTCCAGACGCTCGTCTCCTCGCTCTCGCTCTACGACGCCGAGGCCGACGATCCTTCGGAGGAAGCCAACTTCCGGAAGGCGATCCGCCTCGTGGCGAAGACCCCGACCCTGATCGCCGCGTTCGACCGGCATCGCAAGGGTCACGAGATCATCGCCCCGGATCCGAAGCGCTCGATCGCTTCCAACTTCCTCTACATGCTCCGGGGCGAGGAGCCCACCGAGACCATGGTTCGGGCCCTTGACGTGTGCCTCGTGCTCCACGCGGACCACGGATTCAACGCGTCCACGTTCACCTCGCTGGTCGTCATCTCGACCCTCAGTGACCTCTATTCGGCCTGTTCCGCCGCGGTCGGCGCCCTTCGAGGCCCGCTGCACGGTGGTGCGAACGAAGGCGTCATGGTCATGCTGAACGAGATCGGAGACATGACGAAGGTCGACGAGTTCATGGCTGGCAAGCTCGAACGCAAGGAAAAGATCATGGGCTTCGGCCATCGGGTCTACAAGGCGTACGACCCGCGAGCCACCTACCTCAAGACCTTCGCCGAAGGCCTTGCTCGGGATACCGGGAACATGCCGCTCTACGAGATGAGCACCCGGATCGAGAAGATCATGCATGACGCGGTGGCCGACAAGGGGATCTTCCCCAACGTCGACTTCTACTCCGCGACCACCTACTGGTCACTCGGGCTCGATCTCGATCTTTTCACCCCGATGTTCGCGCTCAGCCGCATGAGCGGTTGGACCGGGCACTGCATCGAGTACCTGAAGGACAACAAGCTCATTCGTCCGGGCGCCGCCTATGTCGGGCCGCACGAACTGCCCTATGTTCCGCTCTCGGATCGCTGAGATGCGTGACCGGCTCCGGGCGAATCGCTCCTGAAACGCGTTCAAGTCGTCGCGCTCGCCTTCTTCGGCGTGCTGGCGCTTGGAAGGGCGGGGGCGGGGATCACCGCGTTGCGGAGAGACAGCGGCTCGCTCCCGTTGATTCTCATCGGCCTGCTCTTGCTGCTCCTGGCAGCGGGGTTGGCCTCTTTGCTCTACGTCGTTCTGGAGGTCAGGTCGCTCTTCTGAGTCGGCCCGCCCGAACCGAGCCGGGATCGCCCGGAGGCCCGAAGGTCGCTCATGGGTCGCTCAGGTGGTCGCGTTCCATGGGCCCTGGATCGCGAGGGTCAGGCCTTGTTGCTGGATGTTCGCGAAGAGCGTCGAACCGTCCGGGCTGAAGCAGACGCCGGCGATCTCACTCAGGCTCACCCGATTCATCGCGAACCGATCCAGACGACCGTCCGGTCGAATCCGGACCACGCCATCGCCCAGGAGACTGTCTTCGCTCACGAAGAGATCCCCGGAAGGTGCGATGGTCAGGTTGTCGGCGTTCTTGAGAATGCCGCCGGTCTGGGACTCCACGAACAGTTCCAGGGTCCCGGGATTCTCCGCTTCCTCGGAGGCGCCCTCGGCTGGTGACGGGCGGTAGCGGAAGATCTGCCCGATCCGGGAGGCGCCGCCGGTGGTGCAGGCGAAGTGAATCGAATCGTGGCCGGTCCAGATGCCCTCGCCGCGGGCGAAGCGGGCGGCACCCGCATCGAAGGCCCGGAAGCGGAGATCGTCCTCGGGGGCCTCGACGTCTTCAAGGTCGATCCAGGAGACCTCGAGCTTCGTGCCGGTGGTCACCGCGGGTCTTTCGGTCGCGGGGTCGATCCAGTTCCGGGTGTCCAGTGACGGCTGGTCGCGGATGACCATGGCCTGGAGTCGACCGCCTTCGGCGAGTCGCCCCGGCTGGTGCGGCACGAACCGGTACAGAACCCCGTCGTTGCGATCCTCGGTGAGGTAGACGCATCGACCGTCCGGAGAGACGGTGATCGCTTCATGATTGAACCGGCCCATCGCCTTGAGTGGTCGGGCCGCCACGAGATTCACCCGCGAACTCGCGGGGACTTCGAAGCACCAGCCATGGTCGGCCGCGCAGCGTTCGTTCGCTCGCTGGGTCCACTCTTCGCAGGTGATCCAGGTGTTCCAGGGCGTCTTTCCACCAGCACAGTTCCGGCCGGTTCCCGCCAGCGAGAGGAAGTGACGGATCACCTCGCCGGAAGCGGGATCGTAGACGACGTTGGTGGTCCCGCCGAGCGGGGGGCCGCCATCGCGCCCCCGATCGTGGAGCAGGCCCGGATCGAGTCGGGAGAGCCGTTCGGAGCTCGGCCCGAAAGGGCCGAGGTTCGGATCGGAGTCGATACCCACTTCATGATTGCGAACCAGGACCACCCGGCCGGCGCCGCCATCAAAGGCGGCCATGCCATCGTGGAGGCCGGGGACCAGGAAGCCGTCGGTCATCTCCTCGCCCCAGCGGGAGATGATCCGGTAGCTGAAGCCCTCGGGGAGATCGAGAATCCCCCCGGGATCGGCCACGAGTCTTCCGTAGGCTTCGTCTCCGGCGGTCTCGAGGAGTCCCGCAGTGGCGGCTCGACCGAGGCCGGTGAACCCGGCGGCGGTCGCGGTGAGGCCTCGCATGAACTCTCGTCGGCTGGTGATCATCGGAACATGAAAGCCCTCAAGGGTCGCATGATCAAGGTTGGAATCGGAAGATGTGTCCGTTTCCGGTCGATTCGGCTCCGTCTTCAGCCGCCCTCGTCCACCACCATCTGCGGATAGACGAGGATCCGATCGTGGGCGACCAGCACCATGTCGTCGGCGCCGTCGCCGGTGACGTCCGCGATCAGGACTTCGCGGGGTTCGTATTCCCGCGGCTCTCCGCCCGAGAAGATCTTCGATTCGAAGATGGTGAAGCCGGTCATCGGATGGAGGACTCCACGGTCGCTGAAACTCAGGATGTCCACGGCCTGGCGGCCTGCGTCCAGAGTCACCAGGTCGGTGCGTCCGTCGCCGTTGAGATCTCCGGGGCCGATCTCGTGGGGCACGGTGCGGTTGTCGTCGGGCCGCCAGCCGGTGGTTTCCACCAGTCCGGGCCGATCGCCCTCGAGGCCGACCACCGCGAACGCGTCCTTGCCGATGAGGAGGAGATCCTCGAGTTCATCGCCGTTTCCCGAACCTCCTGCGAATGCACCCCGCTCGATCGAATCGGGGACCAGGCCTCGAATCGGAATCTCGTCGGTCACCATCCAACCGTCGCCGGCTCGTTCGAAGATCAGAAGGCGTCGGCCCTCCCGGTCCGCCGCGACCAGTCGATCGTCGAGCACCGACACCGCGACCAGCTTGGACTTGCCGTCGGCATTCAACTGCGACACCACCCGCCAGCCGGTCTCCGCGTCGAATCGGACCGCTCGCACGTAGTTGCGATCCGCGATCAGGAGTTCTTCGGCTCCGTCGCCGTCCGCATCGAAACGTCCGGTGTTGCCGGCTCCGGCGGCGCTGACCAGCCCGAATTGCGGCATGTCCTCCTTGTCGAGTCGGGTGAATCCGTCCTCTCCGCCCCGAAGCAGGATCATCGGGCGGTCCTCGGTGAACAGCAGCAGGTCCGTGATCCCGTCGTGATCGGCATCGAGGTCGAGGATCGAGTCGGGACCTCGAGTCGCGCGGCCGAGGTCGACCACGACGGTCTCACCCGCGTCGGGGGCGAGCGGGACAAGGTCGAGGGCGAAGTTGCGATCGTTCTTGGCGATCACCGCGAGGGTCGGTCCGGCGGAGGTTTCGACCAGCTTCATACCGGTGGGTTCGTGACCACTGGGAAGGGCGATGGGTTCGGGGAATCCGATGCCGTCCGAGGTGGCGGTCGCTCGTCCGACCACGCCTTCCTCGGCGCTGAGCACGAAGACCTCGGCCACGCCGTCGCCGTCGATGTCGCCGGCTTCGACCGCGTCGGGCTGTGCGAAACTCGGATGGGACCGCGAGCCACCGAGCCCGCGTCCGGCGACCTGGCTCCACGCGGCGATCGCATTGCGTTCACGATCCGTGGCGAGGACGTCGAGCAGGCCGTCCCCGTCCAGGTCGACCACCGCGACGTCCCGTTTTCGCTGGCCGGGATCGGGGAAGCCATGGACCTGGAAGGACGGTTCGGCATTCGCCGCGCCGTCGGATCTGAACTGGTGGACCACGAGCCGTCGGGTCGGACGTTCGATGACCGCGAGTCGAGCGGCTTCATCACCGGGAAGGCGGACGGAGGAGGCTTCGACCAGGGGAGGCATCTCGAATCGCAACTGTGGCCCGAAGGTCTTGCGGCCTTCCTGGCGGCTGGCCAGCCAGAGTCGAATCGGTGATTCGTCGTCATTCACGACGCCGGCGATGTCCAGCAGGCCGTCGCCGTCGTAGTCGTCGACCAGGATCGCGATCACGCGATCGTCGCCGGCGGTCAACTCGAGCGGAGTCGCGAGACGGCCGTCCGTCTCGAGCGGCCAGATCCGAATCCGACCCTCGGCCAGCGAGGCCACTTCGAGTGGACCATCCGATCCGGCGATGTCCGCGACCACGAGTCCGTCCCGGGTCGGCGAGAGACCCCGCACTCGGTTTCGGCGAAGGGACTCGAAGGTCGAGGGTGCCGACTGGCGAAAGACCTGGAGGGTGTCGGGGCGTCCGGCCAGCACGATGTCGAGGCGGCCATCGCCGTCCACATCGACGACATCGAGATCGGCGATCTCCACTCCGACCGGGATCTCGATGCGTTCGAATCGCCAGTGCTCGGGAAGTTCGTTCACCTGTCTCGGGGGCCGAATGTCCTCCGGGGTGGCGTCCGCGCGTTGCCTGAGTACTTCGATCCGACTCTTGTGATTGTTGCCGACCACCAGGTCGACCAGTCCGTCTCCGTCGATGTCCCGGGTGATCACCGGCCCCAGACCGGGGCCGACGGGGACCGCTTCGAGCGGATCGAAGCCGAAGTGAGCCGCGGTCTCCGCATCCTGAGCGAGACCCGGGGCCGAGAGCCCGGTGAGCACCACGGCGGTGATGATCGCGCCTCCGACGGGGGTGGAAGGACGGTTCGAGTGTCGGTTGGACGTCATCGAGGGCTCCTGACGGGTGCGAAATCAAGCGGGCACCGGGGTTCCCGCGGTTCGGAGATCATTCGGGGAGAATCCTCCCCGGGCGGATATAGTAACCGGCCGACCAAGGAGTCCCGCACATGCTGATCCGATCCACCGCGTCATTTCTCATCATTGCATGCCTTGCCACCGCCATCACGGGTGCCGATCCGACGACGGTCGCCGTCGAGGATGAGATTCGTGACGTCATCCGACTGAAGGATGGCGGCGAGGTTCGGGGCGAGATTGTGAAGCGTGACGATCGCGGCATCTGGATCGATGTCGGTCCGACCGTGGTGCGTTTCGATCTCGATCAGGTCGAGGAGATCACCGGCGGGGTCGGCGGCCCCGCGGTCGCGGCCGATTCCAGCACCCTCTTCTCGGTGGCGATCGACCCGGTCGAACTGAGCCCCAAGGAACACGCCCGCATCATCGGACCCGCGGTCATCAAGGTGTCGACGCCCAGTGGCCTCGGTTCGGGGGTCATCATCTCCCCCGACGGACATGCGATCACCAACGCCCACGTGGTCCAGCGCGAGTCCGCGCTGCGAGCGACCGTCTGGTTCCCGCTCGGAGACGGCACGCTCCGCCGAACCGACATCGACGACGTCGAACTGATCGCGGTGAACAATCATCTCGATCTCGCACTCATCCGAATCGAACACCCCGACGGTCGGCCGTTCGATTTTGCGCCGATCCAGGATCTCGAGGAACTGGAGATCGGGCAGCCGGTCTTCGCGATCGGAAATCCGCTCGGGCTCGAGCGCACCCTCACGCAGGGGGTCATCTCGACCACGCAGCGGAACTTCAACGGACTGACCTACATCCAGACCGACACGCCGATCAATCCCGGGAACAGCGGCGGGCCGCTTTTCAACACCCGCGGCGAGGTCATCGGCATCACCAACATGGGAATCCTCGGGGGGGAAGCCCTGGGCTTCGCGATCCCGGCCCGGTACGTCAAGGACTTCGTTCGTAATCGCGAGGCGTTCGCCTACGACCGCAGCAATCCGAACAGCGGCCACATCTATCATCATCCCCCGACGCGACGGCTCCCCGGGGGCCCTGCGATCCTCGACGACGACAGCAGCGGCTGAACTTCTCCGCACCCTGCGATCACCCTTCGACCTCACTTCGCTTCACTCCGCCCCTCGGAACATCATTCAATGCGACTCCGCACGACCCTCATCGCCGCCGGACTGGTCCCGGCTCTTTCGACCTTCGTCCTCGCCGAGGATCTGGTCCGCATCGTCGACATCGCCCCCAAGGGGACGTTCATGGTCATTGGTGCCAACGACATCGATGCGACCTGCAAGAACTTCAACGCCACTCCACTCGCCGGCCTGCTGCAGACCGACATGGCGAAGAAGGCGCTCGGCGATCAGATGCCGGAGCCTTTCCAACAGATGTCCGCGATGCTCGAGGGCGAAGGTCTCGGCGATGCGATGACCATGCCCGCGGCGATGGGCCTGGCGCTGTACGCCGATCTGGATGAAGAGACCGGGATGGCCCGGGCGTTCATGGTCGGCTTCTCCCAGTGGAAGGGCGATGGCGAGAATGCCGGCAAGATGATGGACTTCCTCACCCGACAGGGCGTGGATGCCGGCAAGATGGAAATCGATCTGAAGGAGATCCGAGGCCGCGAGGTCATGGTGATCGAGATGATCGAGGAGGATGACCAGGACATGCCGGAGGACGACTTCGGTGGTGGTGGAATGGATGCCATGATGATGTTCGGCGATCCCAGCGAGATGGCCCCGGACTTCTCCACCATGTTCGTGACTCGTGACGGTGGACGAGTGCTGTTCGCCAACGACCCGCTCGCGATCGACGACGCACTGGCATGCATGGACGGGGATCGGGACCGGACGCTGGCCTCGACCGAGGACTGGAAGAACACCGAGACCCAGCTGGGCGATCCCGATGCCTTCATGCTTCTGCGGACCGACCCGCTGCAGGAGCTTCTCGCCCCGATGTTCATGGGGCCGCTCGGTCTGGTGAAGCCCATGATCGCGGAGGTCTTCGGAGACGTTCGTGGCTACGGATTCGGTGCTTCGGTCCCCTCCGAGGCCGGTGCCGTGTCGATGACCATGACTGCTTCGATCCTCGCTCCCGGCAACAAGGAAGGGCTTCTGGGACTCTTCAACGAGACCGCCGCCACCGGTCAGATGCCTCCCAAGGTCATCACCGGCGATGCGATGGGCTACGGTCGCCTCAACGTGGACTTCAAGGGACTGGTGCCCCTTGCGGATCGGATCACCGCGGCGATGCCGATGGGTGGCGAGGAGATGGAGATGGCGATCCAGCAGTTCGGGCCGATGGTCGAGGCCGGACTTTCCACCATGGGGCCGGCGGTCCACGTGATCTCGACGGTCTCCCGGCCGATCGAACTCGACAGTGCCGCGACCACCTTCTTGATTCCGTCGAACGATCCCGAGAAGGTCCAGCCGCTGTTGTCCATGTTCGGACCCGGCATGAATCTCGAACCTCGTGACTTCCTTGGAGAGACGCTCTGGAGCAGCGAGGTCGACGGGATGGCCGCCGCGGTGGCGGGAAACTGGGTCGTGCTTGGCAGCCCCCGCGGCGTCGAGCAGGTCATTCGCGGTCTGGGCGCCGGTGGTGACGGTCATGACCTCGCCAGCGTCGCGGCGTTCTCCGACGCGGTGGGGCTTCTCCCCGACGGCGACTCCGTCGGCTGGGGATGGACCGACCTGGTCTCGTCCTATGCGGTGCAGCGAGAGAACATGCAGAACATCATGGAGATGCTCGGTGGTGGGGGCTTCGATGAATTCGCCCCCGATGCCGGTCTCGAAGCGGAGCAGATGGATGTGATGCTCGAACTCTTCGAGGAGCTCGGTCCCGAGGAGCTTGCCCGCTACGTGGGACCCATGGTCTGGAACTTCACGTCGGACGACCTCGGTTGGGTCTACCGCCAGTGGGCCCTCGCGCCCGAGGATCAGGGCAAGGGCCGCTGATCGGATTTCGAACCGGACATCGGTCGATACGACTGTCTGGAAGGCGTCGAGTTCTGCTCGACGCCTTCTCTTTGGGTTAGCGTTCCGATCCATGGGTCTTCTCATTCTTTTTCTCGCCGCCGGCTTCGTGGTCCTCATCGCCCTGGTGATGGCGACCATGCAGGAGTCGATTCATCCTCGTCGCCGGGCCACCGGGTGGGCGCTGGGAGTGGGATGGCCGATCGACCCGGCTGGCGTCGACTGTGATTTCGAAGAGTGGACGCTTGACCGCCCCGGAGGCGTTCGACTGCCGGTCTGGGACGTGATCGGCCATCGCGAGGATGGACCGATTCTGGTTCTGGTTCATGGATTCGGTCGTTCCCGGCTCACCTGGCTGCCACACCTCGAGGAATGGCGGAATCGAGGAAGCCGCGTGGTCATGATCGATCTTCGGGGTCATGGCGAAGCGCTGCCCGACGGTGCCGGTCTCGGGGATGCCGACGTCGATGATCTGGTGGCCCTGGTCGAAGTCCTGGCTCCGGCCAGGAGAACGGGGACCCCGGTGGTGGTGGTGGGCCGAAGTCTCGGCGCTTCGGTGGGGATCCTGGCCGCGGCGGAGGCCGAGGCGATTCATGCGGTGATCGCGGTCGCGCCCTACGAGACCCTGGCGGTTCCGATGGCCAGTCGAATCCGGCTTCGTGGACTACCGGTCTTTCCGGTGGTTCCGATCTCCATCCTGCTTCTGGGTCTTCGTGGTCGACGGGCTCGATCGACCCGGGACGCGGCTTCCCGTCTGAGGATTCCGTTGCTGGTGGTTCAGGGCGATGCGGATCAGATCAGTCCGCCGGGAGATGCCCGGACCATCGCGGAGGCGGCCTCCAAGGGACGGTTCGAACTGGTACGAGGTGCCGGACACGGCGATCACTGGGATCTCGAACCCGAACGGCTCGACGCGGCGGTGGATGAGCTCTTCGATTCATTGACGCCGGTCCGGTAGGTGTCGTCCCGAGTCGGACTCAACGAGCCTCGAAGATCCGACGTTCGGTTCCGCCCGGTCCGACCCGGACCGAGAGCGGCGCCGAACACCGAGGACATCGTCCTTCGTATCGGGTCGCCTCGCGATTCCTGGTCAACCGACCATAGGCATGACAGCAGCGAAACCAGATCATCAGGAAGCGTTGGTCTGGGTTTCCCGTTCCGGGCGCATCGTTTCCCCGCCCGCCCGGTGACGGAATGCCATCGATGTCGACTCGGTCGCGAGGGTCGGGCATGGCGGGCAGGGTAGCGGTCCGAGCCCGAAGTGTCGATCACGAAGGGGTGATCGGATCCCGTCCGCCCGCGCGGCACGCGTCGTCGATTCGATCGGCAAGCCGCCGGGCTTGCGAGATCGCGGTCGCGGTGTCGGCGGCGAGGGCTTCGGCTTCCGCCTCGGCCTCCGGCAGTCTTCGGAGAGCGTCCAGATTCACCTCGACGTTCCAGGCCGCGGCCTCGGCGGCGAGCGCCGTGAACCGTCCTGCGATCGCCAGATCACTCCGCAGCAGGCGGCTTGACCGGCCGACCAGTCGGGCAAGGTGATCGATGGTCCGGGAGGCCAGGCTGATGATGCGACGGGGGGGGTGAATGGCGCCGCGGACCGCATCGGCCCAGTGCTCCTGTCGCCGCGGGTCGTCCTCTGGGAGGGGCCAGAGGGCGGAGAGTCGCTCGAAGGCGTCGGCGTCCGCGTCGGCCAGCCGGAGGGCTTCCTCCCGGGTCGCTTGCAGGGAACGCTCGATCTCCTCGAGCAGGGCGTCGTGCGGGGCGAAGGTCTTCTTGCCTCGGGAGTACGCGATCGCCATGCCCCCGAGGGCCGCCGCGTGGGCGAGGGCGGAACCAGCGGCGGCCCCACCTCCCGGTACCGGTCGCTTCGCGGCCAGTTCGTCGAAGAACGTTTGGAGCGAGGACTCCGCAAAGGGCGGGCGTGATCCGGTGGATTCCGTCACCGGCGGATCTCACCGCCGAGGGTTTCGAGTCCGGCGGTGATCGCTTCGACCGCGGGGACGATCTCCTCGTGGCGCAAGGTTCGATCAGAGGCGCGGAATCGAAGCCGGAGCGTGACCGCCTTGCGACCTTTGGGGAGTCGGCCTCCCCGGAACACGGTCACGAATTCCACGTCCTCGAGTTGGTGGAGGGTCGATGGGTCGACGTCGCGGGTGGCCGTCTCGATCGTCTTCCAGGACGTCGCTTCGTCGATGAGGACCGTGAGGTCGCGATCGATCGAGGGGAAGGCGGGAAGCAGGGTCGCGGCCGCATCCGCCGGCCAGCCGTCGAGTCGGGGCGAGAGCCCGTTCGGTGCGAGCTCGAGCTCGGCGCCGGCCAGTGGTCGCTCGTGTCCATCGGGGGCGGCGGCGTCTGCCGCGATGATCCCGATGACGCCGACCCGGTCTCCGTCGAAATGAATGTCCGCCGCGGAGTCGAATCCGGGCGCTTCGGTCGGCATGACGGCGATGGTCGTGACGCCGAGTCGCCCGCCGATGCGATCGATGGTGGTCCGCAGGAGGCCGAAGGCCGCCTGGGCGGACGCGTCCGCGTCCTTGGAATCGACGTCGGCGGGGGGATCGACGACCAGGCCGAGACGGCGGGTCTCTCGGTGTCCCTCGGGGCCACGGTCGAAGGTCGACCCCGTCTCGAAGAGCCGGACCGAAGCGGTGCCGAGGTCGTGGTTGTGTCCCGAGACCCGGAGGAGACTGGGAAGCAGCGAGGGCCTGAGTGCGGGCTCCGCGGAAGCTCGCTCGTCATCGACCTCCAGCGGTCTCCGGTCCGTGGCCAGGAACGGGGCCGCGGCCGATCGACCGATCAGGGTGTGGGTGACGGTCTCGTGGAAACCGAGACCCACCAGCAGGTCCCGGATGGCACCCAGGGCCTGATCCGTGGGCCGAGGTGGCACGGCTCGAATGTGGATCGTTTCGGCGATCGGGAGTTGATCCAGACCGTGGGTTCGTGCGATCTCCTCGATCAGGTCGGCTTCGCGCTCCAGATCGAGTCGTCGGGCGGGAATGGTGCAGGAGAGATGTTCTCCCTCGCGTCGGGGTTGGAGTTCGAGTCCGGCGAGAAGTCGTTCGATCTCGTCGTCGTCGATCTCGATGCCGAGAATCGCCCGGCATCGTGCGGGTCGCATGGTGACGGTCCTGGTCCTGGGCATCGGGTGCCCGTCGGCCACCACCCCGGGAGCCAGTTCTCCGCCGGCGACTTCGAGGATCAGCGCGGCGAGACGATCTGCGGCCGCGGCCACGTCCGCGGGGTGGACGCCTCGTTCGAAGCGATAGGAGGAGTCGCTGGCGATCTTGTGTCGACGGCTTGCGGCGCGGACCACCACCGGGTCGAAGGTGGCGGCCTCCAAAAGGATGTTCCGAGTTCCTTCGGTGACCGCGGTTTCGGCTCCGCCCTTCACTCCCGCCAGGGCGACCGGGCGTCGCTGGTCGGCGATGACCAGATCATCGGTCTTCAATTCGATCGTTTCGGCCCCGTCGCCCAGCGGGTGGAATGATTCCCCCTCGCGGGCTCGACGGATCTCGATCGCGCCGCCTTCCAGAAGGTCGAGATCGAACACGTGCGTGGGCTGACCCAGTTCGAAGAGGACGAAGTTCGTCGCGTCCACGAGGTTGTTGCGAGGGACCAGGCCGATGGCTTCGATCCGACGGCGAAGCCAATCCGGACTCTCCCGAACCGTCACGCCGCGAATGATCCGGCCGGTGTAGAGGGGGCAGGCTTCGGGATCCTGATTGCGAACTTCGATCGACGTGGAGGCATCCGCGCCGGCCGTGGTGATCTCGGACTTCGGAAACACCAGGCTCGAGCCCCCGATGACCGCGGCTTCCCGTGCGAGGCCGAGATGGCAGAGACAGTCGCCACGATTGCTCGTGGTCTCGATCTCCTGCCAGGGTTCGCCGTTGTCCGCCGTCCCTTCGCCGTCCCAGGGGAATCCGGCCGCGGTCAGGACGTCGGCCTGGGTGGCCGCGTCCAGCGGGGGGTCGAGGTAGTCGTTCAGCCAGGTGACGCTGGTCTTCATGGTGGTTCGGTCGAAGGGGGGGTGCTGGAGGGCGTCTGAATCGCCGGAGGTGCGGAGATCGTACCTCGACGAGGACTACTCGCGAAAGGACCGCAGCGGGAGGGATTCGGAGTGGCGGGCCGGGTGCTACCGTGCGGGCATGGGTCACCTTCCGACGAGTCTCCATCGCATCTGCTTCGCCCTGCTGGCACCGCTGGTTCTGGCAGCCTGTTCAACCCCTCCCGCCGGTTCGCAGACGATTCCCGAGGATGGCGTGGTCGCCGCCGCGGTGGTCGTGGGGCCGGAGCTGGGACATATGATCGAAGCGATGCCCTCGAACTGGCCGGTCGAAGTTCGGCCCGGCCGGGCGATCATTCTCGCCGATGGATCGCTTCGAGCGGACGTGGGGCCGAGTCTCGGGGTTGAAGATCGCCCCGGGATCACTCGTCATCTCCGGCGGCCGCAACTGGCGGGTCTCTGGCGGCGACTCGACGAACTCGGGTTGGGCACGGCCGAGGCGGGTAATTTCACCGGCAATCCCAAGTTGATCGAGGTTCGTGACCGGGAGATCGTCCAGATCCTGCAGCTGCGACGCGGCGATCAGGACTGGATCGTGCTCGATCGATTCACCGTGCCCGAAACCGACCCCCAACGGACGATCAGAGACCGATTTCAACCGGATCTCTCGGGCGAGGACCCGAGGATGCGAGCCGCGATCCGGGCGATCGCCGCGCTTGCCTGGGCGAGCGACGTGCCGCCGGACGACACGGTTCGATTCCCCGAGCGGTACGACTTCGGCCCCGATCCCTGGGCTCGCTACCGATCGCAGGAATCGACCACCGACGGCTAGACGTCCTCCCCCCGTGATTCGTGTCCGGAGGTCGGCGCGACCCGGCCGGCGGATCCGGTCTCCTTGAAAGCAGGTGAGCGTTGATTCAAAGGCTCGTCCTCGGATCGTGGATGGCTGAGATGCGGATCCTCCGTGATTCTTCGATTCTTCTCTCGCTCCTCCTCGTGACGGGATGCATCTCGTCGCCATCCTCGAAGCCGTCCCCCGCGGGTATCCGGGCCGTCAGCCTGTTGGATGCCGACGTGGAGGGCGCTCGCTTCGCGTTGTATCAACGCCAGAGCGACGGCGTCTGGTTGTTCGGTGGTGGTTCGAAGGCCGCGGCCGGTGAGGCGACCGAGGTGATGAAGTTCGAAGAGGCGGATCGTGTGGCCGTCGCCGATCTCATGACCCGGGCCGGTTGGCTCGAGGACGATCACGTCCCGGAGGCCGGGCCCGGACCTCGTCGGCTCGACGTCTCGCTGACCGGATCCGGGGCTCGTCGGCAGTTCACCATTCGAGCCGACGGACGTTCGTTCGACCCGGCGGTGACGGCCCTTCTGGTTCGTCTTCGAGCGATTGCCGACCGCCGTTTCTCCAACGTGATCGAGGCTCTTCCCCGGGCGAGACCAGCCGGGGACTGACCACGATGCGTTCGAGTCGTTTCGCCGGAGTGAGAAAGAGCACAACCCCCGAAACCCGGGGGTTGTCAATCAAAGTGAAAAGCCCTCGCAGAGGCAATGCGAGGACTTCCCAGGAGAGTGAGTTCGTGACGGAACGGGGCTCGGAGACGAGCGACGCTCCGGCGTGACAAGGAGCCACGTCGAAGGTCCTTTCGGAATTTTCCGATTCCGGCCCTCGTCTGACGATTCGAAGCCCGGTTGCTCACAATGTCTTGCGTGGCCGGTCCTTTGAAAATCGGTTTCCCGGCGTGTATCCGTGGCTTTCTCGGACCAGGGGTGGGTTTGTGCCGGTTGTTCGGAATCTTCCGTTCAGCCGGACATCGATGGTGACGAAAAAAGGCACTGATCGATCTGATGGGGGGGATGTACTCGTAGAGTCGGCCTCGCCGTCGGGTTTCGCCCGGCTTGCTCGCCCCCGTGAGCACCATCGAGCGGGGGTGGTTGGAAGTCCCCATCCGGGGATCTCGAGTTCGACGCCGCCAGATGTGCGGTGTCCGATCACGAGCGGGAATGATGCTCAGAGGGAGTTCAGCCACGATGAGTGCACGATCCACTTCAAACGTCGACCAGCAGGTGAGCCGAGAGGGCGGAGAGACCACGGCCCGGCCGTTGCGGCTGGTCGGTCGGTTCCAATCCGCCCGCCAGGGCCTGGAAGTCGCCCCGTACGCCTCCCGGCCGGCCGCCGATATCACGGCGAATGAGACGCTCAACGCCATCGTGATGGGACTTTTCGAGTCCTATCACGACCGGGTGTTCGCTTTTCTGCGGCGACTGACCACCGCGGAACGGGCCGAGGATCTGACGCAGGAGGTCTTTTTTCGCCTCTATCGAGTCAAGAATCTTGAAAGCCGTGATATCTCCGTGAGTTATCTCTTTCGGATGGGTGAGAATCTCGTTCGGAAGGGCTACCACCGCGAGCAACGACACCGTCGTGCGAGCGAGGAGCTTCGAAACCGGGCGACCCTCCAAGCCGGTATCGAGTTCGATACCGATTCGTCCTCTCGTGACCGAGAACAAGGGCGGAGTGTGATGGCGTTTGTCGGAAGTGGAGCACTCCAGAGTGCAATGACGCTTCTGACCAACAATGAACAGGCGGCGATTCGTCTGATCGTCTGCCAGGGACTGAGTTACGAGCAAGCAGCGTGTTCGCTCGAAGTCAGCGTCAGCACAATCAACAATTGGAAACACCGTGGTGTTAGAAAACTCAGAAAAATCATCGAAGACGCAGATTCCAGGATCGCCTCTGACAGGCATGGAGTCTCCGATCAGCCCGTTGATCATGGCCGAGGCCGCGGCAAGTCGCGCGAGGGTTCGGGCCCGGATCAAGGATGTGGCGGCGAGAATCGCCCGAGTGGATTCCAGCGTCGCGAAGGACGATCATTCCGAAGCCGCGATGGAGATCGAGCGAACGGCCGATGACCAGGCCTTCGCGGTGTTTTCCATAAAGCCACGCCGTTCGTGATCGCCTCTTCGTGAGGCATCCGGACGGGAACGGATGGAGATCGACCCGGGCGAAGCCGTGATGTGCCCCGCCATCGGTGGTTCGGCGACCGATGCTCTCCGCCGGTTCTGGTCGAAGGATTCTGATCGCTCGCGACCCGAACGCGGGAGCGTCGGACTTCGATCCAGCCGTAGACTGGGCGCATGGACGACACGGCCAACGAAGACGTCAACGAAACCTCGACGCTCGAGCGCTCGGATCCGATCATCGGCATCGATCTGGGAACCACGAATTCACTGATCGCGATCGCCGACAGATCGGGCCCTCGGGTTCTCGGTGACGACGAGGCGGACCATCTGATCCCCTCGGTCATCCGCTACGACGACCAGGGGGTCGAGGTCGTCGGACGGGCCGCCGCGGATTCCCTCCGCCTTCATCCGGAACGAACCGTCTACAGCGTCAAGCGATTCATGGGCCGCAGCCTCGAGGATCGCCGGACGGAAGCTGATTCCATGTCCTATCCGGTGGTGGCGGGCCCCCGAGGCCTGGCGGCGGTCGACATCGGTGGACGCGTCCGCACTCCACAGGAAATCTCCGCGGACCTTCTGCGGCATCTTCGGAATCGAGCGGAGGAGATCCTCGGGACTCCCGTGAAACGAGCGGTGGTGACCGTGCCCGCGTATTTCGACGACGCCCAACGTCAGGCCACACGGGATGCGGGACGCCTGGCCGGCATCGAGGTGGTTCGAATCCTCAACGAACCCACGGCGGCGGCCCTCGCCTACGGCATCGGTGAACGCCGAGAGCCCGAGACCATCGCGGTGTACGACCTCGGCGGCGGAACCTTCGACATCACGATTCTGGAGGTCCTTCCGGCCGAGACCGAGAACGACGAAGGAATCTTCCGAGTGCTTTCCACCGCGGGTGATTCGCGACTCGGTGGTGACGACTTCGATCGACTGGTGGTCGCGGACCTGCTGGAAGGGATCGGGACCGGTGATCTGAAACCCGGCGAGGCCGCTCGTCGTCGCGCGCTTCTGCGGGAGGTCGGTGAGCGAGCGAAGATCGCCCTGGGGGAAGCCGATGCGACGCGGCTTTTGGTCGATGGCGGCGGCGTGCTTCCCGATCTCGACCGAACCCTGACCCGGGTCGAGTTCGAATCGATGGCCCGTTCCTTGGTCGAGCGAACGCTGAAAGCCTGCGATCAGGCCCTGCGGGACGCCGGGCTCGAGCGGGAGGCGATCGATCGCGTGGTGCTGGTCGGCGGTTCGACCCGGATGCCCCTGGTCCGCGAGGCGGTCGAGACCTGGTTCGGCCGCCCGGCGTATGCCGCGCTGGATCCGGATCGGGTGATCGCCCTCGGTGCCGCGGTGCAGGGTGCGATTCTCGGTGGGGTTCGACGCGATGCGCTGCTGCTCGACGTGGTGCCGCTGAGTCTGGGACTGGAGACCTCCGGCGGAGCGGTCGCCAAGCTCGTCGTGCGGAACACCACGGTCCCGGTCCGGGCGACGGAGATGTTCTCCACCAGCGTGGATGGCCAGGTCAACGTCGGTCTTCATGTCCTGCAGGGCGAACGGGAGATGGCGCAGGACTGTCGGAGTCTCGCCCGCTTCGAACTTCGAGGTCTTCCGCCCATGCCCGCGGGAATCCCTCAGATCGAGGTCGCGTTCCAGGTCGATGCCAACGGCGTGCTGGGGGTCGAGGCGGTCGAACGTCGGAGCGGACGACGAGCCCGGGTGCAGGTGGTGCCCAGTCACGGCCTCACCGCGGATGAGGTCGATCGAATCGAAGCGGAGTCCTACACCCACGCCCGGGAGGACATGCTGGTGCACCGGGTCGTGGATCTCGCGGTCAACGCAAGCCTCGACGTGAAGTGGATCACCGAAGCTCTGGATCGGGTCCGCGACGAGGTGGATCCCTCGGTGATCGCGGCGGTCGAGGAGGGAGTGGCCTCGCTTCGAACCCTGATCGAGGCGGCGCGGCGGGATCCGCGGGTGGTGGATGCGGACGATTTTCACGCCACCAAGGAACGCCTCGATCGGGCGAGCATGCCGATCCACGAGGCGGCGATCGCTCGGAGTCTGCGAGAGGCGCCGCCGGAACCCTCCTGAACGCCACGGAGCCGGGGACGATGATCCGGATCTTCGCTCGGGCCGTACCATGTAGGCCCCCCCCCGGGAGCCTCCCCGTGAACGACTTCGCACCAGATCAGAGCCGGACCACGTCGGCGATGCTTGCGGCCCTCCATGACCCCAAGGCCGAAGAGGCATGGTCCGCCTTCGACTCCCGCTATCGCCCGATCCTGATCGGTTTCGCCCGCAACCTCGGTCTTTCCGACGAAGAAGCCGCGGACGTGGCGCAAGAGACCATCACTCGGTTCGTGGAGCAGTACCGAGAGGGACGCTACGACCGAGCGCGAGGGAGACTCGGCGCCTGGCTGGTGGGAATCGCCCGCTATCGGGTTCTGGATCAGCATCGTGCGAACGGCCGCCGCGCACTGCGGGGTGAGTCGGCGATGGTCGACCTGGATGATGATGCATCGATTTCGGAAGTCTGGGAGACCCAGCGTCGAGCCCGGATCCTCGATCTGGCGATGTCCCGACTTCGTGATGGTGGTCGAACCGACCCTCGGACGATCGAAGCCTTCGAACTCCTGATGGTGCATGGACTGTCGGCCGCCACCGTCGCGGAGCAGTTGGACATGCCCGTCCAGTCGGTCTACGTGGCGAAGAGTCGGGTGGCGGCAAGGCTTCAGGCGATGGTGGCCGAGGTCGAAGCCGATTTCGACGAGGCCTGCTGAACATGACGGAGCGCGATGACCACGAGGGGTCGAAGGAACGGGACGATCCTGCAGCAGGACCGTGTCCGCCCGTCGAGTCGCTGGAAGCGATCGCGGCCGGCATGACGATGGACGGGGAACTCTCCCGGCATCTCGAGGCCTGTTCCGACTGTGCGGAAGCCCTGGCTCGACTTCGAGCCGCCAACGACCTGTTGGATGAGGCCGCCGCCGGCATTCGTGGAATCAGTGACGCGGTCGACGAGGTGCCTGGTTACCAACTGCGTCGGGAGATCCACCGGGGAGGCCAGGGCGTGGTCTGGCTGGCGGAGCAGGTCGGGACGCGACGGGAGGTCGCGATCAAGATGCTGCTCGCGGGGCGGTTCGCGACCAGTCGGCAGCGACGTCGGTTCGAGCGGGAGATCGAGGTCGTCGCCTCCCTCCGCCACCCCTCGATCGTCACGGTCTTTGAAAGCGGCGTCACGGTCGGCGGGCAGATCTACTGTGCGATGGAGTTCGTCGAAGGGGCGACGCTCGACGTGTGGCGTGAGGACGGGAACCCCTCGATCGCGGATGCGGTTCGAATGCTCGAACGAGTCGCCGACGCCGTCGCTGCCGCGCATCGGCGGGGTGTCATACATCGCGATCTCAAGCCCGCCAACGTCCTGGTGTCGTCCGACGGCATTCCTCGCGTGCTTGATTTCGGGCTGGCGCGGCTGGAGAACGAGCGGGATGCGGAACGGGCCGAACTGCTGGCCACCGAAGCGGGCGAGTTCCTCGGTACCTTCACCTACGCGGCCCCCGAGCAACTCAGCGGTGATCCGAGTTCGGTCGACACCCGAGCCGATGTCTACGCCCTCGGGCTGCTGCTCTTCGAAATGGTGGCCGGTGAACGCCCGTTTCCCAAGCCGGCGTCGGTCGCGGATCTGGTGACCCATCGAGTCCAGGCGGTGGCTCCGCGACTCTCGACTCGACGGCGGAGCGTCGGTCGTGAACTCGATCTGATCGTCGCCCGGGCCCTCGATCCGGATCCGACTCGTCGATACGAGACCGCCGGTGATCTCGCGGATGATCTTCGTCGCCTTCAGGACGGGCGACCCGTGCGGGCGCGGGGTGACTCGCTCGGCTATCTGGTCTGGAAAGCCGTTCAGCGGCATCGTCTCCCCGCGGCCTTCGCCGCGACGGTCGCGGTCCTGGTCATCGCCTCCGCGATCTCGCTCTTCGTGCTCTATCGACAGAGCGAGGCCCGGCGACGGCAGGCCGAACGGGTTCAGACGTCGATCGTCCAGGCGTTTCGGTATCTCAACCCGCAGGAGGAAGGATCGATCGATCTGCGACCTCCGGATCTCATCGGGCGGTTGGAGCAGATCGCCCTGGAGGAACTGGATCAGGAACCTCTGGTGCAGTCGATCATGCTGAGGCTCGCCGGGGACTGTTTCTGCAATCTGGAGATGTTCGACGACGCCGGCCGCTGCTTTAGGCGAGTCTCGAGTCTCGAAGCGGAGCGCGCGGCGAGGGAGGGCGTGGAGTTCACCGAGGGTACGGCGGCGGCGGAGCATGATCTCGGACGCATCGCCTGGTTCCGAGCTCGGGATCTGAGCCGTCTCGCGGCCGACGCCCGGGGTGCGGGGCGGGATGACGAGGCGTTGCGGATCGATCGGGAACAAGTGGTGATGCTGGCGACCGCCGAGGCCCGGTACGAGTCGGCGTTGAAGCACCGTCGGATCCTTCCGGTGCCGCCGCAGGATCTTGCGATGACCATGCAGCATCTGGCGGCGGTGCACGTGGCATCGGTGGAGGATTCGAATCCGGTGGACGGAGAACGTCGGTTCGCCGAGGGAGAGAGCCTGCTGAAGGAGGCGTTGATCATCCGGGCCCGACTTCGCCCGAGGCCGAGCGAACTCCTCGCCACCACCTGGAATTCTCTCGCCGGACTTCGTGCGAGTCGAGGGGACGAGGATGGTGCGATCGAAGCCGCTCGGCGGTCGGCCGAGCTGGTGACCGGAGACGCGTCAACCGAGGCGTGGGCCGGACGGGCGCAGTCCAGCCTCGGACGGAGGTTGCTTGACGCGGACCGGCCCGATCAGGCGATCGATCCGCTGGTTCGCGGTCTTGCGATCTGCGAAGTGGTCTTCGGCACCCGGTCACCTTCGGTCCTACGGACCCGGCGACGATTATCCGAGGCGTACCTTCTGGTGGGTGATGCCGATCGTGCGATCGAGGTCGCCATCGGCGGACGGGATCGTCCGCTGCTTCCCCCGGGGGATCCGGAAGAGGTCCTGCTCGCCCTGATCCGGGTCGACGCCTTGGTTCAGTCCGATCGATCGGAAGAGGCGGTGCGTCTGATCGAGGAGATCATGGCATCGTCGGAATCCTCGGCCGCCGACCGGCGTTGGCTTCGGCGACTGGAGCGGCTCCGCAGAGCGTCGGATCCGGATTCGATCGACGCTGAATCCGACCTCGTGCCGCGCGATGCCCTGGACGAGGAACTCGATCGGCGCTGGATGGGGCCCGGCCTCGGAGACTGATCCACGGACCGGTTGGAGGACGGACTCAATCGACGCAGTCGGGGATCTGCAACGCGAATTGAACGCAGGCTTCGTCCCAGGCGATGTCGCAGCAGCGCGGCAGGATCTCACAGACTCGCCGGCAGCATCCCGGGTCGTCGCATCCGGGTTCGGGATGGCTCTCGAGGCAGGGACCGGAATCGGCGTCGCCGCAGCCCGGGTCACAGACTTTCGTTGCGATCTTGGTGCACTGGACGTCCCACTCCGCATCACAGCATCCGGGGTCGATGCCGCAGACGGTGAGACAGCACTCGGCGTCCGCGCAGCCCGGGTTCGGATGGGGATCGAGACAACCACCCGCGTTCGGGTCGCCGCAGGTCGGACAAGGACCAAGAAGCCCGAGGAGCAGCCCGAGGTCGGCGCCGTCGGTCTTCCCGCTTCCGTCGAGGTCGGTGCATCCGGGCTGGTTCCAGGCGGCGAGCAGGCTCCCGAGATCGCCTCCGTCACGGATCCCGTCGCCGTTGAAGTCGCCTTCGCATTCCGGGTTGCATTCAACCTCGCAGGCCTTGCCCGCGATGCTCACGCAACCGGCATCCCAGGTGGTGGTGCAGCACAGGGGATCGATTTCGCAGACCTGCCGGCAGCAGGTCGAGTCGTCGCAATAGGGATTCGGATGGATGGTGTCACAGCGACCCGCGCCGGGGTTGCCACACTCCATGCAGATCAACCTTGCGATGTTGGCGCATTGCTGGTCCCACGTGGTGTCGCAGCAGAACGGATCACTGTCGCAGACCTTCGCGCAGCAGTTCAAGGAGTCGCATCCCGGTCCGTCGCTCGCGGCGAAGCAGTCGCCACCCTCGCCGCAGGGCAGGGGAATGAACCGCACGCCGGTCATGGCGATTCGGTAGGAGCCGGTGGCGCCTTCAAGCGGGTTCCAGCCGTCAAGGGGCGAGAGGGCGCTCTTCTGGTTGGGACCCACCGTCTGCCCGGGAGGCGCGGGGGGGAACATCGGATTTCCGCCCCGGTTGATCGGAATGTTGGGCGCGCCCCCGATCGCGAGGCCGTAGACCCCACGGGTGAACACCTCGTCGCTTGGAACGTCGAATCCCTTGAGCAGGGTCTGGTTGTTCTTGGGGCTCACGTCGTCGGCGGCGAAAACTCCCGGTCCGTTGAAGCGGAAGAGCCACAGTCGGGTGTCGAACGCGGCCTCGCCCTGGGGGCCGACCGTGCTCGCGGTGAATTGTTCGGGCTCGGCGATGTAGACGAGGTAGATGTCCTGGAAATCGGCTCCGCCGTCGAGATTGAATCCTCCGCCGCCGGTCGCACCGTTGAGGGTGTTCACGTTGGATGAGTTGCCCTTGACCTTCTGGGCCGACTCGAGGGTGTTTCCCGCGTCGCCATCCTCGACCCAGTCCGGTCCGAAGTTGTCATCGGCCACGGCGTGAGTCGCTCCGGCGCCGGCCAGCATCGCGGTCAGGAGGCCGGACGCGGCGAGGAGCCGCGATGGTCGGACCATGGTCTTGATCGACGCGAGGGCGGGGTGGGCGAGCGACGCGATGAATTCAGGGGACATGATCATGGAGTTCCTCCGGTACCTTCCGCGGCGACTCAACGAATCTAACAGGGGACCCCGGAAATCCCGCGGGAAACCATGAAAAACCACCTGGGAGGTCGCGCGGCCCGGATTTCGGCGTTCCAGAAACGCTTCGGGAGCGGATCCCGAAGTGCGGGACGGGAACACCGTGTCGGTCGGAGGAGCATCGGACGTGATCTTGGCCGATCCCCGGGACGCGTCATCGATTCGTCCGAGAACCGGCGGACTCGGTCAGGCGGCGTCGGTGGGCGACCGGCCGGTGGTGGATGCTTCCGAATCCTCGAGTCCGAGTCGACGGAGGAACTGGCTCGCCAGCGCATCGTAGATCGAAGGCTCGCAGAGCCGGCCCGCGATCAACGAGCCGATCATCGACGTCAGCATCAGGGGCAGGATCATTCCGTATGCCCCCGTCATCTCGAAGAGGATCGCCGCGACCGTCAAGGGGCTTCGGACCACACCGGCGAAGTAGGCCGACATCCAGAGCAGCATCACTTCGGTGAGTCCGATGCCGGGGGAGATCCAGTCGTGGAACCAGCCGTGGGTCACCTGCCCGATCCCGGCGCCGACGGTCAGGCTCGGGTCGAAGAGCCCTCCGGGAATCGCGCTCACCAGGGCGACCAGACTGGCGGCCGCGGTGGAGAACGGATGGCTCCAGCCGACGATCGGTTCGCCGGTGTCGGCGGCGGATTGAAGCATCGCGATCGTTCGTGAATGACCGCCCCCGTAGCTGTCGCCGTTGGAGAGGATGCCGATGATCGCGAGCGCGAGGCCGAGGAGGAGTCCCGTACGGACAGGGCGATTGATCAGGGCGGGGCCGATGCGTCGACTCCCCTCGACCACCGCCCGGGCGAATCCGCCGCCGAGCAGACCACCGATGACGCCGATCACGGGAACCGCGATCCAGGGTCGGAGGGAGAGAAGCCATTCCTGGAACCCCAGACCGTCCGGCCAGGCCAGTGGGAGGATCGCCGCCTGGTTGCCGCGGCCGTAGAACAGATAGTCACCGAGGCAGACCACCCCGATGGCGCACGCGATCGCCACGGTTCGCAGAATCGCCGGCATGCTTCGTCGATCGAAGGTTCTTCCAATCTCCTCGATGCAGAAGATCGCACCGGCGATCGGGGTGTTGAAGGCGGCCGCGATGCCGGCGGCGCCACCTGCGAGGATCAGTCCGTGATGCATGAGCCACGACGGCGCCCGGCAGATCCGGGTGCAGAGGTGCATGCAACAGGCGCCCACGTGCACCGAGGGACCTTCGCGTCCGACGGTGATCCCCGACACCAGGGCGATGGCGAGCAGGAGGATCTTCCCGAGCGCGATCCGGGTGGAGAGCATGAACCGCCGAGCGGGCGAGGGGCCGATGCGAATCGCCGCGATCGCCTGGGGTATCCCGGTTCCTTCGGTTCCGGGGAAGAATTTTCGTTGCAGTCCGATGATCAGAGGCATCGCCACCAGCACCGAGAGCGCCGGCAGGATGGTGGTCCAGATGCCGGTGACCAGGGGATCGCCGTCTTCGGACTGCCCCTTCAGGAACGCCATGGAGATCGCGCCCAGGTCCTCCAGTCGCTCGAACAGCACCGCGACCAGACCGATGAGCACCGCGGCGAAACTGGTCACCACGATCGTCTTCAGGGCGACGGAGCGGGTCGGTTGGTCGCCATCCGCACCCGTCGGGGGGGTCGGGGTCGTGGGGTCGTTTTCGGTCGGGTCGGCCGGAGTCATCGACGAGGAGCGTATCCGGCCTCGTCGGATGTCGTCCCGCATCGGCATGGCCGCATCCCGGGATGATTGAATCATCGCCGATGGGTGGTCCGGCGGCCATGGTGTCACGATTCCAACCTCGCCCTTCGATGCGGCGTGGATCGGCCGGAATCGAAGGGGTCGGCCCCGGAGTGGAGCGGGTGGGGTGGAGACGACGTGGCGTCCGGAGCCGACGCGTCCGAGCGTTGGATCGGATTAGGATCCGCCCATGGATCGAGCAGCCCTTCGTCAACGCGTGCAGCGACTCTGCGAGACCGCTCGCCAGGCGGGGAATCCCTGCGGCTGGTTCGAACCGCTTTACCGGGAATCCCAGGGCAGCACCGATCGGATCCCGTGGGCCGACGGGGCGCCGAATTCACATTTTCTCGGGGGCATGGAACACGCCTCCGTTCCGAAAGGCGGACGCGCCCTGGTCCTGGGGTGCGGTTTCGGAGACGACGCGGAAGAACTCGCGGCCCGGGGTTTCGAAGTCACGGCCTTCGACGTATCGCGCTCCGCGATCGCGTGGTGTGGACGAAAGCATCCGGAGAGTTCCGTCACCTACGAGGTCCAGGACCTCTTTCGACTTCCCGATCGCTATCGCGGCGCATTCGATCTGGTCCTCGAGGTCTACACGCTGCAGGCCATTCCGTGGCCCGATCGATCGGCCGGATTCACGCCGGTCGCCGAATGCGTCGCGCCCGGTGGTGTGCTCCTCGCGGTGATGCGAGGCCGGGACGACGAGGCCGAGGTCGACGGGAGCGGGCCGCCGTGGGCGATCAGTCGCGCGGAGTGCTCGGCCTTCGAGCATCAGGGCCTGGTGCTGGATTCGTGGGAGGACTTTCTCGAGCCGGAGGAACCGTTCAATCGTCGTTTTCGTTCGATCTTTCGACGACCGGTTCGCGGCGAAGGTCCGGCCGACCCCGATCCGGATTCATCCTCGAGTCGGTAGCGGACCTCGGGGTCGCGACGAGTCCGAGTGATCAGGCGGTGCGGGAGATCCGACGGAATTCCGAGCCGCCTCGGATCATCATCACCCCGACGAAGAACAACTGGACTCCCGCGAAGATGGCGAACACGAAAATCGCGATGCCGGGCATCAGGAAGACCACGGCCCCGAGCAGGACCGTCGCCAGGCCGGAGATCAGGAACATGATCCAGCCGTCGCGTCCGTGGGCGCCGCAGGCCGCGGCGATCTGCATCCCGCCGGAGACCAGGAGCATTGCGCCCAGCACCGTCACCAGGAAGGTCGCCGCGAGGGTGGGGTCGATCAGGAGGACGGCGCCCGCGAGGGAAGCGAGGATCGGACCGAGGACGCCCGCGCTGCTGGCGTGCTGATCCCTGGGATGCCCCATGGCGCGGATGACTCCGATGATGCCGCCGAGCAGCAGGAGCACTCCGGTCACCTGGGTGAGGGTCTCCACCGCGGCGAAGGGCGCGATGACCAGCAGGATGCCGCCGAGGATGAAGAGAACCCCTTCGAAGATCGCGAAGGAACCGGTGGTTCGAAGGACGTCGGCGGTACGGAGATCTGGCATCGGTGGATCCTGGCGGCTCCGGAGGGTGGCCGATCGGTGACGACGTTCGTCACCGCGGCGTCCGGAGCGTACCGCAAGCGGCGGGTCACCCTCGGGGAGGCGGTAGCATCCGGCGGTGAGCACCCCTCCGAACGATGAGAATCCCGACTCGCGACTGGCCGTCTGGCGGCGGCTCGCCGCCGCCGATGCGGAAGCCCTGCGTCAGGACGCGGCGGACGTCATCGCGGTCGGGGTCGACCCCGCGGGAATCGCTCGACTCCGCAAGAAGCACCCGGGGATGCCGACGACCGAAGCCCTCGAACTGGCGGATGCCCGAAGGCGGGGTCGATCGAAGTTCGCGGAGCCGGAACGCCTGCTGCTCGATCGGCAAGGGGTCGAACAGGCGAGCGGATCGGTGGTCGCCCGCTGGAAGGCCTCACGCTTCGGATCCGACGCGGTGCTCGACCTGTGCTGTGGAATCGGTGGTGATGCGATGGCCCTCGCGGCTCGAGGGCCGTGCGTCGCGGTGGATCGTGATCCGGTACGAGCGTTCATGGCGGGTCGGAATGCGGGGGTGGTGACCCGGGTGGAGGCGGTCGAAGACGTCGAGATCGAGGCCGGGCTCGTTCATCTCGATCCCGCTCGTCGTGATGAGTCGACCGGCCGTCGTCACTGGGGGCTCGAGGATCTGGTGCCGTCGCTGGAGGTGATCCGTTCGATCGTCTCCCGGGCGAACGGGGCGGGCGTGAAGCTCGGGCCAGGTCTCCCACGGCCGTTCCCCGAGTTGCACGAACGACAGTCGATCTCTTTCGTCTCTGAATCCGAGCGACTGGTGCAGGCGGTGGTCTGGACCGGTTCTCTCGCCCGGACGGCGGGAATCGAAGCGGTGGATCTGCCATCGGGGGAGACGCTCGAGGGCGAGCCGGGGTCGATCCCGGTCGGCGGCGCGGAGGCGATCTTCGAGGCCCGCGATCGAGCCCGATGCGATCTGGCGTTGGTCACCTTTCATCCCGCGGTGGAACGTGGCGAGCTGGGGCCGGTCGCCTGGCGAGCGGAGTACGGGTCGGCGCCGTTGCGGGAACCCGCGGCGGGACTCGGTCTTGGAATCATCGAGGCGTCGGCGATCGAAGCCCGACCCGTGAACCATGGGATTCGCTGGTGCCGTCCGACCCGACTGCTCCGAATCGTCTCTCCGCGGATCGACGCGATCGGTCAGGCGATCGAAGACCTGGTGGCCGAATGGGATGGGGCCCGACCCGCGCGAATCGTGGTCAAGACCCGGGCGGGGGCGGTCGACGCGGACGATTGGACGCGTCGCCTGGGAAGGTTGGATGCCCGAGCCTCGGAAACCAACGCCGGACCTTCGGCCACCAGCACGCTCGAGGTTCACGGTCTGCGAATCGGCAGACGAACCATCGCCTGCATCGGCGTGCCGATGCCGTGAGTTCCTTTCGGAGGCGGGAGAGTCAGTCGCTCTCGGCTCCGTAGACCTTTCGCAGGCTTTCGGCTCCTTGGTCGAGGGTGACCAGGAGATCGCCGTCCTCGCCGCCGGCACCGGACGGATCGAAGACCACGCTGATCAGGCCCTTCTTCCGAAGTCGTTCCACGTTCGCGGGGATCGGTTCGGACTCCCAGATGAAGTAGGTCGAAGGCTGCCCGGTCAACGCCATGTCCAGCTCCGCGATCTGGTTCTGGTCCGGTTCGGTGTCGGGGTCCCAGTGAACGGCGACTCCGTTCATGCCGAAGCGTCGCTGGAGGTACTGGTAGGACGGGTGGCTGTAGATGACCGGGGTCGTGGGACGGGTGTTGATCGCCTGTTCGATCGACGCGAAGCGCTCGCCGAGCTCTCGACGAAGCAGCCCGAATCTCGAGTTGAAGGCGACCTGGTCCGCGGGGGACAGCTTGATCAGGGCGTCCCGGACCGCCTCGGCCTGAATGACGACGATCTCCGGATCCAGCCAGGTCGTGGAAGCCATTCCAGCATGGGAATGCTCTCCTCCCGGACCGTGGGTGTGGACCGGACCGTTGGTCCGGATGAGCCGATCGCGGACCGACGCCGTGGTGTCGACCAGGCGATCTGCCGGGAGGCTCGCGGTGGGCAACCAACCTTCGTACCCGGCGCCATTGAGGAGAATCAGGTCCGCGGACTGCATGGCGGCGACGTCGTCGGCGGTGGGATTCCAGCGAGCGGGATCGACGCCTTCCGGAACCCGCCACTCGATGGCGACCGCGGGGCCGGCGATCTTCTCCACGAAGAATCGGAGCGGATGGTTGGACACCGCCACCACGGGGGTGCCTCCGCCGGCCGCTTCCTCGGCGGTGATGGAGTCGGTGTCGCAGGCGGCGGCGCCGAGGGCGAGACCGCAGGCGGCGAGGATTCGAAGGGTGATGATTCGGTCGATTCGCATTCGTGAGACTCCGGCGGGGTTTGCGGTACCCTAGCAATCCTGGCCATCCACGCTTCGTTCCCGCTGATTGCGTTCACCCATGCTCCGACTCGATCGCATTCGATTCGACTACCCGGCCCCCCGTGAGGGTGGTGTGGCGTTCCGATTGCAGCTCGAGTCCCTGGCGATCGAACGCGGCGAATCGGTGGCCATCATCGGCCCCAGCGGGTGCGGAAAGACCACCTTGCTCCGGCTCGCTTCCGGAATCCTGCTTCCGGCTTCCGGGACCGTCCGACTCGACGACCGGGATCTCTCGACCCTCTCCGAAGGGGAGCGACGTCGAATGCGGATCTCGACCGTGGGAGTGGTGTTCCAGGATTTTCGATTGCTGGAGCATCTCGACGTCTCCGAGAACGTGCTGCTTCCGTTCCGGCTGGGTGCCGGGCGACTTGATCGCGCGGCTCGGGATCGGGCCGGGATCCTGCTCGAACGACTCGGCATCGAACGGCTGCGACGACGCTCGATCTCCCTCCTGAGTCAGGGGGAGCGACAGCGGGTCGCGATCTGTCGGGCGCTGGTGACCGAGCCCGGGCTGGTGCTTGCGGATGAACCGACCGGCAACCTTGATCCGGCCAACAAACGGGTGATTCTCGAAGCCTTGCTGGCCGCGGCCCGGGATCGCGACGCCGCGGTGCTCACCGTCACCCACGACCACGATCTTCTGGACGCCTTCGATCGGGTGATCGACCTCGGGCGGGACATCGCGCCGGTCGGCGCGATCGACGGGGAGGCGGATCGATGAGTGTTCTTCGACATTCGATCTTCCTCGCGGTCCGCCACCTTCGGCACCATCGAGGCCGCACGACGCTGCTGCTGCTCGCGTTGTCGCTGGTCGGGTTCCTGCCCCTCGCGGTCGACGGCGTGGTGGATGCCGGCGAACGATCCCTGAGGTCGCGGGCGGAAGCCACCCCGCTGGTGGCCGGGGCTCCCGGGGCTCCGATCGATCTGGTCCTCTCCGCCCTCTACTTCCGGACGCCGCCGGAGCGGGTGGTTCGCTTCGGCGAGATCGACGCCCTGGTGGAAGGCGAACTGGCGACCGCGCTGCCGATCGTGCTCGGAGACCGCGTCAAGGGAGCGCCGCTGGTCGGAGTCGATCCGGGCTACGTGCGTTTTCGCGGTCTTCGTTGCGCCGACGGTCGACCCTTCGCGGTCGCGGGCGAGTGCATCGTGGGCGCCACGGTCGCGGCACGGGCCGGGATCGTGGTGGATGACCGGATCACCACCGAACCCCGTGAGATGTTCGATCTGGCCGGGGCCTACCCTCTCCGCATGCGGGTGGTCGGCGTGCTGGAACCGACCGGGGGTGCGGATGACGAAGCGATCTTCAGTTCGCTCGAGACCGCCTGGATCGTGCAGGGACTCGCGCACGGACATGACGAACTGGAGGACGCCGACGATCCCGAACTGGTGATGGGTCGTCGTGACGGGGTGGTGGTCGGTAGCGCCAAGGTTCGCGAGTTCGTGGAGATCACCGACGACAATCGGGATTCGTTCCACTTCCATGGTCCGCCGGAGGAACGTCCGGTGACCGCGGCGATCCTTCTGCCGCGTGATCGCAAGGCCGGCACCATCCTGCTCGGTCGGGCCGACGTCGGTCGACTGCCGATGCAGGTGGTCCGTGCGACCGAGGTCATCGAGCGTCTCCTGGTCGAAGTCTTCCGGGTCCGGCGGATCCTGCTCGCGGTCCTGGCCGCGGTGGCGGTGGCGACCGCGTTGCTGGTCGCCGTGGTGATCGCCCTCTCGATCCGGATCCGGGCGACCGAGATCGACACCATGAATCTCATCGGGGCCGGTCGAGGCCGGGTCGCGGTGATTCTGGGGACCGAGGTGGTGATCCTGGTCGGGCTCGCGATCGCGATCGCCGCGGCGGGTGGAGTGCTGGTGACCATGTCGATTCCCGCGGTGGAACGACTTCTGCTCGGTTGAGCCTGCCGGCTCCTCCGTCAGTCGGATCGTTTTAGATCATCTACACCTATTAATCAAGGTAGGGCTGCTCTTTAATACAGGAAAGCACTTTGGCTTGCTGCTTGTGGTTGGGTTGTTTAAAGGGCCCTCGCCACGACCTACCAAGCTCACCCCCAGGCCTGCAGGCCAACGTCAGCCACAAGAAGGGTGGCGGCACTTCTATGGAAGGGCGTGATCAGTGAGAACTAGGGGCGCTTCCACGTAGGAGTAGATTACTGGCATGACTGATATCCACGAATTGATGAAGAGAGTCGAGGCAGTCGTATCGGCGGCCTTGGCGGACGCCCCGGCTTCCGACGACTTCGACCCGGCCAGCATCTCTGATCAGGCCAAGAGGGGCGTAGGCCAGGTACTGGCTTCCCTGGAGGACTACCTCGACACCATCCCTGACAGGGAGACGGCGATCAAGGTGGGCAACGAGATCGCAGCGTTCCTGGGAGAGGTGGTGTTCAGTGGTGATGTGTTCAGTGATCTTGATGACGACGACGAGGAAGACTGGGGCGAGTCCGACGACGACGACCTGCCGATCTGACCCCCGCTAAGTTCGTGAATAGGAGCCTCTAATGAAAGATCCCCTCAAGCATCAGCGTTTTGTCCTAGCCGAGGCTCTTCATAAGTTGGAGGAGGCTGAAGGATTGGCGCGTGAGGCTGATGAGTTTGAAATAGAAAACCTGATTGCCAATGTCTGTGATGAACTCATTGACGCTTTCCCTGGTATTGAGCACGAGGTCCCGGACGACGACGACGAGGACGAGGACGACGAAGACGAGGACGAAGACGACGAAGACGAGGACGAGGACGACGAAGACGAGGACGAGGACGACGAAGACGACGGGATCAGATGATGGAATTGAAAAGAGACAAGGACAAGGAGGCCCTAGAGGCCTTCATTGCTGAGTTGCCTGAGAAGGCCTAGGTCATCTACATTCTCCCGGCAAGGTGGAACGCCGCCTCATCCTCGCGGTTCTCGCGGTCGGCGAATCGACGCTCTTCGCGGATCTCGGAGGACGTTTTCATCATCGGGCGGGACGAAGAATCCGGATCCTGACCGACTCGACCACGTCGCCGGCCTCGGCCATCGCACCGGAACCGGTTCCGAGGAAGAGATCGATCCTTCGACCGATGATCGCGCCGCCGGTGTCGATCGCCATGGCGACCATCCGGGTCCCGTCGGAACGTTCGACCACGATCACGCTTCCCAGGGGGATGACGTCCGGATCGACCGCCGCGGCGTGCCGGGGAACGAGTCGGACGCCGGTCGAGGCCTCGGGCCACTGATCGCAGGGGATCTTCCGGAAGTAGACCATGCGATCGTTGTCGAGCATGAGCGACTCGACCAGCGCGGGATCTCGTCCATGCAGGTCGCGAATCGTCTGCAGGGTCAGACCGTCGGCTTCGGCGTGCCCCTCATCGATCAGTCGCCGTCCCAGGCTCGTGTACGGGCGTTCGTTGGTTCGCACCCAGTCCAGGCAGGCGCGTTCTCCGTCGGGAAAACGAAGGGCGACCGAGCCGTTGACTTCGGCGAGGTAGGCGTCCAGTCCGTCGGCGATCCACCCGAGTGGAGCGGGGCTTCGATGCGGGGCCGCACGGTGCTCGCGACGAGTGGGCAGGGACGATGCGGGCGTCTCCTCCGGGGGCGGACCGAGAATCGAATGGCGGTGATCGGCATCCCGGAAACGCGTCGCCGGAAGAATCGCCGCGGCGTAGGCGGTCGCGTCGAATCGGCCCGGGATCGGCGTCGATTCGATGTCCGGCGGATCCCGGTCGAGCAGACGCGATGAAGGATGCACGAGCAACCAGCGCCGCCAGTCGTCCGCGGTCATCGGTTCGGAGCGGTCGAGCACGGTGAGGGCATCCTCGAGCGATTCCTCGAAGGCTGACGAGGCCGGACCACAGCCGGCGACCAACGTCAGGAGGACGAGCAGCCCGGGAGGGATCAGCCGGATCACAGCGTCGATCTCGGCGGAATCAGGAGGTTCGCCACCAGAAGGCCGGCGACCAGTCCACCCCCGACCAGGGCGGTTTCGATGATCGTCTCCAATCCCGCGATCGCGTCTTCGCCCAGCAGCGCTCGGATTCCGGCAAGGCCGAGGGCGCCGGGAACCAGGACGATCAGTCCGGGGACCGCAAGGATCGCCGCGGGAAGACCGAGCAGTCGGTTGGCGAGATTTCCCCCGAGTCCGACCACCAACGCCGCGATCGCGGCGGAGATCTCCGGGGCACCGATGGGGGCGGCGAGGCGGATTGATCCCCAGCCCACCACGACCGCCGCGATGAACCAGGGTGCCATGCGGGGGGACTCCTCGAGCAGCACCATGAGACCGAGTCCGGCCCCGATCACGGCCAGCAGCACACCGACGCCTCCGAGGGGGGCGACCGTGATCTGGTCCAGACCACCGCTCACGAACAGCATGCCGATCCGCTCGCCGATGCCCGCCCCGAAGGCGAGGGCGACGAAGGACTTGATCGCGCCCATCAGCCTCGCGGTCCCGGAGGTCAGATGACCCATGGCCAGTTCCCGCATCGCGATGGTCAGGGTGAGGCCCGGCACCAGGACGATGATCGCCGCCACCGTGATCAGCACGGTGTCGCCGTGAAGAATGGCGAGCGTGGAAGTCGCGATGATCGAGGCGGTGAAGGCGGCGATGATCTCCCCGAGGGCGACCCGGTTCGGTGACCGTCCGAGGAGCAGAAGCACCAGCCCCACGCCGAGGGCCGCGAGTCCGGCGCCGATGATGGTTCCGCTCGACCCTCCGGCGAGTCGACTCACGCCCAGACCGGTCACGCAGAAGGCCGCGAGCACCCAGCCCGCGCTCCATCGCGCCGGCCGGGCGAAGATCGCATCCAGTCTTCGGATCGCGGTGTCCGTCTCGACCTCGTCCGCGACCATGTCGTCCACCACGTCGTTCACCAATCGCAATCGTTCCAGCGAAGGTGGTCTCGGCTGGGTGCGCACGATCCGGACGCGCTGTCGATCGAGTGGTCCCAGACCGATCGTCAGTCCGGTGGGAACCGCGAAGATCGAGGTCTCGACGTTCAATCTTCGACCGAGGATCGCCACGGTGTCCTCGATTCGGTACGAGGGTGCGCCGCCTTCGTGGAGTGCGACCGCGACCCGGACCAGAAGCCGATGTTCGGGTCGATCGGGGGGGGCGTCGGACGGGGAGGAGTCGGAGTTCGCAGGAAAGGTCACGGTGTGGCTCGGCGGGGGGATCGGGGATTCGGACCCCCGTCGGAATGTTTCCCGACTCCGGAATCGTGGCCGGTGACCAGGCGATTCATCCGGTCGGCGACCAGGCCTGGATTCTCGAGACATCCGGCCGCGTCCGCCAGTTCAAGGGCCTCCATCAACTCCGCCGGTGAACGCCGCGTCTCCTCGTGATTCACCAGCATCGGATTGGACTGTCGTCCATCGAGCCACGCAAGGAATGCGAGTCCGGTCTTGTAGAAACGGGTCGGAGCCCGGAACAACGCCTGGCCGAGGCGTTCGCATGGTTCCATGATCCGATCGTAACCCTCGCGATCACCCGAGGCGAGTCGCCGCAGGGCGAGGGCGGCAGGATGTGCGATCGCGTCGAAGACTCCGAGAAGAGCGTGGCTGAAGTCGCCCAGGTCGATGGTTCGACCATCGAATTCCGTGGTTCGTTCGACGGTCGCGAGGCCATCGGTCTCTCCCGCGATCAGGGCACCGAAGTGGAAGTCGTCTCCGGTCATCATGATCTGATCCCGTTGGAGAAGATCCCGCCTCAATCGCACCTCGAGATCGTGATCCAGCAGGGAGAGTTTCGCCGCTCGGTATCGCTCGGGATCGGCCCGCATGATTCGAAGGAAGGAATCCCCGGGGAAGTAGCCCTCGAGCGAGGCGAGGAACATGGGGCCGAGCCAGTGCACGACCAGGGGGCCGTCTCCCGCCTCCCGGGCGATGTCGGCATAGACCTCGACGAAGCCGTCCTCGTCGAGGCCGAGTTCGCACAGTCGCGGCATCGGCAACACCACGGCGACGCCACCGGCGGCTCGGATCACTTCGATCTGTTCGACCACCCCGTCGATCAATCGGCTGGTGGTCTCGGCTTTTTCCAGGTGGTCGACGCTGGCGCCGGCGCAGAACCCGCCGGGCAGTGAGAGACGGCCGGTCTCCTCGATCAGTCTTCGGGCCGCGTTCCATCCGAGATCGAATCGCTGCGCAGTGTCCATCGCCTCCGCGATCCCCATGCCGCTGGCCCCGATCCCTCGGCGGAGATCCATGGTGGCTTCCCAGTCGACGTGTTCGGCGATCTCCGCCGCGCGACCGGGCGTTTCCAGGGAGTGGGGCATCCCGGCGTAGGACGAACGCATGACCACGTGGGCCGCGGCGTAGCACAGCCGCGGGAGGGGAGAGTTCGGGTCGACCCCGTCCCGGAGATCCGCCCATCGATCTTCGGTCAGCTCGAACGGGCCACTCGGCGTCACGATCTTCCCGCTCATGGGCCGGCTCCCGACCCGGCGCCGATGCCTGCGAGGATCCGCTCGATGAACCCGGGAGCCTGTTGGGCCACGACGGTCGCGAGGAACACCGTCAGCACGATGGTCGCGAGCAGCATGCCGGTGGCCCAGGCGATGCCCAGTCGGCCGCCCGGGCGGTCGGAGCCGAGCAACGCCCGGTTTCGGAGCAGCAGCGTGAAACCAAGGTAGGAGACGGGGAGGAACAGGCCGCAGATCACGTTGGTCGGGACCGCCACCCACAGTCGCATGTCCCCCCAGAACACCGCGCCGAGGAAGCCGATCGCGGGGAGGAGGATGAACGCCTTGTGGCCGACCGAATCCTCCCGGACTCCGAAGAGTTTCACCCCCGCGAACCCCGAAGCCAGCATCTGCATCGTGATCGACGACAGGGCCATGGCGAGGATTCCCAGGCCGAAGATCCACTTGCCGATCACCGGTCCGAGTCGGTCCGGCGAGGCGAAGATCTCCGCCGCTTTCGCGGGGGCGATCTTCGCTCCGGAGAATCCCGCGTCTCCGAAGTGGAAGACCGCGGCGCTGGCGATGACCATCAGGCTCACTGCGATGGTGAACGGCAGGAACATTCCGAACACCAGGTCGTACCGAGCGAGTCGTCGATGTTCCCGACCCCAGCCGTTCTTCCTCAGGGTGTAGGGATAGACGAAGAGCATGTTGGCTCCGACCGCGGCTGCGAGTCCGCTGACGATCACCGTGAGACTGTCGATCGAAACCGGTTCGCCATCGGCCCCGGTTCCCGTCCAGTCCTCGGGAATCGAAGGTATGAATCCCCCGAGCATTTCGCCGGGATTCGGGATCCCGGTTCGGAACACGACGATCGCCATCGAGGCGACGATGAACCACACCATCGCGGTGAGGATGATCTCGTAGCCGCGGATGAATCGCGGGGCCCGGCCGTGCAGCAGTCCGATCGACACGCACCAGGCGAGGGCGATGAGACCGCCCACGATCGGAGGGACGCCGAACAGCAGGGCCAGCATCGCGGCGGCGAGGGCGTACTGGGCGAACTGCCAGATGATCGAACTGAGCAGGCCGCCCCACGCGAACATCCAGGCGAAGACCGGATGCACGTGATTCTTCAACGCGTCGTAGGGATCTTCGCCGGTCGAAAGGGTGATCCAGGCCACGGCGGCCATCACGATGATCCCCAGCAACATCGCGGTCGGGGCCACCCAGAGCAGCTGATAGCCGAAGGCGGCGCCGCCGAACAGGGCGGCGAAGGCGCTGCCGCCGCCGAGGGTCATCGCGGACTGGAGATATCCCGGCCCCATGTACCGGAGATAGCCGGCGATCCGGCCGGGGAGGGGGCGGGAGTCGATTTCCGCGAATCGGGCCGGCACTTCGGGGTTCGAATCACTCATGCCTTGGAGGCCTCCTTGCGAAGCAGCTTGAGTTCGACCGACTGGGGCATGGACTTGTAGTGTTCGTCGAGGGGGTAGCAGCCGGAGATCATCCCGTTTCGGGGGGCGGTGGTGCAGTCGCTGAAGGTCCGGCAGAGGTACTTGCGCTGCAGCGGACGACCCGCGATCACGTCTTCGGGAAGGGTGGGATACGAGAGCATCGATCGGCCGAGACCCACCGCATCGACCATGCCGAGACGAACCTCGTGCTGGGCGACGAACGGGAGCCATTCCTGGAGGTACGACCAGCCGCTGCCGACCAGCGGGAGGTCCGGAACCAGCGCCTTGATGGTCCTCACGGTCTGGAGGTGACGCTGCACCTCGCAGAGCGGATCGCGGGGCGGGAGGTAGCCGTCGCTCGGGGGATAGGCCGCGGGTCTCTGGAGGTGGGGGCAGTAGTAGGGGCTGCCCACGGTCAGGTTCGCCATGAAGACCCCGAGTTCCCGACAGAGTTCGAGGAAGGCCTGCGGCTCCGTGAAGTCGCTGAGGGTCGGATCCATCGGGTTGACCCCGAAGCCATGGCGCCAGGGTGTGTTCTCCGAGACGTTCTTCGGGTACCCGATGGCATCGCCGTCCCGTCGGAACATGGGGTAGGTGTCGGTGATCGAGACGCGACATCCGATCAAGAGGCCGGGTCGTTCCGAGCGGATCGCCCGCACCGTGTCGCGGAAGAGCCGGGTGCGATTCTCGAACGAGCCGCCGAAGTCCCCGCGGCGGGTGTGGGCACCGAGGAGTTCGTGGAGCAGGTAGCCATGGCAGCACTTGACATCGACGAAGTCGAAGCCGACGTCCGCGGCGAGGCAGGCCGCTTTCACCATGTTGTCGGAGATCGTCCGGAGTTCGCCGTCGGTCAGGATGTGCACCGAGGCGTCGAGTCCGTACTTGGCGGAGAGCACGGGATTCAATTCCGCGATTCGCGGAGTCATCCGCGTTCCCTCCGGTCGGCTGAACCGACCGGAATGGGTGAGTTGCAGACCGACCAGGAGATCATCGGTGGTCTGGTGTCGCTCGCGATGACCCGCCTGCAGGGTCTCGAGCAACCGGCTCAGGTTGCCGGCATCGTCGACGCCGGGATCCGGGTTCAGGTGCAACTGATTCGGATTGGCGCGGCCATCGGGTTGGACCGCGTAGGCCTCGCCGCCCCAGACGAGCTTGGCACCACTTTCACCGAATCGTCTCCAGCGGCGGAGCGTGTCCTCGCTGGGGCCGCCCTCGGGGGTGGCATCCCATCCCTCCATCGGATGGACGGCGAATCGATTGCCGATCGTCCGAACGCCGCCGTCCGGGGTGACGACGTCCAACGGCATCGAGAGCGGACCGTCGGGCCCGATCTCGAGGTCGCAGTCGAGCTGTCGCTCCGGATCGAGTTCGCGCCAGCGATCTCGGAAGGCCTCGATCGTCTTGAAGCGGCCGGGGGGCGTGTGATCCATGTCTTTGGGTGTCCGGAGGGGCGTGAGGACTCTTCCGGTCTGGATCCTACTCCGAGTCCGCCGCGGCCGACATCAGCCCGAGGGGTCCCCCGAAGCCCGTCTCGTCGACCAGATCCCGGAGGTCGACGGTTCCCTGCTCGATTTTCAGCGACGGAAGATCGCCATCGAGGGTGTAGAGGTGGGGCATCGCCCGGACCAGACCGTGGGCGACTTCGTCTCCGAGATGGTCGAGTCCGCGGAAGTAGTGGTGGCCGTTCCGCTCGACGTCGGAGACCCCGAGCGTCGCTTGAAGGCAGAGGTCCTGCTGGAGCGGGATCGAACCGAGGTTGGTGAGGTCCTCGCCGCTCTGGAAGGCGATGCCTCCCCGGGCCCGAACCGTCTCGACCAGGCCTCGATTCGCGACCGCCCGGAAGACGCCCTTGCACGCCTTCACGCTCACTCCGGCGTAGCCGGCATCCAGGGCGCGGCGGAAGGCCCTGGCATCCGTGTCGGCTTCATCGATGATCACCGGGGCGATGCGGGACAGTCGTTCGAGTCCGGATCGGTGTTCGGAATCGAAGGTGTCGCGTCGGGGCAGAGGTTGTTCGACCAACGCGAGGTTTTCGATCAGCGGGCCGGTGTCCGCCGCCCGTGAAAGGTCCTCCAGCATCCCGGCGAGGGCGTCGAGATCGAGGCACTGCTCGTTGCCGTCCAGGGTGAAGACGGTGTCACCGACCGCATGTCGAGCGACGACGGTGGCGATCGAACGAAGTCGTGGCTCGTCGCGGGATCGATCTCCGCAGATCTTGATCTTGAATCGTCGGATGCCGTAGCGACGGACGTCTTCCGCCAGGGTCTGGGGCAGACCGTCGTCGACCCGTTCCCCGGGCGAGACATCCTCCTCGGTCAGAGGATCGAGCATGCCGATGGTGTGCCGGACCGGGAGTCGATCGCGGCGGGAAGGGAGCATCGCCGGCGACCACTCGTCCACTTCGGGCAGAAGGCGACGGGCGGTGAAGCCCAGGAGGTCGCTGCGGATGGCCTGGTCAAAGGAGGTGCCGGCGATCCGGCAGGCGGCATCGATGAGGGCCCGCTCGACCATGGCGACGCCGAACCCGCGAACCAGGACATCGGCATTCCGGTGGTCGCGGTGGCCCACTCGTTCGATGCGAAGGACCTCGGTGATGTCGAACACGGGATGCGGGCCGGCGGTCGCGGTCAGCTGATCTCCGAGTTCGACGGCGGCCTTCACGCTGTCGGCGAGGGCGGCGGAATCCTCGGAGGGTGTCGTGTCGGGGTTCTTCTCGAACCACTTCGGTACCAGGAGGTCACCGGCCCGGCCGATCTCTTGTCGCCCGTCCGGGGTCTCCACCCGGATCTCGAGTTGGGCGAGCGGGACCTCCTCGAGGACCTGAACCCCGAATTTGAAGGGAAGTCGGGTCCGGATCGATCGTTGGAAGAATCGATGATCGAGGAGTCGAAGCTGCACGTGACCTTCAGGGTATCCGCTCGGAATCCACTTCCCAGCTCAGGATCTCTGGTTTCCAGGCCGAGGGGGGACCGGAACGGATCGTCCATGCAGGGTGGAAAGGGCCTCGGCGAGGTTGAATCGACGGGAGCGTTTCCGGATGCTGGAATTTCCAGATCCGCGTCCGGATATCGAGGGTCCTTTGAAGCGTTGATGCTTTTGCGATTCCGGTCTTGGTGGATCGTGAGTGCTTTGGTACCATCAAGGAGCGCTTGTTCCCCCGACCTCTGCAGTATCAGGTCGTCATGCGTCGTTCCTACTTCCCATCCCGTCAAGGAGAATTCCAGATGAGCAGTTCAAAGCAGCGGATCGACCGCTACGTGTCCGCGGTGACTCTCCCGGCGATCGCCGTCGGTGGTGGCGGTGTGGCTTTCACGAACATCGCGGAAGCCGACATCGTCTACCAATCCGTCTCTCTGACGTTTGGCGGTCCACTCAACGGGCCGGACTTCAACACGCTCGACATGGGCTTCGGATCGATCAAGTTCCTGGCTGGCACCAACAGCACCGGCCCCGGGGCTTTCATGGGTGCCAAGGGAAACGGCGACATCGCGTTGCTCGTGAGCGGATCTTCCAAGTTGCTCCGCAACTTCAGCGCCGGAGAGTCGATCAGCGTGAAATCCAACAAGCCCGCTATCGTGGGAGTTGGTGCCAAAACCGGGACCACGAATAGTAAGAAGGGAGGCGGCAAGACCGTGAGCAAGGGCGCTTGGGCCCCCGGAGCAGAAGATTCCGTCTCGGGATACATGGGTTTCGCCTTCTTCAACAACGATGGGTTCGGGGAAGGGGTGGCACCCAACTACGGCTGGGTCTCGATGTCCTGGGACGGCGCCTACCTGACGATCGACGGCTACGCGATCGAGACCGATGCCGGGACCGCCATCCAGGCCGGTGCAATTCCGGCCCCCGGTGCCATCGGACTGCTTGGACTGGCCGCGGGCGCCGCCGGCATGCGTCGCAAGCGCCAGGCCTGACTTTCGGCTTGACTCCAGCCGGATAAGAGATCGACCTTCGACGCCCCCGTGCCGCCTGGCACGGGGGCGTTATCCTTCAGGCCGACCATGCCTCCGTCTCGAACGATTTCTGAATTGCTCTTCGC